>WHTR01000100.1 GCA_009377635.1 Chloroflexota bacterium
GACGCAGGTGCCCGTGTCCGCAGTTGGGAGCTTCGAGCTCCGTGATGAGGAGGGATATCAGTACCCGTGGACGACTATCCCGAACGCGCCTGCTGCGGCACTCAACGGCACAGTGGGTCCAGGCGGCAAGCTGGCCGGTTCGCTGGCCTACGAGGTTACAGCGGGGAAGAGGTACCTGCTCCACTACAGCGGGCTGCTCTTCAGCACCGACGCGGCCATTATTGAGCTGGGCGAGCTATAGCCGAACGCTCCACATATCAGCGGCAGGCGACTGCGCTCAGGAGGCCCGGGCGTCCCGACCGGCCGATGACGGGCCGCAACAAGGAGGGGAGACATGGACAGCATCGCCCGATCGCGCGCGGAGCAACATGAGCACAGCCTGCTGGGCCTCGCCGGGCTGGTTGCCGGATTGGCCGCTGGAGCCGCCGCACTTGTCGCGTTGGCCGGTCCTCCCCGCCTCCCGGACCAGCCGCCGAGCTGGGACCTCGTCGTCTCTACGTTGCAAGGGTCCGTTGTCCCGTTAGATGCCCTCGCATACGTCCTGACGACCGCGGCCTGGTTGGTGTGGCTCTGGATGGCCAGCTCCCTCGTGCTTCGACTGTTTGTCGCCACCGCTTTGGCTGCCTCGCACGGCACGTCCTGGGTGAAGGGACTGTGCGTGATCTCCGACCGGGTGACGCCGCCCATCGTTCGGCGACTCGTGGACGGCGCTATCGTCGCACTGATCGTGGCCAATGTGCTCTCCCGATCCCCGGCCAGTGGACTCGCGGCTCCATTGTCCCCGAAGCCCACTGCCCCGGTCATGATTGTTCAGGGGGAGAACGGATCTCGTCCGGACAGCCAGGTAGGGCAGCAGGACAGCATGCAAGCGACTGTTGTGTACAGAGTTCGGCCGGGCGATACGCTCTGGTCGATCGCGGAGGGCATCTACGGCGATGGCGCGCAGTATCCGCGACTGGTCCAGGCCAACCTGGGGCGGCTGATGTCGGACGGTCGACCCTTCACGGCGGCCGGGGTCATCCACCCTGGATGGGTTCTTCTGGTTCCTTTCGAAGCGCGCGCGGCTGCGGGTGATGAGCAGCCCACATACATCGTCCGAGAAGGTGACACGCTCCGCGAAATTTCGGCCCGCCTCCTCGGGGATGAAAGTCGTTGGCAGGCGCTCTACGACGAGAACCGCGGCACTGCCAGACTTGGAGACGGCCGCGTGCTGGAGAATCCCGACCTCATCTGGCCAGGTCTTCGTCTCGAGCTGCCCTCTTCGGCGAATATGGGCGGTGAACCGCCCCCCGGGCAGGCCGACCAGATGGGTGTGCCATCGTACGATGGCGGTACAGTTCCGTCAGGCGACGAGGCGACCCTCACGGATGCTCCCGATTCCGCGACGATGGCAGAGGATGCTGCACCGGCCGGACAGGACGGCGCGGCTCGGCTGCCGGTCTCCGTCGTCATGCCCGAGATAGCAGTGGATTTCGATGTGCTGGGGCGCGTCCGCGAGGCGCCGCCGCTGCTCTATGGAGCTGCCGGGCTGGCGGCTGCGGCTGTCGGTGGCGCGGCGGTCTTCGCTCGACGGCGCGCCCGCAGGAGCCTGGACGAGCTCCCCATCCCGACCGAGCCCGAACCAGATCCCAACGACGATTTCGCGGAGGCCGAGTTTGTACGCGTGCTCGCGCACCGCCTCCACGGCGGCGAGGTGGAGCCCGTCGTGCTCGTCGCGGGAGACGTTCTTCGATTCCTCGCCGACCAAGGCGTCTGGGACGCGTCAGTCGTCATGGCGCGTCAAGGGCGCAGCTCGGTCGCGCTCACGCTGACATCGGGGCTTCTCGCGTTCCCCCGATTGCTGGACCTTGCCGAGGGTATCGGTGTCCGACTGGGTGCTAAGGCCCTTGCATCTCCGACGCGTGACCACGACGTGGTGCTGCAGATCGGCGGACTGAAGACGGGCGGTGTGCTCACACTTCCTGACGAACGCCGGCTGGATGCGCTGTGCTTGTTTCCGTTGGGGCTCCTGCCGAAGGGGGAAACGCTCTATGCCAACTGGCGCGCCCTTGGGCATGTGCTCATCTCGGGTCCGCCCGAGGGTGGCGGCAACGTCGTTCTTACGAGCCTCATTGCCGCCCTCGCCGCGCGGATTCCTCCGGAAGAGCTGCGCCTCTCAACAGTCGCTCGTCGAAGCTCATTGCCCGATCAGATGCAGCTTCTCCCACACCTGGCACGCGATTTCGTCGACCCGATCGACCAGGAGCGGGTGTCCGAGGTCCTTCAGCAGGTCCGAGCCGAGCTGCTCCGGAGGATGCGGGGCGGTGCAGGCTCTGGAGACCGCGCGTGGGCACCGACGAGGGAGATGCCCGAGCTCGTACTCGTGATCGGGGAGATGGGTGTTCTCAGCGACGCTGGAGGAACGCTGTCAATGATCGGGCTCCACGGCCCGGCCTACGGGGTGCGGCTTGTTGCCGCGACGACGCGAACGCCCGCTCTGAGCGCGGAGACGCTCGCCAACTTCAGCACGCGACTCGTGCTCGGAACCCGCGATCAGGGTGATACCGTCCGCCTGCTCGGCCAATCTCAGGAGCCCGATGTCGGTTCCGGCGACCTCCTCGCGCGTATCGACGGACGGGCATCTGTCCGCGCTCGCGGATTCCGCGTTTCGGACGAGCATCTTCGCGACCTGGTTCGGATGCTGCGGAAGCGGACGGTAGACCGATCATCGCGAGGCGCGGGCGCCGGAGCGACGAACGCCGCCGATACGGAGTCCACGTCGGACAGCGGCAGCGAAGTGGGGTCAGAGACCAGCACCGACGGGCGTATCGATGGCCATCAGCGCGACTCTCCCGCACACGCGGCGGACTCGCGCGTTCCCCTGGACGCTGGACAACCGGTGAATGATGAAGATCACGCGCCGCCGAACTCGGGGCTCCCCACAGCCGAGGGCAAGCCTCCGGACATCGATGCTGTTCCGGCCGGCGAAGGCGGGTGGGCTCCCGCGCCGGCACTCGCGTCGGCGTCGGCTCGGGACATCGTTGATGGTCCGGCCCTCGACGGCGGGGCGCTCGTGCAGGTCGGCTGCCTCGGCGAGTTCGCCGTGCAGAGCCGCGGGCGGACCATCACGCCAAGACTTGGGGACCGTACCTGCTACAAGGCATTCGAGCTCCTCGCGTTCCTAGCTGCGCACGCCGACGGGGCAGTCTCGAAGGACATGCTCATGGCCGCGCTGTGGCCGGATGCCGACGCCGACCGAGCCGGAAATCGCATGCGGGTGGAGATGGCTCGCCTGCGGGCGCTCTTGGCGCGGCAGGTATCGGGTATTCCGACGGACGCCGTGCGCTGCGAGCGGGATGGCACGTGTCGGCTCGACGCGCGATTCATCGAGTCCGATGTTCAGAAATTCCTGGCCCTCTGTCGGGATGGTGTGAAGCTACATGCCGATCAGGCGAAGGTAGCGCTGGAGCAGGCGCTCGCGCACTATCAAGGGAACCTCCTTTCGGGACAGGGAGCGCGCTTCTTTGAGTGGGTGGACGATCCCGGCGAATCAGGTCTCGGCCTTCGTGCCCGGTATCGAGAGGAATGGAGCCGAGCGACGGTCCGTCTGGCCCAGCTCTTCTCTCGGGATGGAGATGTCGAGAAGGCGCTCCCGCTATATCGAATCCTCCTCAAGACTGAGCCGACGCTCGAGGACGTTGTCAGGGACCTCTTTCGCTGCTACCATCAGCTTGGAGACCTCGGCTCCCTCATACGTGAGGAGCGTCGCCTCCGGCGCGCGCTGAAGGAGGCGTTCTTCGACCCCGAGGACCCTGTGGATGACCCAGCGTGCTACGAGCCTGAGCCGGATACGCGGGACCTCTTCGAACGACTTCGCCGCGAGCTGGAAGCGATGCCTCCTGCCCGAGTCAGCGACTCGGCAGGTCGTCGCGGAGGGTGACGCCGGTGCCTGAGTGGTTGGCGACGCCGGTTGTGCTCATCCTTCTGATTGCGGCGACCACGACGGATCTGCGCTGGCGGCAGGTTCCCGCGTGGGTTACGTTTGGCGGAAGCGGTGCAGGTGTGCTGGTCTCGGCCGTTTCGGGGTGGGACGCGGTTCAGCTGAGCCTGCTCGGGCTTATCCTGGGCGGGTTGCTCCTGCTGCCCTTTGTGCTCGCGGGCGGGTTCGGCGCCGGCGACGCGCTCCTCCTGGCGACCATTGGCGCCTGGCACGGCTGGCAGTTCGTGCTCTGGGCAGCGTGGTGGGCCGCGGTGGTTGGTGGTTTCGTGGCGGTCGTCGCTTGGCGTCGTGGGCAGCGATCATTCCCGTACGTGCCTGCGATCGCGATCGGCGCGATGCTCGCGCTGCTGACGCGATAGCATCGCCATTCCTGCCCGCGCCTTCCGGCTCCCGCGCGGTCGGCGAGACGAGGGCCAAACGCTCCATGTCGCCCCCACGACGGTTGTCGATCGCATGGCGCGCGCTAGAGGTGCGGCCGAAAACGTCTTCTGTCATCCTGAGCGAAGCGAAGGATCTCCCCTTAAGCGTAAGTTGGCGGTCACGAGAGATCCTTCGTCGCTGCGCTCCTCAGGATGACGGGGCTTTGCGGCCGGGGTTCTAGACGCTGTGTTGACGGCTGATCGTGGTGCTCGGGTGTTCGAGGCCGACTCGGCTAGGAGTGGACCTTCGGTTCGAGGCGGCGCCGCGCAGGCCCCATCGACCCAGGCTTGGATATAATTGGGTATTGTCCCACACGCGGGAGTAGCTCAGCTGGCAGAGCCCCTGCCTTCCAAGCAGGTTGTCGCGGGTTCGAATCCCGTCTCCCGCTCCAAATGACCGCAAATTGCGGCAAATATCCTCTTATGCGCGCTTCTTCCTCCCCCGCACCCCCGCCCTCTACCAGGCTGAGCTCGTGCCATTTAGGCAGGTAGTGACGGGTCTCGAACGGAAATTCAATCCAGACCCGCGAGCACCTGCCTACTCCACACCTCTTTGCCTCCCAAAGAATACGCGGGTCCTACGGGCGCGGGCCGTGACGGGTGGTTGGCCTACAGTGGTTGGACTATAAAGGTACCGACCGAGATCAATTACATGGGGGATGCCGTGAACAATCCGTCAGAACAGCGTCCGAGGTCCCCGTACCTCTTCCTCCTCGCACGACCATCGCTCGCAACTCGTGGTGAAGCGGCTAACCGTCTGCGCGAAATGGGCCTCCCGGTCGTCGCTCAGTATGGCCGCGTCGCGGTCGAGGCGTTAGCCCGGCCTGATGAAGCTTCGGCCGCTCAGGATCTGGGCCTATTCTCCGGGGTGTTCAAAAGCTCCGTGAGCGCAGCGCACTTCGAACGGCTGACCGAGGAGCAGCGTCGCGCTATCGAGCAGTGGAACACACGGTTCTCGCCGGACTACCGGAGGCTAAAGGATGAAAAAGCGCGCCTCGGCAGGTCGTGGGGCGATCCCGGGATGGAAGCGCCGGCGCCACATTCCGCGATCGATCCGGAGGACTTTGGAGCGTTTCTTGAAGGATACGAGCGCCGCACGGGGACGCCTGCGTCGGAGCCTGATACCGAACCCCGGCCGACGGAACAGGGGCGTCGGACCGGGGGCCGACGACGTCCCCAAGGACCAATGTCAGGAGAGGCGTTTGCGACCTACGAGCGCGAGCTCGCAGAAAGGCTTAACGACCCGTCCGCGGCGTACCACCTTGCCCGCCTCGCCTTCAATCTCGGGCCCGAGTGGCACGACCGCATTCGCGGGCTTCGGTCCGAGTTCGTCGCGGAGTTATTCGACCATTTTTTTACCGAGGCTGCGTGCTGGGAGATGACCGGTGAAATGGCGGATGGAATCGTGTTCGTCGAGTCGTCCCGCCGCGGAGGGCCAGCTTTTAGGACCACGGAGCGCAATCAGATTTGCCAGGAGATTGTCGACGGGCTGAACTGGCTGGCGTCAGAGCACCCCGCAGGCAGCCTCTCGTGGGTCTACGACTTCCAGTTCGTCAAGATCGACGTGGCAAATGGCAGCGACACCGCAGCCAACTGTCCGAACTCTGGCTCGTTGGAGGCGCGCTGGCGTGATCCGGCCATGGCGCAGGTAGCCTACGATGGTCACACGTACTCGGCCGCGTGGGCGAGTGTCGGCGAATACCGAGAGCATATGCGGGTCGCGAATAGGGCGGCCCACGCGATCGCGGTCTTTGTGACCCCGTACGCTAACTGCTGGCATGCCTACGCCGGCGGCGGCCGCCTCGTCCTCGCCAAACGGAACAACTGGGGCGGCTGGGGCCAGGGGACAATCGACATTATTACGGCGCATGAGGTGAGCCATCTCTTCGGTGCCGCCGATGAGTACACCGGCAGCGGCACTCCCTGCTCTACGTGCGACTCTCTGCACGGCTGCGACCAGATTCCGAACGGGAACTGCGGCGCGTGCGCCCATCCTCGTCAGGACTGCGCGATGGACGGCAACTCCCGTCGCCGATGCGCATACACCCGAGGGCAAATCGGCTGGTCCCACCTGTTCGTCGAGCTGACGACCGCGGACGAGCTGTGGGCCGGGACGGACGATGACGTCTGGCTGGACATTGGCGACCGGACGGTTGTGCTCGACACTCCGAACCACGATGACCGGGAGCGGAACAACAAGGAGGGTTACGCGCTCTGGGAACCGGATCTGACGCTCGGGGACATCAAACGGATCATGATCCGCAAGAGTCCTGACGGATTCGCGGGGGGCTGGAAGCTTCACAGGGCGTGCAGGTGAGGTTTGGCGGGAACGTTATCTGCGATCAGCCCCGGATCAACAAGTGGCTGGAAGACGAAGACCGCACGTGGGTCGGCTGCGTCACGGATCGGGAGCTCGTCAACACGCTGGAGGTTCGAATCACGACAGCGGACGTGCTTTGGGCGGGGACCGACGACGACGTGTCAATCACCCTCGCGGGCCGAACGTGGAACCTCGACAACCCGTGGCACGACGACTTCGAGCGCGGAAACACGGACTCGTTCGCCCTCGATCCCGGGACAGGCTTGCGCAGCTCGGACATCCACTCCGTGAAAATCCACAAGTCTCCAGACGGGTTCGCGGGTGGCTGGCGGCTCAAGGGCGTGCGGATTATCGCGAACGGAACGACACTACTCGATAACCAGTCGATCAATAGGTGGCTCGAGGACAACGACCGCGATTGGTCCGCGTCCTTCTGATCGGGGCAAGCGCTATCAGATGGAGTGACAAAGTCGTTACGAGCCCGATTTACTTGCTTCACCACGCAAGATTTTGGGAGCTATGGGGATTCAGGTGCCCACGAACAGCTCGTCCGGGCTCAGGAGCCGACTCGTGAGTCCCTGTTCGTTGCTGTACGTGGCGAAGCGCCATCCCCAGATGAAGAGCGACCAGTTCGGGTCATCCCAGAGGGTGCGGGTTTCAGTCGAGCTGCGACCGCCTGTGTTGTAACAGCGGCGGCGCGTGCCCAGGACGGAGCCCTCGATCACGTGCGCAGCGCTGAGATTCGGTGCGACGTGGGCGTACCGTTCCAGGTCGGAGACGATCGGCCATACTGGTTCGCGAGGCGCTGCGACCCAGCGCACGATTTCAAAGACGGCGACGGCTGTCGCCGATCGAGACAATCTCGGCATGCTCCATCGAGACGATGTCGCGAATCAAGGAAAAGAGCGCGGCTGCCTCGGATACGTGCGGCGCCTCAGTCCCGCTGGACGGACCTCCACCGCTTTGTGGCCGAGGGCCTACCTCACTCCTTGCCGGCGAGGTTGTAGGCCACCGCAACGCGGATGAGATCGCTGAGCGCCGCTTTGGTAGATATGTGGGTGAACTACATCCACATCTATATAGGAATAGGAGCGATCCGCCATGTCGTGGTCCCCTCTCCTGACGCGCTCGTTCGACGATTCTCACCCGCAGACCATCACCCTGGGTCATCCGTTCGTTGACGAGTATCTGGCCTTCGCCGGCGCCCGGCTCCGACTGAACAGCTGGCTGGCCGTGGCCTTCGACCTGAACGTGTTCTTCTCGGTCGTCGGCAAGGAGCCCGAGGCAATCACCACCGCCGATGTGTTCGCGTTCATCAAGGCCCAACGCGCTCGCCGGTTGGGACCGAAGATGGTCCGCTTGGAAGACGGCGAGGCGGGGTTGTCGGCGCGGACCATCAAGCGGCGCCTGGCATCCGTGTCCGGGCTGTTCGCCTATCTGCTGGTCCGCGGCGATCTCGGCGTGCACCACAACCCGGTCCCTCGGGGAACGGCGACCCGACGACCGTCCGGTCGACCAGGCCGATGGGCCTCGCCGCTGATTCGCACCCCACGCACCCTGCCCCGCGTGCTGTCGCCTGCCGACGTGGACCGCTTCATGTCCGCGCTGCGCACCCATCGCGACCGAGCCATGGTGGAGGCGATGGTGCTCGGCGGCTTGCGCCGATGCGAGGTGCTCGGCCTGCGACTCCCGGACATTTCTCCTGGTGAGCACCGCCTGTTCATCGCCGAGGGGAAGGGCGGCCACCAACGCAGCGTGCCGGTATCGAAGCGATTCTTCGCCACCCTGTCCGACTACCTGGCGAACGAACGGCCGCAGACCGACATTGACCGGGTATTCGTTGTGCTCAAAGGACGACGACGGGGGCAGCCGCTCAGCGCCTCCGGTCTTGACGAGATCGTGGACGGCGCCAGGCAACGTGCGGAGATGGTCCAGCTCACCTGCCACCAACTGCGGCACACGTGTCTGACCCGGCTGCGGGAGGCGGGAATGGCCCTTGAGGCCGTGCAGGCCCAGGCTGGGCACCGGTCCATCGAGTCAACCCGCATCTACCTGCACCTTGCCAACACCTGGCTGGTCGAGGAGTACACCCGAGCGGTTGATGCGATCGAGGCTGACCTCGCCGCGCCTGGCGTCAACCTCCTTCCTGAGGAGCTCTGAGTGCCCGCCCCGTTGGCACTCACCCCGGCCCATCTGGAGCTGGTCGATGCCTACGTTCGGTCGTTGCGAGCGGTGGGCATCCACACCGACCGCAAGGCGTTGTGGCCAGCACGCGCTTTCGGTGCGCGGGTGGGCTCGCCCCAGGACTGGGCCGAGCTTTCCCTCCAGGCGCAGTGCGCCCTCCCATTGCGTATCCGCCACTTCGTCACCTGGCTCATCGTCACCCAGTGGGCGGCCACCAGCGCGGCCTTCGTCGTGCTCGGCCGGCCATTCCTCGGCGACGTCGCGCTGCGTCTCCACCCCGTGTTCGGGAACGCCTTCCTGGACACGGCGATGGCCCAGTGGTCACACGTCGCGAAACTGGCCGGGCTCTGCCAGATTCGGCCCGATCAGCTTACTCGGGCGCAATTCGAGGACGGGTGCACGGCGCTGATCGAGGCGGCACATAACCACCGTCCCGGGAGCGGGCTGCGCCTGACGCTGGCCAAGACCTTCCGTGGCGCCGAGGCCACCCTGTTCCACCTCGGCGTGTTTGACGCGCCGCCCACCAAGCTCGTCAATGCCTCGGCTCGGATGCACGCCGATCGCCGTTCCCAGCAGTGGGATGGGGTGGCGCCAACCATGGCTGCCACACTGCGGAACTACCTGGACCAGATCGCCCTCACCCTGCGGCCCGCCACCGTGAAGCGCATCGAGGCCACCCTCCGCGAATTCGCGTGTTTCCTGGCTACCCGTGCTCCCGAGGTTCGCCGAATGGCTGACGTGCGCCGCGCCCACCTCGAGGCCTTCAAACGGCACCTGGCCAATTGGCTCGCACTCCGACCGGGACGTGACGGCCAGGCAGTGCTGAGCCGCAGAGCGGTAGCTGGTCATCTGGGAACCCTGAGCATGGCCTTCACCCGCCTGGCAGAGTGGGCAGGCGACGACGCCCCCACGTGCGCCCTGCTCTTCCCGGGAGACATGCCCATCATCGACCGGCCTCTCCCGCGTTTCCTCGACGACGCGGCGGCGACCAAGCTGCTCCGAGCGGCGCGGGCCGAAACCGATCCCTTTGCCCGCTTCTGTGTGGAGTTTCTCGCCCGCACGGGCTTGCGCCGCGGTGAGTTCATCGACCTGACCGTCGATGCCGTGGTCCAGATCGGCTCGGCGTACTGGCTGCGCGTGCCGGTCGGCAAGCTCCACAGCGATCGCTATATCCCCCTGCACCCCCAGCTCAAAGCCCTCCTCGACGAGTGGCTCAGCGGGCGGATCGACACCCTGCGCACCGACTCCCTGTTCACCGACCACGGACGGAGGATGACCGTGTCGCGAGTGGATAGCGCGGTGGCGAAGGTCGCCCGACGCGCCGGGCTGTGGCGAGTCTCTCCGCACCAACTGCGTCACACCCTCGCCACCCAGGCCATCAACCGGGGCATGCCATTAGAAGCCATCGCCGCGCTGTTGGGCCATCGCTCCCTCAGCATGACCCTCGTCTATGCCCGCATCGCGGACCGCACCGTGGCCAACGAGTATTTCGCTGTCTCCGAGAAGGTCGAGGCCCTCTACAACCAACCTCAGGAACTGCCCGCGGATGCCGAGGGCACCCAGATGCGCAAGCTCCGAGCCGAAATGCACCCACGCATGCTCGGCAACGGCTACTGTGCCCGGCCCATCGAGATGGACTGCCACTTCGAGTCGATCTGCGAATCGTGCACCTTCTTCGTTACCACCTCCGATTTCCGCCCCACCCTCCAGCGGCAACGGGACAACGCGGTAGCCAAAGGCCAGGTCGGCCGGCAGCACGTCTTTGACACCCTGCTTGCTCGTCTCGACGAGGATGCTTCATGACGTCACGCGCCGCCTCCCGCTCGGACAAGACTCGACCCCTTGACAACATCACCCACATAATGTCGCCGGGTCGGGTGGCCCATGCCCGCACTGTGCCGAGCCCGTGGCACTCACCGATCTGATCCCCATTTCATGAGAAACGGAGGTGCCGACCGCTCCTATGCTTGCCAGAGCCAATCAAGGCTCATCCCACGGTGTTCCCGCCACGGCAATCCTCGCCAGCGGCGTCGCTCTTGCCGTTCAACATCCATTGGCCTGGTCAACTTTTCCGTGCGCGATGTAACTACACAGCACCGCGACGCTATGGGATAGCCGGGATGGGCGGGGCGCCAGCCATGGCCTTGCCGAGC
>WHTR01000101.1 GCA_009377635.1 Chloroflexota bacterium
CTGCGAGGTGTGCCGCGGCGCCGTAGACGACGATGCGGCCAGACTTCGCGGGCTCCTCGATCGCGTACGTCTCGAAGCGAGCGCCGTTGGTGACATTGAGGACATGCACCTGCTCGTAGGGGAGCAGAGATGCGCGGCGCAGCAAGGCAGCGTCGATGCCGATGCTGCCCTCGTAGTCGAGGTTCGTCTCGGTGATCGTCGCCCGATGAATCTTGCTCTTGAGCATGACGCGCATACGCTTCATGATCGCTCATCGTGGCGGGCGCCGTCCACGGGCGTTGAGGCACCCTCTGGCGTCTGTTAGAATCACGTACTTGAAGGGGATATATCCTCGCATTACGGGGCAGTGGCGCAGCGGGAGCGCGCTTCCTTGGCATGGAAGAGGTCAGGGGTTCGATTCCCCTCTGCTCCACCCACGAGCGGGATCGCAGATTTCTGACGAGATGCGACGGGGGCGCGCGGCTATGAGCCTGCGCGCTCGTTTTGTTCGTGCGGTGTCGATGACACGGGAGCGAGAGCAGTGGCCGAAAGGTACGAGCCACGACAGGTAGAGCGGCGCTGGCAGGAGGAGTGGGAGCGCTCGGGCATCTACCGCGTCGACGAGCGGTCAGACGCGCCCAAGTACTACGCACTCAACATGTTCCCCTACACCTCCGGGGATCTGCACATCGGGCACTGGTACCACTTCGGCCCCGCGGATTCGCACGCACGATACAAGCGTATGCGGGGCTACAACGTGCTGGAGCCCATCGGATTCGATGCCTTCGGCCTGCCGGCCGAGGAGGCAGCCATCAATCACGGTGTCCACCCCTACGTCTGGACGATGAACAACATCCGACGGATGGAGGAGCAGCTCAGGACCATCGGCGCCATGTACGATTGGAGCCGCGAGATCGCAACGTGCGCACCCGAGTATTACCGCTGGAACCAGTGGCTGTTCCTGAAGTTCTTCGAGCGCGGACTGGCCTACCGAGCCAAGGCGCCGGCAAACTGGTGCCCGCACTGCCAGACCGTCCTCGCCAACGAGCAGGTCATCGGGGGGCGGTGCGAGCGCTGCGATACGCTCGTCACGCGGCGCGACCTCGAGCAGTGGTTCTTCCGGATCACGGCCTTCGCCGAACAGCTCCTCGACGACCTCGACGAGATCGACTGGCCCGAGCGGGTCAAGACGATGCAGCGGAACTGGATCGGCAAGAGCCATGGCGCCGAGTTCCGACTGAAGGTCGCGGGCCGCGACGACCTCGAGATCCCGGTCTTCACGACACGCCTGGACACCGTCTTCGGCATGACGTACGTCGTCCTGGCGCCGGAGCATCCGCTGGTCGACGAGCTTCTCGCGGCTGATCGCGTCTCCGATGTGCGCGAATACCAGGAGCAGGCACGCCGCGCGACCGAGATCGAGCGCCTCTCGACAGAGCGCGAGAAGACGGGCGTATTCCTCGGCGCCGAGGCTGTGAACCCGGCCGGCGGCGAGCGCGTGCCGATCTGGATCGCAGACTACGTTCTGGCGTCCTACGGGACGGGCGCGATCATGGCCGTGCCCGCTCACGACCAGCGAGACTTCGAGTTCGCCCAGCAGTTCGGGCTCCCCATTCGGGCGGTGATCCGGCCGCCGGACCGTGACGCCGGCACCCGCGCAGCGGGAGGAGAACGCAACGGCACCACGCCCGCTGAGAGAGGCGGGGCGAGTCCCTCCACAGAGGGGACAGTCGGTAGTGAGGGCGTCCCCATAGCCGCCTATGTTGACTCGGGCGTCATGGTGAACTCTGGCCAGTTCGATGGGCTCCCCTCAGATGTGGGGATGGAGCGCGTCGCCGACTGGTTCGAGGCGCTGGGGATCGGGGAGCGAACGGTCAATTACCGGCTGCGCGACTGGCTGATCTCCCGCCAACGGTACTGGGGAACGCCCATCCCCGTCGTGTACTGCCCCACGTGCGGGATCGTGCCGGTCCCCGAGGATCAGCTACCGGTCCTGCTGCCAGAGGACGCGGAGTTTCGTCCGACGGGCCTGAGCCCCCTCACGTACTACGAGGCGTTTGTCGAGACCACGTGCCCGAGGTGCGGCGGACCCGGGCGTCGGGAGACGGACACCATGGACACATTCGTTGACTCCTCGTGGTACATGCTTCGGTACTGCAACCCGCGCGTGGACGACGCGCCCTTCGATCGGCGCGCTGTCGAGCACTGGATGCCGGTCGACCAGTACTTGGGTGGTGTCGAGCACGCGGTGATGCACCTCCTCTACGCCCGCTTCTTCATCAAGGCGCTTCACGACATGGGCCTGGTGTCGTTCAAGGAGCCGTTCAGCCGACTGTTCAACCAGGGCATCATTCTCGGACCTGACGGCCATCGCATGTCCAAGTCCCGGGGAAACGTCGTCAACCCGGACGACTACGTCCAGCGCATGGGCGCGGACACCGTCCGCTGCTACCTCATGTTCATCGCGCCGTGGGATTCCGGGGGCCCGTGGAGCCCGCAGGGCATTTCCGGCGTCGAGGCCTTCCTCCATCGTGTGTGGGGGCTCGTGCTCGATGGAGTCGCCGGGAACGCACCCAATGACCATGGCTCGGCGGATGAGCGGATCGTTCGCCTCATGCACAAGATGAGCAAGGGTGTCACCGAGGATATCGAACGATTCCGCTTCAACACGATGCTCGCGAAGCTGATGGAGGCGACGAACAGCCTCGTCCGCCTCCGCGGTCAGGCCTCGAAGCGGATCTGGCGCGAGGCGAGCGAGCGGCTGGTCCTGCTGCTGGCGCCGAGCGCGCCGCACCTCACGGAGGAGCTGTGGCACCGCCTCGGCCACCAGCAGAGCGTGCACCTCCAGTCGTGGCCGGGCTACGACGAGGCGCTCATCGCGGAGCCCATGATCACGCTGGTGATTCAGGTCAACAGCCGAGTTCGGGACAAGCTGGAGGTGCCGGCCGACATCTCGGAGGAGGGGGCGCGCCGCCTCGCCCAAGAGAGCCCGCGGGTCCAAGCCCACCTCGATGGGGCCACTGTTCGGCAGGTCGTCTATGTCCCCGGCCGCCTGGTCAACATCGTGGCCAGCCGGGCGTAGTACTTCATGACACTGCGCTTGTTGGCTCGTAGCAATTCCCCCTCTCCCGTCCTTGGGCCTGCGGCCCGGCGGCCGGCCTCCCCCACGAGGGGGGAGGCGTTTACTCCCTCCCCCCTCGGCGGCGTGACGCTGCGCCAGCTCGCGTCAATGCTCAGCGGTCAGTAGCCCTTCGCCCGCTCGACCACGGAGTCCAGCGGCTTGCCCTCCACGAACCGCCGGAGCTCCCGCACAAAGTACTCGCGGTCGACCTCGTTCAGCTCGGGGAATGCGCCCGCGATGTGGGGCGTCACGATGACGTTCGGAAGGCGGTAGTACGCGTGGCCCTCGGGGAGCGGCTCTTTCGAGAACACGTCCAGGCAGGCGCCCCCGATCCGGCCTGACTCGAGTGCTGCAATGAGCGCGTCGTCGTCCACGAGCAAGCCGCGCGCCACATTGACGAGCCACGCGGTCGGCTTCATCCGGCCGAGGGCGTTCGCGTCGATGATGCGCTCCGTATCGGGCGTAAGCGGCAGCGTCAGCACAACAAAGTCGGACTCACTCAGGAGCTCGTGCAGTCCACTCGGACCGTACATCGCGTCTGTCCGTGGGTCCGGGCGCGGGTTCCGCCGGAGACCGAGGACCCGCATCCCCATGGCCCGGGCCATCTCACTCAGTCGTGCTCCGGACCCGCCGAAGCCCACGATGCCGACTGTCTGTCCGTGCAGTAGCTGGGGCAGCACCTGCTCCTGCTGCACCTCGTCCCATGTCGCCGCCCGGAGCCATCTCCCCTCTCGTTGGGCGGTGAGGTAGGCGGGCATGCGCTTCGCAGCGGACAGCATGAGGGTGAGCGTGAGCTCGGCGACGGGTGTGTCGTAGACGCCCGCCATGCGCGTTATGACGAAGTTGCGCTGAAGCACCTGGGGCGTGAGCGCGATCTCGATGCCGGCGCTCGGAACGTGCATCCAACGGAGGTTCCGGGCGCGTTCGATCAGCTCCTCGGCGACGCGTCGCTGAAACGCCCAGGATCGGTAGAAGACCGTGGTGCGCTCGGCCTCCGACGGGATCGGCCCCTCGTTCGGGACGAGCACGATCTCGACACGCGGGGAGACTGCGTGTACTCCGTCGAGGAATCCGGGGCGAAGGCGCTCTGGCAGAGTAACGACGATCTGATCATGCGAGCTCTCGGTCATCTTTTCTCATTCCAGCGTGACACCCGCATTCCGCAGGCACCACAGCATGCGGGTTTCACCTCGGATTCCGCCTGTTCTTATTGCGCCGTGAGACCCGCATGCCGCAGGCATACTACTGTGCGGGTTTCACCGTGGATTCCCGCTAGATGACCAGCACGAGCTTGCCGAACTGCTCGCGGGCGATCAGGCGCCGGTGGGCTTCGGCCGCCTCGGATAGCGGGTACACACGGTCGACGACGGGCATGAGCTTCCCTTCCTCCAACCAGGGCATTCCTCGACGGGCGAATGCGTCGATCGTATCCACGAACTGCGGGCTCGTCCGGATGGACATCCCGTAGAAGGTCAGGTTCCGAAAGATGGCCGGGCGCGTGTCCAGCTCCGCGCGCGGGCCACTGGGCGATCCGTAGATCACCATACGGCCCTGCTCGGCCAGACTGCGGACGCTGGCGGGGAACGTCGCCTTCCCGACGCCCTCCAGGACGATGTCCGCCCCGCTGCCGCCCGTTAGGACCTGCACCTGCGAGGCCACGTCCTCGTCGGTGTAGTTGATGACTTCGTCCGCCCCGAGATCGCGGGCGCGCTCCAGCTTCCAATCCTGGCCGGCGGTAGCGACGACCCACGCCCCGAGCTGCTTCGCTACCTGGATCGCCGCGCTGCCGACCCCGCTGCCAGCAGCATGGACCAGCACCCGTTCGCCGGGCCGCAGATCGGCGAGCATGACGAGCGCGTGCCACGCCGTGCCGAAGGCAATGGGAATCGCCGCCAGTTGCTCGAATGACAGATTGCCGGGCGCCGGACGCACCGCCCATTCGGGCGCGATCGCCAGCTCGGCGTATGTCTCCCGTGCCCAGGCGATGACCGCCTGGCCCGGCTCGAGACCCGAGACGCCCTGGCCGAGCGCCTCAACTGTCCCAGTCGCCTCCAGACCAGGGATGATCGGGCCGTCGCGCGTGTCGTCGGCGCCGATGCGCGCGAGATGGTCGGCAAAATTGACGCCCACGGCTCTGACCCGAATCAGCACCTCCCCGTCGCGCAGCTCGGGGGCCGGGACATCCTCGTAGCGAAGGACTTCCGGACCGCCAAACTCATGGATCCGTATCGCCTTCACAATTCTCCCTCATTCACGCGCCGGGCCCGCATGGCCCGGAGACGTCGTTCGCACGCGCTTCCCCGGGCAGCGTCCGGCCCGAACCGCGTGCCATCCCGTTAGGATATCATCCAGTCGCCATGTGGTCCCCACCCACCGAGCATCGACCGTGGCCTGCCCCCAGGGGGCCGTGGGTCATGACGCAGCGCTGGCACGATGTCCTCTTCGCGCACTGGCCCGTCGCGGCGGACGATGTGCGGCGGCTCGTCCCATCCGCCCTGCAGCTCGATACCTACGACGGTGTGGCGTGGGTTGGGGTGGTTCCGTTCCGGATGTCGGGAGTTCGGGCTCGTTGGCTCCCGTCGGTTCCGTGGCTCTCGGCCTTTCCGGAGCTGAACGTCCGAACCTACGTGCTGCTGGGGGACAAGCCGGGGGTATTCTTCTTCAGCCTCGACGCGGGAAACCGCGTTGCTGCCGCCGTAGCCCGCCGCTGGTACCACTTGCCGTACTTTCACGCGCACATGTCCGTTGAGCATCCTGGGAACGCGGTCGGATATCGCAGCCAGCGCATCCAACGGAGCGATTCGTCGGCGCAGTTCGTCGGGCACTACCGTCCGACGGGCGAGATGGCGCTGCCGGCTCAAGGCTCGCTGGCGCACTGGCTCACGGCGCGGTACTGCCTGTACGCGGTTGACCCGCACGGCGTCGTATACCGAGGCGAGATCGCGCACGCGCCGTGGCCGCTGCAGCCTGCCGCAGCGGCGATCGACCGCAACACCATGGCGGATGCCGCCGGGCTCCGGCTCACCGGAGCACCCTCACTGCTCCACTTCGCCCGGCTGCTGGATGTCGCCATCTGGCCCCTGACTCCCGTCTCGAGAAGCGAGGGGTAATCGGCTGTCACCGTCTATGCTAGTGGATCACTTCTCATGCACATCGCCATTGTTCCCGCCGTTAACGGCGGGCCAGGGGGGACGGCCTGTAGGCCCGCACTTCAGGGCGGCATCCCCTGTGTGGTCGTTGCCCCGTGCTCGTTGGCCGACCTCACGCTCCCCACGGCGCCGTCCCCGGCCCCCGGAGCTCCACTTCTTCGCCGTCTGGACCGCTGAAGACGCAACGGAGCCACCCCTGCTCCGACGGGTCCCGAGCCGCAGTCGTCCGTGGCTCGGACTTCACGGGCACGCCCTCGCCCACGAGACGCGCATACGCTGCATTGAAATCCTCGGTGGCGAAGCAGAAGTGAAACGCCTCGCTCATCAGCCGTTCCGGCGCGTGCATCAGCTCGAGCACGCCCTGTGGCGAGCGCATGTAGGCGATGGCTTGCAGCCGCCCGACCGGACTGCGCTGGACGAAGTAGGCCTCGAGGCTGAAATGCCGTGCATAGAACTCGATAGATCGGTCGAGATCGGACACCGTGATGGCGACATGATCGAGACCCCGGATCATCGCAGTCCCTCCAGTGGAATCTCCTGCCGATTGCTGAAGCCGCGCTCATTGTCTAGATAGAGGAGCCGGATGGGGTCGATGCGGTACAGGTGCACGTTCAGCGCCCGCCCCGCGACTCGCATGCCTGTCAGAAGCTGCCCGGGCGAGAGGAACTGCGCGACAAATGGATACTTCTCCACGTACGCGGCCAGGGCGCGCGCCGTCTCGCGTTTGCTCGTCACCTCGGCGCACCGCGCGGACATCTGGATGCCCTTGATCTGACGCCAGTCCTTGTAGTCCTCATTGATGGTGGCAGCGATTGTCGGGTTTGTCAAAATGTTCTGCACGTGCAGGGTCTGCGGCTCGGAGAGGAAATACATGGCAAAACGTATATGGACATAAAACACGGTCGCCGCCCATGGCCCGTCCCTCCCGACGGTGGCGAGCGACACGGTGTTGTGCCGATCCAGGTAGTCGAGGGCCGTTGCTGCGCCGTCCGCTGCCATGGTGCTGTCCGTCCCAATGGTCCGTTTCATACGTTCGGCCGCGTATCGGGAGGTCACACTCTGAGAAGCCCTCTCCTGCCGCAGCGGGAGAGGAGCGATTTCCCGTCACGATGCCTATGCAATCGCGTACTGAGCAGGTGGCGGACTTGGGGTGACGTAGTGGCTGCGCGGCTACGCTGGCTCGTCGCCCCGAAGGATCCATCCCCACTTCTCGCGCGTCTCGCGCTTGTACACCGGATCGGGTCCGATGGCCGGCGGAAACTGGTCGCGCCACTCCCACGGCCGGCAGGCATCGATCAGCAATCGAGAGTTGAAGCCCTTTTGATCGGGCGGGATCGCCGGATCGAGCGGTCCGCTCCAGGCCCGCTTGATGATATCAATGGAGCGCTCCGGGTCTGATCGTGTGCACACGGCCCACATCACCTCGTCGAGGTCCGTGACGTCCACGTCGTCGTCGACGACGACCACGATCCGGCCCAGATACGCCCCGGCGCGACACTGCGAGGCCACGTGGAGCGCCTGCCGTGCATGGCCCGGGTAGCGCTGCTTGATGGCGACGGCGTTCAGAAGA
Organism: Chloroflexota bacterium; assembly: GCA_009377635.1. GTDB lineage: Bacteria > Chloroflexota > UBA6077 > UBA6077 > SHYK01 > WHTR01. The sequence goes on from WHTR01000101.1 coordinate 7,820, forward strand.
CGGCAGCCACCGACACCGTGGCACCACGCGGCGGTGACATCCGGCACGCCGGCCAGGCGGATCTCCCGGCGCAGCAGCGCGGACCGGAGGTAGATACGGTAGCGGTGCGCCTCATACGGCGGCTTGTTGGGCGGGGCGCCGAGGATGATCGGGTCGTTCCGGTAGTAGACGGCCTTCACGTCCACGACGGGCTCCTCGCGCGACCCGCTGGCGTAGTAGCCGGTCCACTCTCCGAAGGGTCCCTCCATGAGCTTGTTGTTCGGATACGCGAATCCCTCCAGCACGATCTCGGCGTGGGCCGGGATGGGCAACCCGGTGTGCCGGCCGCGGATCGCCTCGATGGGTTCGCCCCGCAGGCCACCGACCCACTCGAACTCGCTCACTCCGACGCCGATCTCGAGCGAGCTGGCAATGAAGAACACAGGGTCCCCGCCGACCACGATCACGACTGGGAGGGCCTCGCCTCGGGCGAAGTATTTGTCCCGGTGGATGCGCCCGTGCTTGCCAGGCGAGATGTACAGGCCGACGCGCTTCTCGTCATGCACCATCACCCGGTACGTGCCCGTATTGACCCAGTCGCTGTCCGGATCCTTCGTGATGTCGACGCACCCGGTTCCGATGTAGCGTCCCCCGTCCTCTTTGTGCCAGAAGGGCGCCGGGAACTTGAGGACGTTCACGTCCTCCCCCTCGTCGACGTTCTCCAGCACCGGGCCCGAGTCTACGTACCTGACGGGCATGGGCTCCATCGCGTCCATGCGATGCTCAAACCAGTCCATCAGCCCCTCGGTGCTGATGTCTGGGTCGAGCCCGAGCGTGACGGCGAGACGCCGCGGCTCCCCGTTCGAGTTCACCAGGACGCGATGTCCCCGGGGGTAGCCGGGGATCTCGTCGAAGAGGACAGCCGGAGCGCCGTCGGTGTGGGTGAGCATCTCGGCGACGCGGCCGATATCCTCCTGCCACGTGGCCCCCTTCACCGCCCGAAGCTCGCCGATGCTCTGTACGCGTTCGAGCCATTCGCGTAGGCCTCGGTAGGATCGGATGCCAGTGGGACGCTCCGCGATGTCGACCATCTCATCTCGCTCCATTGACGAATTGCAGGTCTTTTTTCTACTGAATGAGCCAGCTCCAGCGCTCGCGGGCGACCTTCTGCTGCTCTGGAGTCAGGTTGCTCACCGGCGGGAACTTGTCCCTCCACTCGAAGGGGCGGCACGCGTCGATGATCAGCCGCGAGTTGTGTCCCTTCTCGTCCGGGTGGATGGCCGGATCGAGCGGCCCGCTCCACGCGCGCTTGATCAGGTCGAGGGAGCGCTCGGGGTCCGACCGCGTGCACATCGCCCAGAGAACGTCCTCCAGATTCGTCGGGTCGATGTCCTCGTCGACGACGACGACGTACCGGCCGAGGTATGCGCCAGCGTGGCACATAGCGGCGACGTGGCCTGCCTGCCGCGCGTGGCCGGCGTACCGCTGCTTGATCGACACCGCGAGGAACAGCCGCGAGCCGCCGACTTCGTGGCACCAGGCGCCCTGCACGTCGGGGACGCCCGCCTTCTCGATGTCGTCGCGGAGGAGCGCCGAGCGCAGGAAGGCGCGGTACCGTGCCTGCTCGTCCGGTGGCTTGTTCGGCGGCGCGCCGAGAACGATCGGATCATCGCGGTAGTAGACGGCCTGTACGTTGAGGACCGGCTCGGGTCGCGTGTCCGACGCGTAGTAGCCGGTCCATTCACCGAAGGGCCCCTCCTTGATCCGCTCCGTTGGGGAGGCAAAGCCCTCCAGCACGATCTCGGCGTCGGCTGGGAACGGGAGGCCGGTGATGGGTCCCCTGATCACCTTCACTGGCTCGCCCGCGATCCCCCCGACCCACTCGAACTCGCTCAAGCCGTAGGGAATCTCCGTGCAGGAGGCGAGGAACATGAGCGGATGCGAGCCGATGACCATCGCCACGGGACAGGGCTCACCCCGATCGAAGTACTTCTGGCGCTGGATCCGGCCGTGCTTGCCGGGGGAGATGTAGTAGCCGACCTGCTTCTCGTTGTGGACCATCACCCGATAGGTGCCGCAGTTGACCCACCCTTCGTCGGGATCCCTCGTCACGTCGAAGCTCCCGGTGCCGAGATAGCGCCCTCCGTCCATCGGGTGCCACTTCGGGGCCGGGAAGATCAAGACGTTGACGTCGTCACCCCGCATGACGTTCGCCATGACGGGCCCATCGCTTACCTCGACGGGAGCAACGGGCTGGAAGGCGTGAAGCCGCTTCCGCCACGCCTCTTGCATCTCCGCCAGCGGAACGTCGTGGGGGATGCCGAGGGTGAAGGCGATCCGCGGGTGCGTATTGAAGCTGTTGACCAGCACCCGGAAGCCAGGCCGATAGCCCGCAACGTTCTCGAAGATCGCTGCCGGCGAGCCGGGCGTGTGGTGCAGGACATCGGTCGCTTGCCCGATGTCCTCATCGACGTTGGCGCCGTGCACCGTCTTGAGCTGGCCCATCGCATCGATGTGTCGAATCCAGTCGCGGAGATCCGCGTATGCGAGATGACCGCCGCGGGTCACACGAGGAAGCGTGTCAATCGCCATCGTTCCTTCTCCCAATCAGTTCAGTCATTCCGGCGGCCGGCTGTCGGCTACCTTGACCTCCCCGGTCCAGCGCCGGAACAGCCCCTTCTCGACGCCGAATTGGTCGAGTACCTTCTGCACGGTTTGGTTCACGATGTCATCGACAGAGGTCGGCAGATGATAAAACGACGGCATGGGAGGGAGGATCACGCCGCCGGCCTCGGTAACATCCAGCATGAGCTTGAGGTGGCCCCGGTGGAGCGGCGTCTCGCGCACGACCATGACGAGCTTTCGGCGCTCCTTCAGGCAGACGTCCGCGGCGCGGGTGAGCAGGTTGTCGTTATAGGAGTTCGCCACCGATGAGAGGGTCTTGATCGAGCACGGGGCGATGACCATCCCGTCAGTGGGGAACGAGCCGCTGGAGATAGCTGCGCCAACGTCCCGGTAGTCGTACGTCACGGTCGACATGGCCAGCACGTCATCGATACGCGATCGCGTCTCGTACTCGATCGTCTTCTTCGCCGGTTCGCTCACCACGAGATGCGTCTCGATATCTGGCGACGTCTGGAGCACCTCGAGGAGACGCACGCCGTAGATTGCGCCAGTCGAGCCGGA
>WHTR01000102.1 GCA_009377635.1 Chloroflexota bacterium
GGTTCACGGCACCAATGAGGCTCGGCGTCTCAGGACGGCGGATACAGTTTCATCCATCGTGGGTCGCCGGTGCCAGAGGCCGGCGGTGTGGGTCTGACCAGCAACTTCTCTTTTGAGCGGGCGACCGGATTCGAACCGGCGACCCTCACCTTGGCAAACAGATCGGGCCCACTCTGTCCACCTGCGCAAACGACCGAAAACCGCCTCTGACCTGGGCTTTCGTTGATCTCGCATAGTCGCTGTCGCGCGCTGTTTCGCGGTGTCGCGCGGCCTGGCCGCGGCCTGGCCCTCCAGACGCTGCTCGTCCGACGCCCGCGGGTTCTCGTCCCAACAGATGGTCCGTTCCGACTTCGTGGCACAGGTAACAATGTGGTCGTGCGTGGGAGTCGCGCTTGGCCGCTCGGACGACGCTTGCCTGGATGAAGGGGCGGCGCAACACCGTCTTCTTGGGAGAGCCGGACATCATGAGCATCCCGGACGCTGACGTGACCAAGCTGGATGTGGAAGGGTCCGTCCACCATCATCTGCCCGAGCCCAAGGCTAGGGAGTGGAGAGCCGGCATCAGGAAGGCTGCACGTGAGATGGGTTGGAAGATCAGGACTGGTTATCGTCAAGATATCGACCTGGTCTGGGCCTATCGGCTCGATTTTGAACCTCAGGATCCTGAGGTTCACCGGGAAACGGAAAGTCTGCTACTGGATCAGCTGGCGCGTCGAATGAGGAAAGGGGAACCCTAGGTCGGCCGCCATCTAGCCTTGCTGGAACTGCCCAACCGATCACGGCAACACTCGCTGCACCTGATAGTCGACTTCCCTTCTTGGCGCTCGCAGGTCCACTCAGTGGGCTCGCTCTCCTTTTCGCACCGCTTTTCGGAAACCAGCTTCGAGCCCATCGCGGAGGCGCTCGTCTAAGTTCGGGAAGAGGTGACCATATCTGTCGAAGGTCATCCGAATCGTTGAGTGTCCCAGTCTTACCTGGATCTCTTTCGGATGAGCGCCTTGAGCAATGAGCAGCGCAGCACATGTGTGTCGGAGATCATGGAAGCGAAGACCGGCAGGCAGCCCCGCCCGGACCACCGCAGGCTTGAAGTGGCGCTTATAGAAGTTGCGGCGCAGAGGCCCTCCTTCTGAAGACGTGAACACGCGGCGCTCGGAACTCGGATAGTTCTCGAGCTGCTCCTGCAGCATCTTTGAAAGGAATCCTGGAAGGCTCACCGTTCTCGTCGCCCCGGTCTTGGTTGGACCACAGTACAGATGGCCCCCTACCTCGGCCTGGGATTCCACGACCGCGACCGTCTTGCGCTGAGGGTCTAAGCGTTCGGTCTTCAGAGCAGCGAGCTCTCCCCACCTCAGCCCGGTGTAGGCGGCCGTGTAGATGAGCGCCTTATAGCGATCGTCGATCGCATCGGCCAGCAGCGCCACTTGCTCGTGAGAGAGGAAATGCATCTCGTCACGCAGCTGCTCCTTAGGCAGCTCGATTCCGATGCATGGGCTGCGGGCTATGTAGCCATCGATCTCAGCGGTCCTGAGGACCTTGGAAAGGGTCCGATAGATCGATGCGACCGATCCTGCCGCCAACCCCTTGGCGGTCAGCTCCGCGATCCACGTTCTAATGTGACCAGGTCTGATCGAGCCTAGCGAAACGGCTCCGAAGGTCGGAAGGATGTGGTTTCGGAGCCTGCCCTCGATGTTCACGCGGGTGGTCGGCCTCACGTGCGTGATCGACCCCAGCCACTCGGCCGCGTAATCTCGGAAGCTGACCTTGGAGAACGTTGGGTCGACCCAATGCCCCCTCAGCTTGTCGGCTTCAACGGTCGCCAAGAAGCGCTCCGCGTCTGCTCGCCGTCTGAAGGTCTTGGAGTGTTCGCGGCCATCGGGCCCTCGGTAGCGGGCCCGCCACTTACCCACACCTCTTTTCTCTATATGTGCCATGTCTAGCACTTCCTTTTCCTGGCAGGGCGCCGCTTACGACCTGCTCCCTCCCTGGTAGCAGGAGGCACTGACATTTCTTTGGGGCGGACTGGCCCTCGGCCCGGCCTCAGAGACGTCGCCCAGGGCTCGTCCCCGGCGAGCTGCTGGGACTCGATCCAGCGATCCAGCCCAGAGCGACGGAAGCGGAGATGGCTGCCGACCTTCACGGCCGCCATCTCCTTGGCATGCCGGTAGACGAAGCCTCGGGCGACCTGAAGGACCTCACACACCTCTTGCACGGTGAGAAGACGCTCGTTCAACGCTCCCTCCCCCGTGGCGCTTGGCCGGCTTCGAGTCGAGCGAGCCGCTCTCGGATCCCCGTGTGCTCGTCCGCAACGCGATCGAGCTTCGATTCGATCCGGTCCAAGCGGCTGTTGGAACGTGTCTCCATCTGCGCCAGCACCTCGCGCAAGGGAACACCCGGATTTCCTCCGATCGAGCGTCTGATCGATCGCTTCGAAGCCAGAAAGCCCAGCACCGCGGCGACGGTTGGTGGGACCGCAGCGACAACGGCAATCACGATCTGCTGGCTCACAGGAGCCCTTCCTTGATGCGCCGCTCCCACTCGAGATGGATGTTGTAGTCGAGGTAATGGTCGGTGGTCAAAAGGGTCTCGCGCAGCATCAACGGTTCGTGCGCTTCGCTGTAGTAGAGGCGGGACAGGAGGAACACCTCGATACCCAGGTTCAGCTCGAGTAGGAGCCGGTCCTCTTCACCCGGGATGCGCAGCGTCACCGATTCGGCCGCATGGTGTGGGATTGCCTCCCTACTGTTGCTCTTTTCAAGCCATGCAAGTGCGTCGAGCGCATCGCCTCTTCTCAGGGCATCAAGCGGCATGAGGATGCTTGGAACCCAGCAGTCGACGATCTGGCAAGGGTTGTGGCACTCGTCTCGGTAACGGATGCGCGTGTGAGAAAAGCTGCGCACAGGTTGAATCCGGTCTTTGAAGAGCGCGTCTACCTGCGGGACGTTTGACCAACTGACATCCTCTGCGCGAAGGACTTCACTATCGGGAAGGTCCTCTCGCACCGACCAGATGAGGTTCCAGGCGATCTGTTCCGGGTCTCCGTCCGGAAACTCCATCCGAGTGTTCATGAGTTACGCCCCGGCAAGCGAATGAGTGGTACACGTCTCTCAGCGCCCACAGGCAGCCATATGGCTCCCAGCGGGTCGCCCTCGAATAGTTCTGGGTGGCTGGTCGCGACGCTCATTCCGGTCGGCACGTTCAGATGGCGCCGCGCATTGACCTCCCGGTCCAGGCTTGGGAACAGGAAGATGAGGGCGTCCGGCGAGTCGTCCGAGCCTCCGATGAGCTGGTATTGATGCAGCTTGTGGGACAGTCGATCGCCCCGTTCGGTGCCTCGATCCAGTTCGAGCACGAAACGGCACGTCCCCGTCGGGCTGCCAACGACTGCCTGACCGTCGGGGCGGACCAGAGGTGCCTCCAGGCTTCCCCTCCACTCGGCCGCGCAGCGCTCCTCACCCCACCACTCGGAGAGCTGGTGGTCGCCTGCCGTAAGGCAGGCGCGCACGAGTGTCGTGAAGAAACCGTTTGTTTCCACGAGGTGGTTGAGGCGAGAGCTCTTGGCGAGGTCGCGGTCTCGCTGCACGCGATAACGGATTCGCTTGGGGTCGATGGCACGATCGGCGGCCACGATCCGTATTGCGATCTCGTCCATGATGTAGTGGATCGGGTGCGACCCCCACTTGTCACGGTGTGGCCGGAAGCGGTCGAGAATCCTCGCCTCGTAGAGCTTGAGCAGTCTTCGGCGAGCGACGCGCGGGTTGGTGAACGTGAAGTGCAGATCCCACAGCTGTTTCGTCGTGAGTACGTGGTGCTCGTAGAGGTTGTGACAGATGTTCCTATCTCGCTCAGTCAGGATGCGAGTCGCGTAGACCTCCAGGGAGCGATCGATGCGAGGTCGGAACGACCTCGCATTGACGCGAGTCGCACCACTCGCAGGATCACCTTTCGGCCGTCCTGACCTGCGATCCCGGCCCTTGTTGGGTGATCCGTTCATTCGTGGACCACCGGTTGGCTCAACGGTTGGGTCAACGGGGGGATCACCGGTTGGCTCCCCCGTTCTGACCCGGCTTCTGGGGCAAGAGTCGAGTGCCGGCGACGCGGTGGCGATTGCGGATCTCGCGCTCGACGGTGGACCTCGCTCGCCCGAAGCGCGTCGCACTCCGAGCCCTCACGGCGACGGCCCTTTCGGGATCTCCGGGATCGGGCAGCGGCTGCGTCCGGAACGTGAATGCTCCGCCGCGCCCGGCGTCCAGGCACGGCCTGCAGGCCGCCTGGAACGCGGACAGGTTCTGGAGATCGTGGGCCGAGAGGTGCGGGATGAAGTGGCGCTCCAGATCCCTGGCGTCCTCAGGCGCACAGGCGAACACGAGCTTGGTACGGGCGTTGGCCGCGAGCGCCTCCCGCATGTCGCGGGGCAGTTGGTTCATGTGCTGGTGGGCGAGGACCAGAGAGAGACGGTAGCCACGGGCCTCGGCGAGCAGATCCTCGAAGCTACGCGGCAGCGCGAGGTAGTTGTGCATCTCGTCGACGTAGAGAGTGGTGTCGACCCGGTCATCTTCGGCCGCGCTCGCGCGGCGCATACACGCCTGCCACACGCGCGCCACGGTCAGCGCTCCCAGCAAGCGGGAGGTGTCCTCACCCAGCGTCCCCTTGGGGATGCGCACGAGCAGGAGGCCTCCGTCATTGAGGGCGCGAAGGATGTCGAGCCGAGGGTTGGCCTGGCCGATGATTGCCCGCACCGGGCCGCGCAGCAGGAACGCACGCAGCTTGTTCATGAGCGGCGCGACCATGGCGGCGCGCTGCTGCTCGCCGAGGCGCTCGTACCACAGCCAGAAGGCGCTCAGGCCCGGCGAGTGATCAAGCCGCATCCTTACCTCTCTGCGCCAGCCCTCATGGCTGAGCAGCAGCGGCACCTCGGTGAGCGTCGCTCCGGGGATCGATGTCAGGGTGAGGCACACCGCCCGCATGATGTCGTCGGTACGTGGGCCCCACCACGGTTCGTAGATGCGCTTGAACACCCCGACTACGTGGTCGACGACTAGGTCCGGGTTATCGCCGGTGAGCACGTTGAGACCGACGGCGCGCTCCGAGTCGTCCGGGTCAAGCAGACACGTCCTGTCGATCGCTTCCTTTGGCAGTCGGGTAAGGATCGCCTCGACGAGATCGCCCTTGGGATCGATAACCACGGCCGAGCGCCCGGCAGCGGCGTCGTCAAGCACCATCTGGGCGATGAGCGTGGACTTTCCCGTTCCCGTCTCGCCCACGACGTGCATGTGATGCCGAGCGTCCTCGACAGAGATCGCCACGTGGCGGGAGGAGCCCGGGTGGTCGGCCCTGCCCAGCACCCGGCCCGCGTGGGGCAGGGCGCGGGGTGGGGCGAGGGTCCGGGCGCGGGCGCACTCGAGCCCGGGAACGGGCTCCGCGGGCAGGGCCGCCACCTGGGCAAGCTCAGGCACGGACAGGAGATAGCCACGGCGCAAAACGCGACCCTCGAGGCGCGCGAGCCCGCCGAGGGCTCGCCGGCGTCGAAAGCCGTTGCGCCCCTCGAACACCGCGAAGGCGCCCGCGAGGGCGTGGATCTTGCCGCGGGCCCGAGGCCGGTCCACCGAGGACACCGCAACTCTCACGCCGCAGCGCCACAGCGGAGATGCCGCCTTCTGCAAGATGGCGCGCACATCGGGCTCGACGGTTGGATCGAGTGGCGCTCGTGGGCCTCGGCTGGTCGCGCCGTCTTGCGCGACGGCCCAGAAGGGCAGCGCCGGCGCGGTCCTGCGGAGCTTTCGGGCGGCTCGAAGCAGCCGGAAACGGGCCGCGCTCGTGGCCGGGCGGGCGAGGACTTGGATCACGGCGCGCTCACCCGCGTCCAGACCCGTCATAGTCCCCAGGGCGAGGCGCAGCGGCTCAGTGTCCGGAGCCTCACCGATGGGGAACCATTCCGGTTGAGCCAGCGCCAGCTCCGTGGTCGCCACCGAGCCGCCCTCAGGCAAGACGCCGACCCCGTCTGCTGGCTCGGTCCTCGCCCCGGGCCATGCCGACTCGACCGCGCGTTCGATGAGTCCCGGCGGTACCGCGCGCGGCACCCACAGGAAGATCTCGATGGCATCTGCTTCGGCGACGACCTCCCAGCAGAGATGCGGTTGACCGGAGAGCAGCCGTCGCCACGCAGGTCGCAGGATCGCGTGCAGACCCATCCACAACATGAGCGCTCCCCCGTCAACTGGGTCGGGAGGAGGCAGGATCCGGATTCGGCGGGCGCCTGCGGAGAGTTTCTTCGTGCGCAGCTTCCGCAGCGCTGCGAGCGCGGTGAGGGTGGCTGCCGTCAGCACCGTGAGGAGCACTAACCACGGCCTGGCATGGGCGACAAGATCGCTGAGAGCCTCGCGCGCACGTTCCAAGAACTCACCGGGATCGGTGAATAGCCTCACGAGCGGGTGGTCCTCGTAGTCGCGTTCCATCACGGCGAGTACCCGATGTGGATATGGGTGTGGTGGTTTTTCGTAAACGAGCTGACGCCGCTTACGGAGAAGTGCCACGGTCCTCCGAGCTCGTCGGGTCGCAGCTGAGGCGGCAACCGCACCAGGCTCTCGGCCGCGGCTCTCGCCGCCACATTGGACGCCGACACCGGATGACCGTTGACGATCGGGATGTCGACGGCCCGACCGACCGCGTGGTTCGACACCCGCGTCGTTCCCTTGACGTAGACCGAGTGCCCGCTGACGAAGGGACCGACCGCCCTCAACCGGTGATCTACGGCCAGGCGCAGAAGCGCCGCTAGCACTCGCTGGTCCACCAGCCCGGCCTCGAGATCGGCGCGCGCGTCGGGGCGGAGCTCGATGTGGGGATGGCTGAGCACCGCTTGAGCGAGAGCTCGCGCGTCGCCGCTGATCCATCCGTAGCGCACGGCCCAGTCGAGAACCTCATCGACGTAGGCCTCGGAGCGGTTGTAGGAGAACAGCGCAGCGCGCGGCAGGGTGCGGATCCCGTCCGCCGACAGCTTGGCCGCGGCGGCGAAGATCGCGTCGCGTGGGTCGTAGACGTCATAGGGAGGCTGCCCCGACGCCGTCCTGTAGGCGGGCCACGTCCCCGGCATGAACTGCATCGGCCCCATCGCGCCGGCATGATTCGGGTGGTAGCAGTCACCTCGACCGTGATCGCACTCCACCTTGCCGACCGCCGCCAGCAGCTGCCACCCGAAGTCGAAGTGGGACGCCGCCTCCAGATACAGCTGCGCGTAGTCGGGGGGTATGTCGTCGAGCGCCTCCGAATCGATAGGACGTGGCGCCATGGCGCCACTGGCTGCGCCTCCCACCACCACGGGTATGGCCATGAGCGCGACGAGCGCGGCGACGATCTTCTTCACGACTTCGCCTCCAGTGCACTCAGCTCGGCGGGATCGGAGGTCACGAGCTCGTGTTCTTGTGGCGACGCCACGACGTGCAGGGCGGCGCGCTCGGTGCCAGCGCAGAACAGGCCCCTACCCTGATCGCACGTCTGCAGGTAGGAACGCTCACCGTCGGATAGCTGGAAGGCCTGGCTCAGGGCGGGGATCGCCTGTGCCGACTGGCGCAGGAGCACCTGGGTGGACGAGTTGGTGAGCACCGCCTGGCCGAGATCCGACGACAAGACGTCGCCTACGTCCTGAGTCACGGTGGTGAGCCCGCACCAGTACTTACGAGCCGACTTCGCCAGTCGCGCCAGAAAGCGCGCCGCCGACTCCTCTCCGAGAAGGAGCCATGCCTCGTCCACGACGACGATGCGCGGCTTGCGCTCGCCCGAGCGGACCTGGCGCCATATCGCATCCAGCGCGGTCAGGACCGCCGCGGACCGGATCTCCTTGGGCTCATCGGGGATGCCGCGCAGCGAGAACACGACGAGGTGCCCCTCGGGCTTAACCGTGGTGGCGCGGTCGAACAGGCCCTTGTGCGAACCCGCGACGAAGGGGCGCAGCCGCATCGCGAGCGATCTCTCGACCGCGGATTCCCCCAGCGAACCGACAACGTCGCCCAGCACTGGAGCCGGGCGCGCGTGCGACCTCGGATCCGTCGTGATGCCTTTGGCCTCGTAGGCGGCGAGAATCGCGCGGTCGAGTACGGCGCGCTCCTCGGGGGTCGTGCCCCTGAGTAGCGTGGAGCACAGCGCGTGGCAGAACAGCGCCCCCTCGGTCAGGGCGTCTTCGCCGGTCGCGCGCGGCAGGTCGAGTGCATTGATGGCAGCCTCGCTGGGACCGAGCTTGACGACCGTGCCACCGACTGCAGCCGCTAACCGCGCGTACTCGTTCTCGGGGTCGACCACCAGCACGTCAACGCCTCGAAACAGCGAACGCAGCGCCATCAGCTTGGCGAGATAGGACTTGCCCTGTCCGGACTGCGCGAGCACGACCTGGTTGTGGTTCTCGAGCGCGAACCGGTCGGAGAAGATGAGGCTGCCGCTTTCGGCGTTGCGTCCCACCAGCACGCCTCCGGTCAGCTCGATCTCGGTCGAAGAGAATGGAAACGTCGTCGCCAACGCGGTCGTATCGAAGACCCGTCGCAACTTGAGCGCATCGACCCCCACGGGCAGAGTGCTGGTGAAGCCCTGCAGCGCTCGGAACGTGACCGGGCGAAGATCCAGCAGCATGGATGATGCCAGCGACCTCACGTTCGCCACCGCCTGAGCGAGGTCATCCTCCGAGTCGGCGCGCACGGTGACGTAGAGCCCGACCCGGAACAGCCGGTCCTCACCCCGGGCCAGTCGTCCCGCAAGATCGGCGACGTCCTCGGCGGCGGCCTCCAGCGTGGGATCGGACAGTTTGGAGTGGCGCGCGTCCATCCGCCTCGTCGACTCGAGGCGCGCCAGCTGTCTTTTCAGCCGGTCCGCGGCGAGCTGTGACGGGAGCGGTTCGATGTGGAGCGCGACGTCCGCCGCTCCCCGATAGGCGAGCAGCGGCTGCAGCCACCCTGGCTTCACCTGGCGGGGATAGCCGGTGACCGCGATCGTCTCGCTCCAGGTGTTGCCGTACCGCACCCGGCGCGGGAACACCTCCACTGAGTTCGGCCCGAGCAGGGCTCCGGGAAACGACCTCTCGCGGTTTCCTTGGATCAGCGAGGGGAGCCTCACGCGCTCACCCCCGAGACGATGTCGGTAGGAAGCCGGTCCTGGAATCCCGTGGGGGAGGTCTCGGGATCACAAGCGCGTTCGATGAGAGCGACCGCCGCGTATCCGTCGAGCGGCATCAGACGGATGCCAAGCCCGCGCAGCAATCCCGCAGCCTCCTCTGCCCGCGCCAGCAGACGCACGGATGCGTCGTCCTCGTCTTTGGCATGAGCCGTGAGCACGACGTAGACCTCACGCCGCAGAACATCGGGACGCGCCGCGAGCGCTCTCAGGTAGTCGGCATGAGATCGAGCCGCCCGCTCGAGCGCGGGATGAGGTAGGGCGCCGGAATCCCGTTCGATCCCCTCGACAACTCCTTCGACGTCGCTGCGCTCGGAGCCCACCACAAAGGACAGCGAGGAGTCGACTGAATTTAGGAATCTCCCCAACCCCTCGATGAGCGACTGCCGCTCGGGCTCGGAGCGAAGCGAGAGGTTGAGCGCCGATGCGCGACACACCAGCGAGTACATGTCTCGTCCGAGCGAGATCACGCCGTCTTCGCTCACCTCTTCGAGGGGCATGTCCAGCGGGACGACCGGGCCGCGGCTGGTGGCCCACGCGGGCACCTCTGGCATCCCTTCGGGAGCGATCACGCGCCGGCGCGGAGTGACGAGGTGTCTCGCTCCCTCCATGAGCCAACGCTCTGCCGCGAGCCCGTCGGGGCGCGCGAACGCGACGAAGACGCCGACGGCTGCGATGATGCCGATTGCAGGGGCCGCGACGTAGGGCAGACCGGCGAGCGGCAGATACAGTCCCCACCCACAAATACAGGTGAACGCGACGATGGCGAGCTGGCGCGCGGTGAGCCCCCACAGGATGCGGTCGGCAAGATCAATGTCGGTGGGCAGCTTCACGTTCATGCGGCCACCGCCTTCCCGGCCTGCACCACGACGGTCTTAGTTCGCTCCCAGCCGCGCGACCCGGATCCCGACTTGACCGCGTTGGCGGCAAGCAGCGGGATCTTGAACATGAGGTAGAGCAGGCATGACACGACCAATAGATCGACGAGACCGCCCGACGACAGCCCCAAGAGGTCGCCCGACAGCACGATGCGAAGGGCGGTCGCGAGCACCAGCGCTTGAGCGACCGGCACTAACAACGCGGCGAGCACCGCCCGCCACCACAGACGAGCGATGTGATCGGTATGGGGAAGGGCATGACACACGAGCAGCAGAGGGGCGCCGGCGACTAACACGACGAGCGCGGCGATACGAAGCACGAACACCGCGACGACGAAGAGCCCGAGTACGACGACCACGAGCCCTAAGAGCGTGAGGAACGGATTGGTGAAGGCACCCGAGATGAGGTCGGCCATCTGTCGGGAGACGGAAAGTGGATCTCCCCCCGCCCCAAGTACGGCGGTTGCGACCGTGTTCGTAAGACGCGTGAGGTGTGTCACGAGGAGCAAACTGAGATTGGCGGCCGCCGCGCCCAGCAGCAGTCTGGGAAGCATCTCCTTTGCTGTGAGGCGGGCTCCGACGCCGCCGTTGGCCATGACGATGGCTCCCCCGGTCACCGCGAACATCACGAGAAACGCATCGGCGATGCCGAGCGAGACTCTCCACAGCGATACGAGTCGCGGGTGAGAGGTGAGGTCGGGAGTACTAAAGACGGTGCGG
>WHTR01000103.1 GCA_009377635.1 Chloroflexota bacterium
GTTCGTGAAGGGGTCGGCGTGCTCGTCCCACACGTGCTCGAGGAGATCTTCGGCGGAGAGCACCTCTCCGGGATGCGACATGAAGTACCGGAGGAGGGCGAACTCCTTCGGGGTGAGGTTGAGGTCCCGGCCGGCCCGGCTGGCCTCGTGCCGGGCGGTGTCGAGAACCAGGTCTCCAACCTCCAGTACCGAGCCGGAGCGTCCCGCGTCTCGGCGCAACAGCGCCCGGATCCGGGCGCTCAGCTCGGCGAACTCGAAGGGCTTGACGAGATAGTCATCGGCCCCCCGGTCGAGGCCGGCGACGCGATCGTCGAGCGCGTCCCGGGCGGTCAGCATCAGCACCCGTGGCCCCTCATCGGTGGCCTTCAGACGGCGGCAGACCTCGAGTCCGTCGACGCCCGGCAGATTGAGGTCGAGGCAGACGAGATCGTAGGCGTTGATCGTCGCCTTCTCGAGCGCCTCGTTGCCCTCGTAGGCCACATCGACCGCGTAACCCTCGTTCCGCAGCCCGCGTGCGACGGCGTCGGCAAGATCGGTTTCGTCTTCGACCACCAGCACGCGCATGGATCAATGGTAGCGAGGAGGGTCTCAAGGCGACATAAAGCTGCCGCCCCGAGACCCCCTCGATGGTGCACTCCTAGTCGGTGTCGATCCCGTTCCACGGCGGTACCTCGACAGACCGCTTTCCACTTCCGGGCTTGCCTTTGATGATGATGTGCCGCAGCTCGACGTTGTTGTCGTCGCTCATCTCGTGAAGGTGGCCGCCCGGGTTGGCCTCGACCTCGATCCAGTAGTCCCCCTTGGGGAGGTTGGTGATGTTGAACGACTGCCCGGGAAGGCCCTGGATGTAGGTGTCGCCCCAGCCGAGCGGGAGGATCTCGCGGATCCATCTCGAGTTGTGCCTCCCGCAGGCGGTCGACAACCCGAGCGTCGGGTTCATCTCGGCGCCGTCGAGGGTGAGGTCGATAGCGTCGGTGGGGGCCAGACAGAAGGCCTCCTTGGTGCTCCTGATCCCCTCGGTTGCGTCCTCTGCATCCAGCAGCGAGTAACCCGCGAACTGGAGGAAGTGCCAGTGGTTGTGGCCGTCCCGCTGGTCGAACTCGAGCGTGCCCACCTGCGATTTCCCCACCACGACCCCGTTGTCGTAGAAGTACTGGTAGCCGTCCATGACGGCCTCGTTGGGACGCCGGAAGCCTTCGACGACCATGTCGGAAGCGCCGGAGGTCCACACGGTCGCCCCGAAGGTGACGAAGCTCTTGCCGTTCTTCTTGTTCTCGACCGAGATGCCATACGCGGGTAGCGCCTCGAGGTCGGGAAGGATCGAAGGGGACGGGTTGTCCATGACCGGGACCACCTTGTTCTTCATTGCCGCCGGCGGGTAGCCGGCCCCCGGTGCGCAGCCGTGGTGACAGGGGTCCTTGATGGTGCTCACGTTGATGTTGGTAGTGATGCTCCTGGCGTCTTCGGCGATGTCGAACTCCTCGGCGTACCCCTCAGTGATCGAGGTGGTCACCTCGTAGTCGCCGTTGGTGAGATCGGCATAGGTGCCGTAGTAGCCGACCGTCGACGTGCCCCAGTTCTGATCGATCCCCCAGACCATGCCCTGCGTGAACGGGTTCGCGAAGCACGCCTCGGGATAGGTCGGGAGCTCCGGACCATCGTCGCTCACGCGCTCGCGGTCGTAGCTGTTGGGACAGAAGTCGACGTCGATCTCGGCGACCGTGTTAGCCCCTTCGGTTACCTCGATGTGGAAGAAGTCTTCGAATCCATCCCACGACAGTGGCATCTCGGCCGGCAGCGGGACGGGGTTGCCGTCGACGATCTGAACCGCCTGGATGTCGCCGGCGTAGTCGGGTCTCGTCAGCCTGACCTCGAACGGCGCCCCCACCGAGGCCACCAGCACGCCGGTGTCGAGATACGTCGCCTGCCCCTTGTGGTGGCCCAGGAAGATGGTGTCGCCGGGTCCCACGAGCTCCAGGGACGGAGCCGCAGCACTCGCGGATCCGACGAGCAAGGGGCTGATCAGGCCTACGCATGCCAGGACGGCTACCAAGCGCCACCTGCGAGCGCGAGGAGTCGAGGTCTTCATATGGTGCTCCCTTCGGGGGTACTAAACGGAAGTATCGGGGGCTTCACAGTAAGTGTGGTGAGACGCGGAAACAAGGATGTCGCGCGCAGTTAGGGCTTTGGTCCCACTCGTGTACATCCTTTGCCCCGGGGGTAGTTCGCGGTCGTGGATACCAGGGGACACCCGTCGTGCCGGTCCTGATCGGCACCTCCGGATGGCAATACCGCCACTGGAGAGGTCGTCTCTATCCCGAGGGGCTCCCCACCAAGGCGTGGCTCGACCACTACGCGCAGAGGTTCCAGACGGTTGAGTCGAACAACGCGTTCTATCGGCTCCCCGAGCGCGATCTATTCGCCCGGTGGGCGGCCACGACCCCGGCGGACTTCGTCTTCTCGGTCAAGGTGAGCCGGTACCTGACCCATATCAAACGGCTCCGGGAGCCGGCCGAGCCGGTGGCCAGGTTCCTCGATCATGCCGCCGGCCTCGGCTCGAAGCTCGGTCCCGCCCTGTTGCAGCTGCCCCCCAACCTTAAGGCCGATCACGCGGCCCTGACCGAGACGCTCGAGTGCTTCGAGGGTCGCGTGCGGGTCGCGGTCGAGTTCCGGCACCCAAGTTGGTTCACGGACGAGACGAAGGCGATCCTCGAGGCGCACGACGCCGCTCTCTGCTTCGCCGACGGCACCCTCAACAAGATGGACATCAGGTCCCGCCCCGTCGCCCCGTTCTGGAGGACGACCGGCTGGGGCTACGTCCGTCTGCACCATGGTGCCGCAACCCCCGACCCCTGTTACGGACGCACCGCCCTCAAGAGCTGGGCCGAGCGGCTCGCCGACCTGTTCGACGTCCGAGAGAACCTGTACGTCTACTTCAACAACGACGAGCAGGGCTGCGCCCCGGCCAACGCCCGGACCTTTGCCCCCTATTCCGAGCGCGCGGGCCTCCGCCCGACACGTGTCGCTCGGGAGGTGTTAAGCATCGGGGATGGCTGACATCCGCCTCGGGACCGCGTCGTGGACCGACAAATCCCTGATCGAATCCGGTTGGTATCCACCCGACGCCAAGAGCGCCGAGGAACGGCTGAAGTTCTATGCGTCCAACTTTCCGCTCGTAGAAGTCGACTCGACCTATTACTTCCCGCCATCGGAGGACAATTCGAAGAGGTGGGCGGAACGGACGCCGCCCGACTTCGCCTTCAACATCAAGGCGTTCTCTCTCCTGACCCAGCACCCGACGCGCGCCGAGGCCCTCTACAAGGACATGGACAGGCCCGAGGGCAAGAAGCGGATCTACCCGGACGACCTCGCGCCCGCCGACATGGAGCAGGTGTGGGACCGGTTCCTGTCGGCCCTGACCCCGCTACATGAAGCCGGGAAGCTGGGGGCGATCCTCTTCCAGTTCCCGCCCTGGTTCGTCATCGCCCGCAAGAACAAGGACTACATCCTCGAGTGCGCCAAGCGCTGCGCGCCGTACCGGATTTGCGTCGAGCTCCGCAACGAGACGTGGATGAAGGATGACAACCTGAACGAAACCTTGGAGTTCCTCGAGGGCAACGGTCTGCCGCTCGTCTGTGTCGACATGCCCCAGGGCTTCAAGTCGTCGCTGCCGCCGGTAGCCGCGGCGACCGCGGATCTCGCGGTGGTTCGGTTCCACGGCCGCAACGCCGAGGAATGGGAATCGGGCTCGGTCCAGAAACGGTTCCGCTACCTCTACTCCGCCAAGGAACTGAAGGAATGGGTTCCCAAGATCGAATCGATGGCCTCCGAGGCAGACACGACCCACGTCCTGATGAACAACTGCTACGCCGATTACGCCCAACGCAACGCAAGGGAGTTGGCTGAGCTGCTGAAATCCTAGGCACCGAGATCGATGACCCCCCTTCTCTCGTTACGGGTCGTTACGTTCGGACAGAACCAGCTCCAGCCAGGATTGCGCCTCGTGACAGAGCGCTGCATTGTTTTCGGGCGTGTAGTAGGCGAGTGCGGCCACCGCCTGAGACAAAACCCACCCGCGCGCTCTATCCCAGGTAGCGTCGTCCGTGGGCAGTGTTTCGCGAAACGCATCGCGTGCCGCAGGCGAGTGCAGCTTCCATGCGACCATCACGTCGCATGCTGGGTCGCCGACCCCCATCTCACCCCAGTCGATGACTCCGCTGATCCGACCATGTCTGACCAGCCAGTTGCGCACGTCGAGATCGCCGTGGCTCCATACAGGTGGCCCGTCCCACGGTGGAGCTGTCATTGCACGCTCCCATTCAGCCTCCACTCTCGAATCTCCATCGAATCTGTCGAGCCAGTAGCGGATTTCCTTATCCCGCTCCGCCAGTGGAATGCCACGTCCCGCTGGTGCGCCGACCGGATCCATTTGTTGAAGCGCGGCGACAAAGGCCGCAAGATCCCGCGCAGCTTGGACCGCATCGATGGATTCGATCGGCAGAGTTTCCCCTGCGACCCAGTTGTAGACATCCCAGAACCACGGGTACTCGTCCGTGGGGTGCCCCTGTGCTATGGGCACGGGGATCTCCAGTGGGAGCTTTGGTCTGAGCGTCGGCAGCCACTGGAATTCCTTACTCGGAGCCTCCGTCGGCCCATCCCGACGCGGCATCCGCAGTGAGAGATCGTTCCCCAACCTAAAGATGACATTTACGGTCCCCTCAGGCTCGATGCGGGTGAGGGGCAAGTCGGCCCAGTCGGGGAATTGCTCGCAGAGCAGCCGCCGCAAGAGCGGTTCGCGTATGTCGAGCTCGTCCGGGTGCATGTACGCCATATTGCCGCGTTCTGTTCGGAGGTGTCACAGGCGGGGCTGCCACCTTGCCTTATGGGGTGCAGGCGAATCCTCGATGAAGGAGCTGACGATGAGAGTGTTTGTCGCAGGAGCGACGGGAGCGATCGGAAAGCAGCTGGTGCCACGTCTGGTTGAGGCGGGGCATGAGGTTCATGGCATGACGCGTAGCGAGTCGAAGCAGGCGATGCTTCGCGAGCTCGGCGCTGTGCCGGCGGTCGCGGACGCGCTTGAGCCCGATCAGGTCGCGGAGGCCGTGGGCAGGGCGAGGCCGGACGTGATCGTCCATCAGCTGACCGCGATCGGAGAGTCGTTGGACATGCGTCACTTCGACCGCGATTTCGCGCTGACCAACCGCCTGCGGACGGAGGGCACGGACCACCTGCTCTCGGCCGGACAGGCGATCGGGGTACGGCGGTTCGTGGCGCAGAGCTACTTCGCCACATACGCGCGCAGGGGCGGACCGGTCAAGAAGGAGGAGGACCCGTTCGACCTTTCGCCCGCCCGGGAGATGCGCGAGACCGTGGAGGCGATCGGTTACGTGGAGGAGGCGGTTCTCGGTGCTCGGTGGACGGACGGGATCGTGCTGCGCTACGGCGGGTTCTACGGGCCGGCCACCTCTCTGGCCCCGGGCGCGGCGCAGGCAGAGCTGATCCGCACGCGCAAGTTCCCGCTGGTGGGCGACGGCGGCGGTGTGTGGTCCTTCATCCACATCGCCGACGCCGCCGAGGCGACGGTGGCGGCGGTCGAGCACGGCAGCCGCGGTGTCTACAATATTGTCGATGACGACCCCGCCCCGGTCGCCGAGTGGCTGCCGGCCCTGGCTCAGGAGCTCGGCGCCAAGAAGCCGATGCGCGTGCCGCGGTTCGTCGGGCGGCTGTTCGCCGGGGAGACCGGCGTGGTGATGATGACCGAGCTTCGCGGTGCCTCCAATGCAAAGGCCAAGCGCGATCTCGGGTGGACGCCGGCGCATCCGAGCTGGCGGCAGGGGTTCACGGCGGCATGAACGATCGCGAGCGACTGCTCGACGGGTTGCGGCCGGCCTCCTTCGCGATCGCTTACCGGATGCTCGGGAGCGTCTCCGAGGCCGAAGACGTGGTGCAGGAAGTGCTGCTGCGGGTGCATAAGGCGCTTGATGCGGGCGAGCAGATCGCATCGCCGCGAGCGTTCGTCGCCACCGTGACGACCCGGCTGGCGATCAACGAGCTGCGCTCCGCGCGCGCCCGCCGCGAGCGCTATGTCGGCGAGTGGCTGCCGGAGCCGATCATCACCGACGGCCACGACGATCCGGCCCGGCACACTGAGACGGCCGACTCGCTGTCGCTGGCGATGCTGGTGCTGCTGGAGAGCCTCTCGCCCGAGCAGCGAGCCGTGCTGGTGCTCCACGATGTGTTCGACTACGGGTATCCCGAGATCGCGGCGATCGTCGGCAAGAACGAGGACAACGTGCGCCAGCTCGGGAGCCGCGCCAGACGCCACGTCGAGCAGCGCCGGCCCCGGTTCCAAACGACGCGCGAGCAGCGCGACGAACTGGCACGACGGTTCTTCGCAGCCGTAGAGCACGGCGATCTCGCCGGGCTCGAGGCGCTGCTCGCTCACGACGTGGAGCTGACCGGCGACGGCGGCGGCAAGGTTCCGGCGCTCGCGCGGTCGCTGCGCGGGCGCAACCGCGTCGCGCGCACGCTGACCAGCTGGATCCGCCTGGTGGCCCGCGTCCCAGGCGTGTCGTGGCGTCCCGTGGAAGTCAACGGCGGCCCGGGAGCGCTCTTTCTCGACGGACAGCAGCGGCTGATCGGCGTGTTGGCGCTCGATATCGCCGGCGGTCAGATCGCGAGCATCAACTCGATCGTCAACCCCGACAAGCTGACGCACCTCGGTCCACTCGCCGACTACAGATCGCTACTGCGGTCTGCGAGATGACTGGTTCCGCGAACTCACCGACAAGAACATCCGACGCGGCAGCTTCCCCAGCGTTCCCGACCTGATCGCCAGCATCGAGGACTACCTCCGCGTCACCAACGCCGACCCCAAGCCACCGATCTGGACCGCGTCCGCCGAGTCCATCCTCGAGAAGGTCCGCCGAGGAAGAGTCGCCTCAACCAGTCAACCAAAACTGAGACACACCACTAGCGCGGGAGGGTGAAGCTGAAGGTCGAGCCGGCGCCGAGCTTGCTCTCGACCCTGATCCGGCCCCCGTGCTGCTCGACTATCTGCCTCGAGAGGTAGAGGCCGAGGCCGGAACCGGGGATGCGCCTCTCGACGTCGAGCCGGGTGAAGCGCTGGAACAGCCGCCCGAGCTGGTCGTCGGCGATGCCTTCGCCCTCGTCGACGACGCTGACCTCGAAGCCGTCGTCTCGGGTGTCGATCGTGACGTGTATGGGGCGATCGGGCTCGGAGAACTTGGCGGCGTTCGAGATCAGGTTCAACAGCACCTGCTTGACCCGGTCCGGGTCGACGCTGACCATGGCCCCCTCGAGCTTCGTCTCCACCCTCGTCCGGTGCGGTTCCACGGCATCCGCGACCGCTTCCCGTACGAGCCCGACGAGGTCCACCGTCGAACGGTGAAGCTCCATGCGGCCCTGGTCGATCGCCTCGAGGTCGAGGACCTCCGACACCAGGCGCCGAAGCCGCCGCGCCTCGCGCCCCAGCGTCTGCATCAGCTCCTTGTTCTGTTCTGGCGATAGCCGGTCGGCTCGGTTCTCCAGGATGTCTGCGATCCCGGCCACCACTGTCATCGGAGAGCGCAACTCGTGCGAAACCATCGATACGAAATCGCTGCGCATCTGGTCGAGCCCGCGCAACTGCTCGGCGGTCTGTACGGCTTCGCGGTAACGGCGAGCGTGATCGATCGCGATCGCGACCTCACGTGCAGCGGCCTCGATCAGGGCTATGTCCGACAGCGTCCACCTGCGCGGGAACTGGGAGTGGAACGTGACGACACCCAGCAATTCATCGCCCCACTCCAGAGGAGTCGAGAGGATGGCGGTGGTACCCATACGGATCAGCTCGTTGGCCCCCACGCTGACGGCCGGATCGCGCAACCGATCGTCGCGAGTGATGTCCTCGCTCCATTGGGTGGCCCGCGTCATGGCGGCCAGCATCGTTACCGGGTATTGGAGTTCGGAGTCGGGCTCGAGGCTTGGGATCTCCGGAGCGTCCCACTCGAACGCGATCCGACCCAACCTCCACTGTTTACCGGGCTGTTCGACCAGCCGGATGAAGCACCGCTCCACGTTCGCCGCTCGACCCAGTGCCTGGACCGTCGCGGCGAGCACCTCGTTCACATCGAGCGAACGCCGGACCCGCGAGGCGATGGCTCGCAGGAGCGAACCGCGCTCGGCCCTCTCGGATTCCGCGTTCAGCAACCGAGCGTTCGCGATCCCGACGGCCGCCATCGTCGCCAGGATCTTGATGAAGTCCTCGTCGTCTTGCGTGAAGGGCGGGTCGTCCGGTGTCTTCGTGAGATACAGCGCTCCGACCAACCGGCCGCCGTGCATGAACGGGATGCCGACGAACGCCTTCATCGGGACGTGGGCCGTCGGGAACCCGATCGAAGCCGGATGGTCGGCGATGTCGTCGACGCGGACCACCGCCCGTTCGTGGAGGACCTCCCCCAGCAGACCCTTGCCCTCAGGCAGGTGGGGCAGAAGCGAGACCTCCTCGGGGCTTAGTCCCCGGTGGAGGAAGTCCTCGATGTGGCCGTCCAGGGTGAGCGTGACCGCGGCTCCATACTTGGCTCCGGACAGCGCCATGGAGCGCTCGACGATCCCGAGGAGGATCCGGCCGATGTCCAGGTCCTGCGCCAGCTCCAGGCTGATGTCGGCGAGCATCCCTAGCTGACGCTGCGGATCCCGCTCTGCCTGCAACTTTCCCCCTCCCATTTATGGTGACCCTCAACCGATCCGCACTAGTTATCCCCCAGTTATCGGGACTAAGCAAGGAGACGACATGGCCAAGATGGTGATCCACACGCCGCTCGCCCCCGACGCGGTCGGCCCCTATTCGCAGGCCGTCAGCGCCAATGGATTGGTCTTCTGCTCGGGTCAGGTCGCGCTCGATCCCGACGGTGGCGAGCTCGTCGGGGGATCCGTTGCGGACGAGACGCGCCAGGCGCTGAAGAACCTCGTTGCGGTACTCGATCGCGCTGGTTCCAGCCCCACGAACGTCGTCAAGGTCACCGCCTACCTGACGGACATGGGCGACTTCGCCGAGTTCAACGACGCCTACGCGGAGTTCTTCAGCAGCGAACCACCTGCTCGTGCCACGGTCGGCGTCGCAGCCCTGCCCAAGGGCGCTCGCGTGGAGGTGGAGTGCATCGCTCTGGGCTGAGGTCGGCTCGCATCGATGCAGCTACGACGCGGCGATGTCCGGCGCGCTCGGTCGGCGGCCGTGGGGATCCGTGTCGGAACGCTCGCTCACCACCTGGTCTCCGACCACGATCCGGACCTCGCGCTCGGGGGCTGCGCCGACGATCGGCTCGAGGCCGGCTTCCTGGGGCGTGCGAGCGTCGAGGCGCTGCACGTAGGCCTCGAGCCGGCTCATGAAGAACAGCAGGGCCAGGATGGCGAACGGCCATACGATCAGGACGATGAGAAGGATCGTTTGATAGCGAGTCACGATGACAGTTTCGCAGAGCGATAAGGGAGAAAGCGCGGATATCCGGGTCGATAGCGACCGGGTGACCGCCCTGCTGGCTCGGCTGGTCCGGGCGAAGTCGGAGAATCCGCCCGGTGGGGAGGCTCCCGCCGCTGCGATCGTCGAGGCGGAATGCCGGGACCTCTCCCTCGACGTCGAGGTGGTCGCACCCGAGCCGGGCCGCCCCAGCGTGATCGCACGCTGGCGTGGGCGCCCGGGGCCGCGCCTTATCTATTGCAGTCACATCGATGTCGTCCCTGCCGGAGCCCCCTCCCTGTGGGATGTCGATCCTTATGGCGCCGAGATCGTGGACGGGCGCATGCACGGGCGAGGCTCGGCCGATGCGAAGGGATGCGTAGCCGCGGCGCTCGAGGCGGTCCGAGCGCTGAAGGAGTCCGGCTTCGAACCCGAAGGATCGCTGGAACTGATGATGGTCGCTGACGAAGAGACCATGGGGTTCAAGGGGGCCGGTTACCTGATGGACCAAGGTCTGCTGGGTTCCGACATGGGCATCGTGGGTGAGCCCACCTCCCTGCGCGTCGTCACGGCGCAACGTGGTGCGAACTGGGCGCGCATCACCACGAAGGGAGTGGCCGCGCACGGATCCGCCCCGGAGCGCGGGCGCAGCGCGATCAAGCACATGGCCGAGATCGTTCTACAACTGGAAGAGACGCTGCCTTCGGACGTTCATCCGATCCTCGGTGGAGCCAACATCAACGTCGGAACGATCCAGGGCGGCGAGAAGGTCAACATCGTTCCGGCGATCTGCGTGATCGAGGTCGATCGCCGTTCGCTCCCGCACGAGACGCGTGAGGATGTCCTCGCGCAACTGAACGAAGCAGTCGCGCGTGCCCGGCGACGTTTTCCCGACCTTGAAGCGGAGGTCGACCTGATGTTTTCGGGCGATGCGTTCGAAGTCGCGCGCGACGCGGTCACGGTGAGAACCGTGTCGCAAGCCGTTCATGACGTGACCGGCGCACCCGGAAGGTTGATCGGCTTCCGAGGTGCCTCCGACGCACGCTTCTTGGCCGAGAGCGGTGCGGAGACGGTGCTGTTCGGTCCGGGCGATATCGGGCTGGCACATACAGCGCGCGAGTCGATCGATCTCCATGAGCTCGAACATGGTGCGGGCATCTACGCACTGGCTTTCGCTCGGCTGCTAGGTGCAGCATCGTGAACGGCCCGGGCATCTCGTGGGCCAGCGTCCTGTCGCGATTGCTCGCGGGCGAGTCACTGGCCGAAAC
>WHTR01000104.1 GCA_009377635.1 Chloroflexota bacterium
CGTGGCAAGATGGCGCCGCCCGCCATACCCGGCAGATTTCGCACGGAGTTCACCGACATGTCACCCCTAGCCGGGGGAGAGCTCGTCCTGGGCGCCCTCACGCTGGCCCAGGCGCTCGGCCACCTCTCGTGCGATCATTGTGCTCGTCCTTCCGTTTTCAGCCATCAGCTCTCAGGGAGCGGCAGGAGCGAACCTGCTGACCGCTGATCTCTGACGCTGATGGTCAGCAGGGGATTTCTGCGAGCTCCATCTTGTGCTGGCTGAGGCGGCGGGCCCCGGTGGGGGTCACGACGCACGTATCTCCCAGCCACATCCGGAAGCGTCGCCCACTGGCGCCCACGTCGCCCGTAACAGGGCGGATAGCAAACACGTGGCCCTCCTCCAGCTTCGTAGGCTTCTCACCATCTGGCGTGGGCATCGTCTGGTGGGGCCCATCCTCGCCGAGCCCGCGGCCCAGCATCATGAACTGTCCCTGCAGGCCGTGTCGCTGGAAGACGACCTCCACCGCCTGGGCCATGTTCGCGGTGGTGTTCCCGGGCCGCGCCACTGCCTGAGCGGCCTCAAACGCCTCGTAGGCGGCATCGTATGCCCGGTGGTAATTTTCCGGCGCCTGGCCCAGGTAGGCGGGGTGGAGTGTGTGATGGTTGTATCCGTTGAACTTCCCCTCGATCTCGTTGATAGAGAAGTCGTCCTTCTCGAGCAAGCGATAGGTGGGGTGGCGAGCGAAGGCGCTCAGGTCTGGCCGCATGTCCCAGTTGATCATACTGGGGTACTCGCCACCGGCGAGCAGCATGGCGGCCTGCATGTGGGCCCACAGCGTCTGGGCGGGCATGCCCGGCCGCGCGTGCTCGATCATCGCCTCGACCCCTTTGTCGGCGATTTGCCCCGCCCGCTCGAGGCAGGCGATCTCCTCCGGGCTCTTCACCGCCCGCGCGTGGTTCATCAGGCCGGTGGCGTTTACCCAGTCGATCCTAGGGAACGCCTCCTTCAACCGGGCCATGGTGTCATAGCGGATGATCCCCTCAGGCGACCGAGGCTGCCATTGGGCGAGCCCAACCACTCCGACGCGCTGCGTGCATTGCTCGGTGACTCCCAGCTCGTGCATCCGCTCGATGACCAGGGCGCTCCAGGTCCGTCGGCCCAGCCCGCGGACATCCCCCACCCATTCGTAGGCGTTGCGGAGCCACTCGGTATGACTGTCCATACGGGTAATGGCGACCACTTCCCCTTCGAGCGGGAAGACTGCGAATACCTCGTACATGTTGGGGGCAAGCTGGGTCAGGTAGCGAACGTCGGCCTGGAGCTGGCCCCAGTGCCCGGTGTGAGTGGGGGCGAGGAGCAGGTCCATCCCCTCCCGTGCCATCGCGTGCCGGACGCGCTGCCAGCGTCGTTGCCGCTCTTCAAACGAGAACTGCGGAAGCTCCGATGCATGAACCGGGCTAACCATTGCTAGCTCATAGCTGGTTGCGGCGAGCTCGCACCCGATGGCTGATCGGCGCCGGTCCACCCGGTGAGCTCCCAGACGTCCCGCTTGAACTGGCCGCCCATGAAGGTGGCCATCCACCCTCCCGGTTTCGGGCCCGGATCAATCTGAATCATGGGCTCGTTCTCCTCGGGGTCGCGGATGACCCCGAGCGGATCCTCTCTCCGCTCGACTCGCTCGATGTTTTCGAGGAGGAGGCGATGGAGGAGGACGACCCCTTTATCGGAGGTCGCCGGGTGCCACCGGCTGCGATCCGTGATGGGCCCCTGGGCGACGAAGGCCATCTCGTCCTGTCGACCGACGTCTCGGCCCTCGACCCGCCCCGACTCATCGTAGGTGAGCGGGTCGTAGTCGACACGGACGAGGGGGTCGAGAGGCTCCCAGTTCTCCGGCCGGATGGCGAAGTAGCTGACGTCGTTGGTGTGGCTATCGTCGATCGGCACCCGGTAGTCGAGGAGCATGCGGTCCTCCGTGGGCAGCCCGAGGATGTTTGGAAATAGGAGCGGGTGCCCGACCTGCCATTCGTAGGTGTCCTCCGACTGGCCCTCCAGCAACCTTCGCTTGTAAATGCCATAGCGTTTTACGTCGAACTCCATCTTGACGTGCCGCTTGGGAAGGACTTTTGTCTCAATCCCTCTCCTCTGCCGGAAATAATTGTTGTAGTGGCCGTGGAGGTGCTCGACGTGGACCGGGTCCATGATGTTCTCCACACACTGCAGCCAGCTGCAGGGGAGGGTGGTGAACTCAACCCGCTTGGTGGCGTCGGTACGGACCAGGGAGTCCCAGCGAGGGAGAAGGGGTGCCGGTTCGGGTCCGAGATAGGCGAAGATCAGCCCACCCAGCTCCTGGACCCGGTAGGCCGTGATGTAGAGCGGTAGGCAGGCCGGCTCGAAGGGCATGCCCACCACCTGGCCCGCGGTATCGTAGGTCCAGCCATGGAATGCGCACCGCAGCCCGTTCTCCTGAGGAATGCCATAGGCGAGGGAGAGCCCGCGATGGGCGCAGCGGGGCCCAATCAATCCGAGCTCGCCCTTCCCCGAGCGAAACAGGATGAGGTCCTCCCCCAGGAGCCGCACCGGGTCTTGATTGAGCTCGGGACCCGCGGCAATGGGGTACCAGTAGCGACGGAGTAGATTGCCCATGGGGGTTCCGGGTCCTACGCTAGCCAGGCGCTGGGCCACCTCTGGTGCGATCATGCTGGGCCTCCTGCTCGACACCCCACAAGATTGTGCGCCCAAGGCGAGTATGATCGTCCCCAATCTTTCCGGCCTCGATTGTACGTTTCATCATACGTCTTGCCAACCCGCCTGGAGCCACTTGGTTGCGCCGGGCGGGCTCTTCATGAACCTGGCCTGTACTGAGTCGTGGTGCGGTGGCGGCACGTTTGCGTTTAGGAGTGGTAGGCGCCAACCCCGACCGTGGTTGGGCAGCGCGGGTCCATATGCCTGCCCTACCGGCAAGGCCGGAGTACGAGTTGTCGGCCATGTGCACCAGTAGCCGGAAATCGGCGGAAGCGTCAGCCGAAAAATATGGGGCGCTGCGCGCCTCCATCGGCTACTCGATGCGATCGATGAGGCTTCCAGGAGCGGCCGAGCGGTCCGAGTGGAAAGGTAGGGCCCACTTATGCTCCATACGCGCGCCAGAGGGCTGATCGGGCTCGTGCTCGCCTGGGTCTGCGTGGCTTGCGCCGCTCCGAGCCAGGTCCAGGCCCCGCCAAGCGAAGGCGCGGCTGCACCTCCGCCGAAGCGGATCACCGCCGCGATTTCCGGCAACGCGTTCACGTTCTACAACAAGTTCAATCTCGGCAACGGTGTGGCAGGGATCGAGAACCTCGAAGACATGGTGACCGCTGGCCTGGCGAACTACGATGCCCACGATCGACCGACGGGTGGAACGTGGAGCAGTGGGAGGTGGGTTAGAGTTAACGAATTCCTCGCCCGTCGGGTTCGGAATGAGGGGCTTTCTCCATCCCGCTAGTCGCGGATGGTCTGGGTGAGCCAGTCGTTCGGCAGCTCGTGGCCCAGGCCGGCGGCCCTCGCCGCCTCGTAGGCCGCCCCCGCCACCGCGAAGAATTGCGCCCCCTGGACGTTGCCTCGCTCTGAATAGGTGATCTGCTCCGGGGAGGTGCGTCCCTGGGCCCGGCCAGCCAGCAGGGCTTCGAGGAAAACGGTCTTCCCAGCCCGGTCTACGCCGTGCGACCGCCCTCCACGGCCTGCACCCTCGCCTGGCCCAGCGCCTTTCGCCGCATAGGTAACCGATTCGTCGTGAACCGCCCACTCCGGCACCCCAACCGGTCCGGGAGACGAGCCGAGGCGCAGCCACAGGTCCACGCGAGTGAACGTCTCGGCATCCGGGCGACCCACATCGTCGACATCGCGCGCATCTTTGCCGGTCCCGGCCTATCGGACATCCCACTCGTGAGTGTTCCAGGTCGGCCGCCGGACCGGGACGTTCTGCACCCGATTGCTGACTAGGATCGGGTCGGGATTGAAAACCAAGCCGATGACGTTGAGGTTTTCGGTCATATGGCGGACGATCTGGCCCAGGATCTGCATCTCCTCCTGCATCGGGATGGTGACGAACAGGGTATCGAGGAGTCGATCGAACTCCTCGCTCTTGTAGCGCCCATAGTTGTTGCCGGTGAAGCGATTCTCCGGCACTGGAGAGCGGGAGCTGTGCAGGCCCGATAGGCCTCGCACGTGGGCCGGGTTCCGCACGATCAGGAAGCCGGGATGCGTCGCATACTGCTCGGAATCGCGCGCGAGCTGCAACGGGATCGTCGCGGGCTCGGCGTTGATTCCCGCCTGCTTCCAGAAGTCCACGGTCGAGAGCATGAGCTTCTGCTGGGTCTCGGCTACGATCGTGCGGACCTCCACGGAGAGCTGCTGGCCGCCGGCATCACGGAACAAACCGTCCGGTCCTCTGCTGTAGCCCAGATTCTCGATCATCTCCATCGCCCGACGGGGGTCAAAATCGTAGCGGACGATGTTCCCCTCGATCGCCCGGTATTCCGGGTCGCTCGGGGCGATCGCGCTCAGGGCCGGTGGGACGGCGCTGCCCATGAGATTGTCCGCTAGCTGCTGGCGGTCGATGGCATGGACCAGGGCCCGCCGGAACTGCAGGTTGGTGACGATGGGAGGATTCGGCGTCAGGAACTGGGGAAAGAGCGCGAACCAGCCCTGGGTGGCGCTGACCGCGACCTCCATGTGTCCATCCCGCCATTGGTCGCGCACCTGGGCCGCCCACTCGAGCGTGATGCGGCCTCCGGGCGTCACTTCGACCTCGCCGGCGAGGACGTTGGCCGCCAGGGTTTCCCAGTCGGGAATGATCTTCAGCTCGATCTCGTCGATCCGCGGCCGCCCAAGAGCGTAGCGGTCGTTCGCCGTGAGGATAATGTGGCTAGCGGGCACGAATTCCTTCACCTGGTAGGGGCCCGTGCCCACGAACTCGTGCGTCCAGTAGGGCAGATCGAGAAAGCCAGCCTTGTTCTCGGCGTACGGCCGCTGGAGGAGATGCTGGGGGAGGGGAAAGGCAAACCCAACCCCAGCCGGGCCCGAGAAGGCCGCGTCCGCCCAGATAAAGGGCCGACTCCACTGGATGGTCAGCGTTCGCGCGTCGGTCACTTCGATCCTGTCCACCGAGTCGAACGCGATGCTCCGCACAAGCGGCATCTCGCGGTCTTGCTCGACCTCGGCGGCGAAGAGGAGATCATCCGTCGTGAGGGGAGCTCCGTCGTGCCACGTGGCGCCACTCGTAATCGTCCACGTCGTCTCCATGCGGCCGTCGGGGAACAGCTTCCACAGCCCATTCTCCACGGTCGGCACACCCTCCGCGAGCTGCGCGCGCCGCAGTCCCTGGTCGTCCTCGACCGTGAGACCGGAGTTCAGGAACTCCTCGAGACGATCGATGCCCGGGACAACGCCGCCGGGGTTGAAGCGGTAGCTGAAGGTCGGCGGGTCCCCGGTGAGAGCGGCCGTGAGGCGCTTCGGCGCGGACGACGTGGCCGTTCCGGACCGATCGGCCTGAGCCGCCCCCGGCGCCTGGGGAGCCGCGCAGGCCGCCAGGAACAGCACAGCCACCAGCCCGACGACGGCACGGTGTCGCGCAGCACGCATCACCAACTCCTACAGCACCGGTACTTGCGACATCGCCCGATCATTGGTGAGCAGGACGATCTTCTTCCGCTTGATCCGCCACTGGTCCTCCACGCGCGTCAATACGTGCTCCCACGAGCCGGGGTACTGCACTTCTCGCCCCTGGCGGGCGAAGTAGACTACTTGGTTCGAGGTGACCACGCGGTCGCCATTGTCGCCGTCTCGTGCGACCACGTTGGCGATCATATGGCGAGTACGCGGAGGGGGCACCTGTGTCAGCGCGGCCGGGTGCTGGAGTCGCCGCACGCGCTCCGTGATGCCCCTGCGGTCCTCGTAGATGATGAACCCCTCGTGCAGCGGATCGCCCTCCTCACCAGCGTTCGGCGCGGAGTAGAGCGCGTCGTCAGTGAACAGGTCCGCCCACTCATCCAGACGGCGGTGGTCGATCAGCTCTGCCTCATGGAAAAGAAACTGCTCGACGTCATGCTGCAGTGATTCCCTACTCATTGGCTCACGCTCACTCCTGGGACATGAGCCGAAGCCACTCGCGGTAGTAGCCGCGCGGAATCATCTCGCTGAGGAAGCGACACTCCAGCTCGCCGTATTCGTTGACGTGTTCGTCCACACCCCGCATCTTGAACAGCACCCACTCGGCCGCTTCCACGGCCAGGCCCCGCTGCACGCGACTGAAGGCCTCCAGATCGTCGACCTGCACGCGGCCAGCCGGCGACACGTGGAGTGCGCTCGCGGCGACCAGCGCCTCGTTGACCTCGTCCGGCGCCCCGACCAACCGACACGGGTAGGTGTTGATCTCGGTGTGGTCGACCGCGAGCGGCCTGATGACACGGTAGTGATTGTAGTTGGTGTGCAGGATCAGGTTCGGGTAAATCATCACATGGAGATCGGTCCGTGCGAGCTCGCGTGCCCGCGCCTCCCCACGTCGCTCGCGCAGCGCGGCAAAGTACGCTGGATAGCGGTCGGGCTCGGTCACGAGCAGCCGGGTGCCCTGATAGTCCAGGACGCCGTGGCCATGGCCGAAGCTCCGTTCGATGCGGGCCTGCTCCTGATTGTTCGGGGCGTTGCCGAAGACGTGCGCGGCGCCGTTCTGCCCCATGTCGGCCCGCACCCCAAAGGCGCTGGCGTGCACGTAGGTCGCGTGGTAGTTGTCGGACATATTCTCGATCTGGAACTTCCAGTTGCCCGGGTACTCGTACCGCAGCGCTTGGGTTGCCTGAATGGCGCCGAACGGCGCGCGCCCGACCATGACATCGATGTAGTGCTTCGCCCGCCCCAGGTGCTCGTCGAGGCTGATACCCTCTGGACTCAGGCTTGCGAAGACGAAGCCTCCGTAGCTATCCACACGCGGCACGTGGACCAGCCCCCAGTCCGCGAGCTGGAAATCGGAGCCGAACAGCTCCACGTTCGGAACGAGGGCCAGGTCGCCGTTGGTCTTATAGACCCAGGCGTGGTAAGGGCACTGGAAGTAGCTGGCGTTTCCGGTCGCATGCGCACAGACCATGGCGCCTCGGTGCCTGCAGCGGTTGAAGAGCACGTGGATCTCGCCGTTAGCGTGGCGCACCATGATGGTCGGCTGCCCGGCGAGATCGCCGGTCTTGAAGTCTCCGGGGTTCGGGACCTCGCTTTCATGCCCAATGAAGACCCAGGTGCGTCCGAAGATCCGTCGCATCTCCTCGGCGAAGATGTTCGAGTCGGTGTACAACCGGCGATGGACAGCGTCTTCATTGACGAGTGCCCCGAACGCTGAGCGCGTCGCAATCGCCATGGTGTCTCCTCCGCTGTGCGCTCCGCCCTACACCCGTGCGGGCTGCTCGATCTTGTAGAGGCGCCGCGCGTTCTCGCCGAGGATGCGCCGCCTGTTCTCCTCGGACAGGTCCGCTCGTTCCTGAAACTCGTCCAGGTCGTGGAGCACGCGCGCGGGACGCAGATGGGGAAAGTCACACGCGTAGAGCAGCGTCTGGTCCCCCAGCTCCTGCACCGCGTAGGGCAGGATCATCTCGTCTACCTCGCAGTGGTAGAAGATTCGCCCGCTTTTCAGGTGCTCCCATGGCTCGCAGCTCAGCTCCGGCGCCTCAATGGACCACTGCTCGTAGGCTTCGTGCATGCGATCGCGCAGAAAGAGGATCCAGGCCACCCCGGCCTCCATGAACGAGAAGCGGAGCCGCGGGAAGCGGTCGAAGACGCCGCTGAACATCATGTGGGTCATCTGGATCATCTGGCTGGTGGGGTGCCCGAGGCAACGCGCCTCGATTGCACGGTCCATTATGTCCAGACGGCGCCCGGGTCCGCCGGCGTGCACGGCCACTGGGATATCCAGCTCCTGGGCCGTCTGATAGATGGGATCGTAGCGGCGGTCGCCCAGCGGCGGGTTCTGGTTGGCTGAGAGGACGACGCCGGCGAAGCCCAGGTCGGTGATCGTCCGGCGTAGCTCCTCCACCGAGGCGTCGATATTCTGCAGCGGGAGAATCGCCATCGCGTTGAGCCGGGGGCTACGCCGGAGGTAGGACTCCGCCATCCAGCTGTTGTAGGCGGTGGCTAGGGCGAGCGCCCAGTCGTGGTCCTTCTCTCCGCAGACCCCAAGGAAGCTCGTGGGGTAGAGGACGGTGCCGTCGATGCCGGCCTGATCGAGGATCTCCAGCCAGCGCTCGGCATTCACGGGCCCCTCCGTATGCTCGCCGATCCAGCCATCCTGTCCTTGACGCAGGGCATCAGCCCGCACGCTCAACGCACGGCGGTTCCAGCCGTCGCCGCCGCCAGAGATCAGCGCACTGCCGACCTTCCCTTTATATGGTGGCGGCATGAACTGTGCGATCTCGGACTGGGGCTCGAAGATGTGTCCGTCCGCGTCGAAGATCCCCGTGCCTGTCCCCATGTTCGTCCTCCTCCCACATCCGGCTCTCCCCGCCGGTGAAGTGCCGCACGAGCGCTTCGCCGACGCTGGTATTCTACTCCCGAGGCGGGCGATGTGCCCCCGCCGGTTCGCACGGATAGACCGTGCCGGAATCAGCCGCTTTCTTTACCGGGACAGGAAGTCCATGACCAGGCGGTTGAACGCATCCGCGTGCTCGAACTGGGCCCAATGACCACACTGACCGAAAATGTGCATCTGGGCGCCGGGCACGGCGGCCAGCAGCCGGAGGCCAGTATCCATCGGCACCACGCGATCGTCTCGGCCCCACACGATCAGCGTCTCTGCCTTGATGGTGCCCAACTCAGTCGCGAAGTTCCGCTGAGCGCTGCTGGATGTCCTGCGAGCCTCGAGATGGCCCGGGTTGAGCGCAGCCTGTAGCCGCTGCTGCAGCAGCCCCTCCGTGAGGAACGAGGCGTCGTACACCATCAACTGGATGAGGCGTCGCATTCCCTCTGCGGTCGGGTTGTCGAACACCTGGTTCAGGACCCTGATGCCTTCCGTCGGCTGCGGTACGAAAATGCTTTGGCCGGCGCCCGCCGAGCCCATGACGACGAGCTTGTCGATCCGTTCCGGGAAGTCGATAGCGAAGTTGATCGAGGCGGCGCCGCCCATGGAGTTGCCCACGAAGCTGGCCTGCTGGATCCCCAGGGAGTCCAGAAGCCCACGGACCGCGCGCGCCGTGTGCTGCGAGCGGGGTTCGGCGACGGCCACCGAGTCCGACTTGCCGAACCCCGGCATGTCCACGAGGAGGGTGTGGAACCGCTCGGAGAAGGGGCCGATATTTCGCTGGAAGTTACTCCAGCCGCTCGCCCCTGGCCCACCGCCGTGGAGCATGACCACGGCCGGCCCCGTGCCCGCCTCGTTGTAGTGCAGGCGGAAGTCGCCCACCTGAGCGTACTTGCTGGTGCTCTCGTCGGTCAGGGACGTTGTGGCTGCCATGGCTCCTCCATTCACGATGCGGGTTGTAGAATGCGGCGATCGGTGCGCAAGCTCGTCCTCGATCCATGAGACGGAGCGACTTCACGATGCTACCATTACCCCAACAGCGCGGCGCCTGCGTATCAAGGGTGCGGGTGGCGAGCACCTCCTCGCAGGTGTACCGCAACCTCTGCAACTTTCCGAGGAGACGCCCGAGGTGGTGCGGGACCAGTCCGACCGCGTGCGGCGAGGGTTCGGTGTTCTCCGCCGGCAGCTCGAGACGTTCCGTCCCGATGCGCTCGTCATGCTCGGGGCCGACAACGGCCGCGTCTTCACGCAGGCGCACGTCCCGCAGTTCGCCACCTTCCTTGGCGAGGAGATCTGGGGCAGCACTCGCCTCGCGGAGCTGGGCGAGGAGGCCGAGGACGACATCGTTCGGCTCCAGTGTGCCGGCGAGCTTGCCTCGTTTGCTCACAGAGAGCTGGTCGGCGCGGGCTTCGACCTAAATTATAGCCAGCTGCTGCGGCCCGTGGGACAGCCCGAGTACGGAACGGCCCCCGCTTTCGTCGCCCCCGCCCACTTGCTGATGCCGCAGCTTGATATACCTGTCCTTCCCATCTACGTCAACTGTCGGTCACGCCCTGCCCCGAGCGGTGCACGGTGCTATGCCTTTGGGCGCACCCTGGCTGAGGTCCTGAGCGAGCGACCCGAACGAATTGCCCTCTTCGCCTCCGGCGGCCTCAGCCACGACCATGGCGGCGCGCGGTCCGGATGGGTCGACGTGCCGTTCGACGAGTGGGCACTGGACCATCTGGCCCGGGGGAAGGGAGCGGCACTGCAACCGATATTCGAGATGGAATCGGACAGTCATCGGGGAGGGTCGGCTGAGCTGCGGGTGTGGACAATCGTGGCCGGAGCGTGCGAGGCGCTCGGGAGCAAAGCGTGGTGGTTGACTATTTCCCGTCGTACACGGCGGCAGCAGGGTTTGGCTTCGCCTCCTGGCCGATCAATGAAAGCCACTGATCGGAGAAGCTCGGAGCGGCTGGCAACTGCTATTCCCCCTGAGCCCAGAAGGCCCAGGCGAGGCCGGTCACGGCGTGGTGAGCCGGAATGTAATCGACGACGGTCGCACGAGAGCCGATTTCCGCCATGGCGCCTGCCACGGTGATCCAGGCGCGCATCTCGCCAGTCCCACCGCGCATGGTCATGGAGTCGAAGCGGTACATGGCGGTCGTCGCGGGCCCGTCGCCCTCCGCGATCCGGTCCAGGAACCAGTGATC
>WHTR01000105.1 GCA_009377635.1 Chloroflexota bacterium
GGCCGAACGGGAGGCAGCGGAGCTGCGCCGCGTCCTGACGGAGATCGAGGGCCAGGCGCGCTTCCGCGTCGTGCGGGATCTGCTGCCCGTGGTCGACGCGCTGGGCGAGAGCATCCGAGCGGCGCGCGAGCTGGTCCCGGCCGCTCGGAGGGACCGCCCGACGTCCCATAGCCTCCCTACGGCGGCCGTCGCTCACCGGGGAGAGCGGCGCGCACCACCGGGTCTCCGCATCGCGGCGGACCTGCCGACCATCCTGATCCGGCACGTCCTCGGCCTGCAGCCGCGCCCCGCGGACTTTGCGGCGGACCATGCCGAAGCGGCCGCCGCCTCGGTCGATGGCCTGCTCCTCATCGAGCGCCGCCTGCTCACGCTGCCGGAGCGCGAGGGCGTGCACCCGATCCCCGCGGTCGGGGAGCCCTTCGATCCGCAGCGCCACCGCACCGTGGCGGTCGCGGAGGGCGCCGAGCTCCCCGACGGCACGGTGGTGAGCGAATCCCTCCGCGGCTACACGCACGGCGACCGGGTGTTGCGCTACGCCGAGGTCGTGGTGGCGCGAGCACCGCATCCTCCATCCCATAACCAATGTCCCACGGGAGACCAGGAGCCCGAGGGCCAGTTCCGGGAGGTCCGGTGACCAAGACGGTTGGGATCGATCTGGGCACGACCTTCTCGCTCGTCGCCACGGTCGCGGATGGCCGACCGCGCATCATCGACGACCAGGGCGAGCGTCTGCTCCCCTCCGTCGTGGGATTCTCAGGCCGGGGTGAGCTCCTGGTGGGAACACCCGCCCGCAACCAGTACGTGCTCGAGCCCGAGAAGACGGTCAAGTCGATTAAGCGCGCAATGGGCACCGACGAACGGGTCACGCTGGCCGGTCGGGCGTACAGCCCGCAGGAGATCTCGGCGTTCATCCTGCGCGAGCTGAAGCGACGGGCGGAGCGGGCTCTTGGCGAGCCCGTGGAGCGCGCGGTCATCACCGTGCCGGCCTCCTTCACCGACGCGGCGCGCCGTGCCACGATGGACGCCGGCGAGATCGCCGGCTTCGAGGTCGCGCGCATCATCAACGAGCCGACCGCCGCGGCGCTCGCCTATGGGATCGACCGGGAAGCGGACCAGAAGGTCGCAGTCTATGACCTTGGGGGCGGCACGTTCGACGTGTCCATCGTGGAGCTGAGTCAGGGCGTCATCGAGGTGCGCGCCTCCCACGGCAACACCCGCCTGGGCGGGGACGACTTCGACCAGCTGATCGCAGATCACGTTGCCGACGGGTTCCAACGGCAGCACGGGGTCGATCTCCGGCAGGAGCACCGCTCCCTGGCGCGGCTCCTGCGCGCGGCCGAGCAGGCCAAGATCGCCCTCTCCGATGGACCCTACACGCGCGTCACCGAAGAGTACATCGCCCGCAAGGTGCTGATCCCCCTCCACCTGGACGCCGAGCTCGCCCGCCACGAGGTCGAGGACCTGATCCGAGCGCTCGTGCGGTCCACCCTCAGCTCCGTCGACCGCGCGCTTCAGGATGCCGGGCTGCGCCCCCGGGACCTGGCGAACGTGCTGCTCGTCGGGGGGTCGACGCGGATCCGGCTGGTGCGCCAGATGGTGGCGCAGCATCTGGGGAAAGAGCCCCGTGTCGAGATGCACCCCGACGAGGCGGTGGCCTTGGGAGCGGCCGTCCAAGCGGCCATCATCGACGACGATCCCGTCGAGGCGGTGCTCGTGGACGTCGCGCCACACGCGCTCGGGATCGAGACCATGCACGTCGTGCTCGACCACCTCCTGTCCGATCGCTACGCGGTGCTGATCCCCCGGAATACCATCATCCCCTGCTCCAAGTCCGAGGCGTTCTTCACCCTCACCCCCGAGCAGGATCGCGTCCGGGTGCGCGTCTACCAGGGGGAGGAGCCCGTCGCCTCCCGCAACCGTGCGCTGGGCGAGTTCCTCTTCGAGGGCATCTCGGCCGGCCCGCCGGGGAAGAGTCGGGAGGTCATCGTCCGCTTCGACTACGACGTGAACGGGATCGTGCAGGTATCGGCCCTCGATCGACGGGCGAACCGAAGTACGGGCATCACCGTCGCCCCCTCGCGGGATCGGCTCGGCGACGAGGAGAAGGCGCAGGCGCGGGAGCACCTGGCCGAGACCGACCGCGGGCTTGAGCGCCAGATCGCCGCGCTGCTGCGGCGCGCCGAGCGATCGATGATCCGCCTGGAGGCCGCGGGCCAGGGCGCCGTCGCCGAGGAGGTCCTCTCCCTGGCCGGGGACCTCGAGCGGGCCAGGCAGGAGCGGGATTACGAGCAGGCACGCGTGCTCATCGAGGCCCTGAGCGATCGCATCTACGCCCACGAGGCATGACGCCGCATGCCCAAGACTCCGTGCACACCCGCGAGCGGCCCCCTGGGGTGCTGCACGTGGACGTGTAAGCACGGAAGCGTGCCGGACACCCACGGATCAGGACCAGGCAGAAGACAGATCGAGGAGCGTTGCCGATGACCCACGGTGACGGTTTGGTACGCCTGGAGCAGGCGCTGGCCAGAAGCGAGGCGGATGCCGATGCAGCGCTGAAGGCGGCCGCCTCCGTGAGCCAGGCGCTCAAGAAGCTCCGGGCGGCTGCGCGGGACGGGAACTTGCGCGAGCTGCGCCCGGCCATCGCCGCGGCGGAGCAGGCCATGATCGAGTTGCGGCAGCAGGTCGCAAACGCCGAGGAGGGCTGGGATTTCGACGAAGACGGCTACCTCGGCAGTCCGGCATTTATGCGCGAGCTGGTCGAGACCGCACGGGGCATGAACGTGCGCATCTTCGAGCAGGACGACCGCCTGTACTGCTACCCGGCGCTGGTGCGGGTCCTGCCCAACGAGCGCGCGGTGCTGATCGACAAGACGCGCGAGCGCCGCCTCCGACCAAGCGTGCTCGGCAGCCACCTCAAGGAGGTGCAGCGCCGCCAGCCGCGCTTCC
This sequence comes from Chloroflexota bacterium, assembly GCA_009377635.1. Lineage (GTDB taxonomy): Bacteria > Chloroflexota > UBA6077 > UBA6077 > SHYK01 > WHTR01. Next base: position 2,947 of record WHTR01000105.1, read on the forward strand.
GGCCGGAGCAGTTCTTGGAGTCCCTCCTCGAAGCGTACAGCGCCCTGGTGGCCAGGCGGGGGAGGCGCCTGTCGGGCGACGGGCCGGTGGAGAAGCTGCTGGACGTCTATAATCTCTTCACGTTGCTGCCGGGCTCGTCCAGGGAGTATTCGCGCCACGAGTTCGCCCGCGACATCTATCTGTTGGACCGCAGCGCTGTGGACACCACCAGGCGAGGGTACCGGTTGAGCTTCTCGGCAAGCACCGGGACTCGGACCGCCGGCAGTACGGTCCGGGTGATCACCGAGCACGGGGAGGAGAAGGTGTACTACGGCATCGCCTTCTCCGCGCCTGGGTAAGACGCGGTCGCCGTGAACCTCAGCTCACAGGACTGGCTGACCATTCTGCGGACGGAGTACCTCGACGACTTCGTCCGAGCGGGAGGCGCAGCGGTCAAGTACCTGGTCGTCGCCGACGAGGCCGACCGGGCCGCGCTGCGGGCGGGGATGCGCGCGGCCGCGGAGGAGAATGGCTTCCAATTCGCGTTCGTGGACGCCGTCTCAACCAGGGTCCACATGATTGACCAGGTGTTTCACGAGGTGGCCAGACAGGTCGACTGGGAAGCGCTGTGCTACGAGTTCCTGGCGCGCACGCTCGAGGCCAGGGGACTCAATCTGCCGGCCCGTCCGGACGACTTTGCGCTGAGCACGCTGGCCCAGCTCAACAGCTACCCGGAGCTATTGCTGGAAACCGATATCGAACGGTGGGTCCACCAGCGGATCTACCAGGACTACGACATGGCCCAGGAGTTCCGCCTGGCGGTGATCCGCTTGTGCATGGCTCGGCTGGACCCTCCCGCCGATCCAGACCTTGCCCAGGCTGCCAAGGAGTGGTTGCGGGGCGAGCTGCGCCTGATATCGTCACTCAAGCGGGTGCCCATCTTCCAGAAGATCGCACGCCACAATGCCCGCCACATGCTGATCTCGCTACCCCACTGGCTGAGACACGCCGGCAAGAGCGGGCTGGTGCTGGTCCTGGACATCTCGCGATGTCTGGAGGCGCCGCGCCGCGGCCAGCGCGACGAGGGCGTCTACTACAGCACGGGCGCCCTGCTGGACGCCTACGAGCTCCTGCGCCAGTTCATCGACACCACGGACGAGCTGTCGTTCTGCTTCGTGGGCGTGGTGTCCACGGACGGCTTCCTGGCGGATGAGCGCCGCGGCTACCGCCGGTACGACGCGCTCTATCTGCGCCTGGCCGACGAGGTGCGCGACCGGTATCGACAGAACCCACTTTCATCGCTGGTCCGGGTGGCGGGCGAGGGGCACGTGGAGGAGGTCGCGGGATGATGCCGATGCCAGCGACGCCGAGACCGGCCCTGGTCGGCGGAGGAGGGATCTCAGTGGAGAACGCAGTGGAGTGACCTTATGTCGGTGAGCGTGGAGGTCCAGTATCGGCGGGCGATCGAGGCGCTGCGGTCCGGGGTGCCCAACCGCGACGCGGTGCAGGTGCTGGGCAGCTCGCAGCCGCGTATCGAGGAGAAGTTCCGCGAGCACCTTCAGGCCGCCAGGGAGGGGGTGGCCGCTGGCACGCAGGCGCCCGGCATCCTCGTGGAGGGCGACTTCGGCTCCGGCAAGTCCCACCTGTTGGAGCATCTGCAGCACGTGGCGCTGGAGGAGCACTACGTCTGCAGCAAGGTGGTCATCAGCAAGGATACGCCGCTGTACGACCCGGCCAAGCTCTTCCGTGCGGCCATCGGCGCGGCAGTCGTGCCGGACCGGAAGGGAGTGGCGCTGACCGAGATCGCGGCCTCGCTCCAGCCCACGAGCCCCGCCTACCAGGAGCTGGCCGGGTGGGCCAGCCGCCCGGAGTCGGGCTTGAACTCCCGCTTCGCCGCCACCCTGTTCCTGTACCCGCGGATGCGCGGCAATGAGGGTGGCGACCGCATCCTCTCGTTCTGGGCCGGCGACCCGCTCAACGCCGGCGAACTCCGGGCGTGGTTGCGGGCCCACGGCGAGGCCGCCAGCTATCGCCTGGAAAGCGTGCCCGCCAGGCAGTTGCCCGTGCAGCGCTTTGCGTTCACGACTCGTCTGAGCGTGGCAGCAGGTTATGCCGGCTGGGTGCTGCTGGTGGACGAGGTGGAACTCATAGGGAGGTACTCGTTTCGCCAGCGGGCACGCTCGTACGCCTCTCTGGCGCGCTGGGCGGGCAAGCTCCAGAGCGAGTCGCTGCCGGGCCTGGCAACGGTGTTCGCCATCACCACCGACTTCGCCAGAGCAGTGCTGGAGCAGCGCGGCGACGTCGAGCGCGTCCCAGGCAAGCTGCGGGCGATCGGCCTGGATAGCGACCGGATGATGGCTAGCCAAGCCGAGCGGGGCATGCGGTTCATCGCCCGGGAAGCGCTGCGCCTGCGCGGGCCGGAGCCGGAGACGATCGAGGAGACGATGGAGCGACTGCGCGAGATCCACGGCAAGGCCTACGGCTGGGAGCCCCCACCGGCGGAGGCGGCCAGACGGCCTGGCTCGACCAGTATGCGGCAGTATGTGCGGCGTTGGATCAATGAGTGGGACCTGATGCGGCTCTTCGCGGGCTACAGCGTCGAGACGGTCGTCCAGGACCTTGCGGTGCGCCTCGGCGAGGACCCCGAGCTGGAGACACCGAGCGAGTGGGACGAGGGAGACGACCCGCGACCGTGAGGGGGCTGCGCGTCCGTGCCCCCGAGCCGCGTATGCCACGGTTGCACCGCTTGCTTATGCGCTCGGGAGAGACGGCCACGCGATAGTGAAGAGGGGGCTCGGTGCCCGTTCCATTTCAGAACGTCGACGACATCGAAGAGCTTGGCCCGGCTGGGTTCCTGAAGGTCGAGCGATCGGCGGACGGCGCGATGTACCGGGGTGCACTGTTCCAGATCAATGGCCGGGGCGAGCCGCTGGAGTTCACGTACAACCGGCTAGAAGTCCCCCGCCCGCTGTTCTGGCGGCGGACCGACCTGCGTCGCCACGCCGAGCGTCGCCTGATCAGCTCGCTGCTCGCGATGTGCAAGTGCGAACCGAGGCTCCTGCTGTGTCTGGCGGACGAGGTGGGCAGCGCGCTCTTTTCCCAGGACCTCCGGATGGCGGTGCCTGCTGCCCGCATCGGCCGGCCGGTGAGCGCGGCCGCGCGGATCAACGAAGAGACGGGTGAGATCCTGGAGGAGTCCGAGCCGCCCAACCTGTCGTGGATCCCAGGCCCTCCGCCGGAAGGCTCTCGGGACCGGCGGTTGCTGGACCGGCTGAGCCGGTATGGGCTCTTGCTGGAGCCCTTCGATCGGGCGGCGATCGGCCTGCGGGAGGCGTACGCCTCCGACAGCCGGAAAGCGACGTCAGTGAGCAGTCGCAGCCCGAGAACCGTGTGAGCGAGCAGTCTCTCTCGGCCTCTGACGAGCCGCCCGTGGACTGGCTCGGCGGACCGGCCGGCCGGCTGGAGCTCGAGCCACAGGAGGGCCCAGGCGGGACCGTCGACCTCTCCTGGCGTCTGCTGCGCGACGGGCTGGAAGGTCCCCCCCGCACGGCGGACGACACCCCCAGGGAGGATCTGTCTCCGGACCGACCGTCGTTCCAGGTTCCGCTGTGGAAGCGGCTGCTCTCCCTGCTCAAGCCGCCGGCCGAGCTCCTGCTCGCCCCGCAGGGGCCGATCGAGTGGCCGGGTGTCCTCTTCCCCTTCCAGGTCGACGGCATCCGCGCCCTGCTATCCCGGGACGCGCTCTTGCTGGCGGACGACATGGGGCTTGGGAAGACGGTCATGGCGATCGCCGCGTTGCGCATCCTGGCGCTGCAGCGGCAGGTCGAGGTCAGCTTGATCATCGTGCCCGCCAGCCTGGTGGGGCAGTGGCGAGGGGCGTTGCGCGCCTGGGCGCCGGAGCTGCATCTGTCGATCGTTCAGGGACCAGCCCCGGAACGGGCGTGGCAGTGGGCCACGCCGGCCCACGTGTACCTGACGAGCTACGAGACGTTGCGGGAGGACTTCACCGCCAACCCCCAGTCGCCGCCGCGCCGACGCACGTGGGACGTGGTGGTCCTGGATGAGGCGCAGAAGATCAAGAGCCGGGATGCCGAGGTCAGCCGCAGGTGCAAGCAGGTCTTTCGCAGGCGGACCTGGGCGCTCACCGGCACGCCGTTGGAGAACAGCCTGGACGAGCTCGCCTCGGTGCTGGAGGTGGTGGTGCCCCATCTCCAGGGTGATGCGCCTCGGCGGCTCGCTCCCAACCACGCGCTGCTCGACATTCACCGGACCGTGCAGCTCCGCCGCCGGAAGGCAGACGTGCTGCCTCAGCTCCCACCTAAGCAGGTCAACCAGGTCTCGCTCCAGGTGTCTGGCTCCCAGCGCGAGAGCTACCAGCGCGCGGAGCGGGACGGGGTGCTGCAGCTGCGCCAGCGCGGACAGAGCGCGCGAATCGAAAACGTGTTAGAGCTGATCGTCCGGCTGAAGCAGATCTGCAACTTCTGTCCGGCGACCGGCCAATCCGCGAAGCTGGACGACCTCGTAGAGCGGCTGGAGACGCTGGTGGCGGAGGGGCATCGGGCGCTGGTATTCTCCCAGTTCACCGACGACAAGCACGGCGCCCGGGCGATCGCCGCACAGCTCGCGGGAGTTGCGCCGCTGCTGTACACCGGAGACCTCTCGCTGGCGCGACGGGAGGAGGTCATCCGCATGTTCAAGGAGGACGAGCGCCGCAAGGTACTGATCTTGTCGCTCCGCGCCGGCGGCCAGGGACTCAACCTGCAGGAGGCCTCCTACGTCTTCCACTTCGACCGGTGGTGGAATCCGGCTGTGGAGCGGCAGGCCGAAGATCGCAGCCATCGCATGGGCCAGGAGTCGCCGGTCACGGTCTACAAGTACGTGTGCGAGGATACCATCGAGCAGCGGATCGACGCTATCCTGCGCAGCAAACAGCGCCTCTTCGACCAGGTCGTCGACGACGTGACGATCGATCTCGGCTCAGCCCTCACGCACGAAGAGCTCTTCGGCCTCTTCAGCCTGCCGGTACCCGAAAAGCTCCGGACGGAGCCCGCGTAACAATCATCTATTCGCCGCCTTGCCCAGAGCCCGGCCGCTGAGGATGCTGCCCCCGCAACAGGTGCAATCCGGAGCGCGGAGGGTTGCCGGAGGCGAATGGGTCCGAGTCCACGGGCTCTACCACGATAGCCTCATCGAGGGGTCCGGGCGGCGGAGCTGTGTGCTTCTCAGCGGCTGCGACCGGGACTGCACGGGCTGCTGGGTGCCGCATCTTCACGCTGTGGAGAGTGGCACGATTGTGCCGGTTGACCTCCTCGCCGACGCGTTGCTCGACCCCGCCCACCAGCGGGACGGCGTAAGCGTCCTCGGCGGGGAGCCGTTGGCCCAGCCTGAAGGCCTCGCGGCCCTCGTGCGGACGCTGAGGGATCGCGCTTGCCTGCACACCCTCGTCTACACCGGTTACACGTACGAGACGCTCCGACCGATGGTCGAGCACGTTCCAGCCATCGGCGCCGTCCTGGACGAGATCGACGTGTTGATCGACGGACCCTACGTCGAGGCGCTGGCCGAGGCGCCGGCCCATGGACCGGCTCCGGCAACCAGCGGATATCAACCTGTTGGCGAGCCGACGGGACGGCCGGGTAGTGCTGGCGGACACTCCTGGTCATCCTCATGATGTCATGGTATTATAATAAGCTAGCGTCTCGCGTGGGAGTGTGTCGTGAAGCGGACGAACATCTACTTGGACGAAGCACAAGCACGCCTGCTGCGCCATCTGGCCGTCGAAGAGGGGCGCTCGTTCACCGATCTCGTACGCGAGGCGTTGAACGCCTATCTCGCCCAACGCGGGCTGGCGTCCACATCGCGCGTCATTGGCCCCCGCCGCTCGGTCCCTTCGGGCGAGTGGTGGGCGCGGTTCGCGGATGCCCTTCGACACATCCGCGCTGGCGCTCCCGCCGATCTCGCCCCCGACGAGATCGAAGCCGAGATTACCGCCGCCCGCGACGAGGTCCGCCGCGAGCGCGCAGCGCGCCGGCAAACCGTGCGTGGATGAGGCCCCTCCCCGTGTCCTGGTCGACACCAACGTGTGGGTTTCTGCCTTCATCAACCCGGACGGCGCACCCGCCCAGGTGGTCGACGCCTTCTTGGAGGACCGGTTCGTGCCGGTCACGTCCCGAGCACTGTCCGACGGGATCCACGAGGTCCTGCGCCGGCCGCGCATCAGCCGCCGCTGGGGGCTCAGCGACGAGGAGTTGGCAAGCGTCCTGGCCTTGCTCCAGGACCGGGCCGTCGAGGCCATCCCGCCGGGCGAACTGCGCTTATGTCGCGATCCAGATGACAACATTATGCGGAAAACCCCGAAGATGGGGCGCTGGCGGAGGCGGCGGGGCTGCTCGCCCGAGTGCTGCTGCAGGACATCGAGCGCAAGGAGGATGGGCCAGCCATCAAGGTGGTCGGCAAAACCTAGGTTTCGCGCCCCTTCTGCTCCCTCCACGAGATCAGCCGAGTCATCAGCTCGTTGAACGGCGTTGGCACCCCGAGCTCGGCACCCATCCGCCAGATTGCTCCGTTGATCGCCTGAATCTCGGTCCGACGACCCCGTTCGAGATCCTGCAGCATTGAGCTCCGGTGCTGATACGTCAGAGGCACCAGCTTCTCGTACAACTCTTCCCGATACTCTTCGGGGCTGGACCAGGCCAGCGAAATGCGTCCCGCCTCCGATACCCGGAACACCTCATCGATGATGGAATCCATGATGGTGCGCAGGTTTGGCGAATCGCCGAGGGCCCCATAGTGCACGTCAAGCAGCGCTCCCAGAGCATTGAGGGGCGCGTTATAGAGCACCTTCGCCCAGAGAAAGGATAGGATTCGGTCGGTTGCTTTACACGGAATGCCGGCCTGATCAAGCAATCCGGCGAGCGCCTTCGCCCGATCCAGGGAACCGGCCGGAACTGCATCCAACGGTCCGACGACAACACGAGCCGCCTGGACGGTGACGGTGACCTGCCCCGGTTCGCGAATTGTGGCCCCGATCAAGATGCTGGCCCCGAGACTACGCTCCGCCCCAAAGTGCTGGGCCAGCATCTCAATGTTCCCCAGCCCGTTTTGCAGCGACGCCACGATTCCCTGAGGGTCAAAGTAAGGAGCGATGTCATCGGCCATCGCGGCGGTGTCGTAGGCCTTCACCGCGACCAGGATGGCATCGTAGCGGCCGCTCAGCTCGGAAGTGTCACGGGCCAGGTGAAAGCCCTCGGCGTGATGTACGCCCCATATTCCGTCGATACTGAGCCCGTGGGCGGCAATCGCATCCAGGTGCCAGCCTCGCCCCAGCAGCGTAACGTCGTGTCCCGCCTTCCGGAGCAGCCCTCCAAAGAGGGACCCAATGGCTCCGCAGCCAGCAACCAGAAAGCGTGCATCATGGTTCGACGAGACGCTCAAACCGCTAACAGCCTCTGCCAGGGAACCCGGAATAGTACGCGCGTGGCGGTGATGTGCGCGGAGATATATGATGCGACGCCAGGCGGTATGTTGGGAATGGTAACGCCGAAGATAAATGGCAGAGGTTGGCATCGATGGCAAGTAAGAGGGTCCTGCGAGCGAGCCTCCTCATGATGGTGGTCGCGATGCTATAGACCTGCAGAAAACGTTTTGGAAGGGTAGCGTAGAAGAGGCCACCGCTGGAACA
>WHTR01000106.1 GCA_009377635.1 Chloroflexota bacterium
TGAGCTCGGCGAGGCCGAGTGGCTCGAGATGGGACATCTGGGAGAGTCGGAGCTCCCGGGCCGTCTGGTGGAGGCTGTCAGGAGCGGCAAGGCGGACGTGGCGTTCGGCGTTGGCCGCAACGCCGAGGAGCTGCAGAAGGAGGGTCTGCACGTCCACCGACTTCCAACCCTACCCATGGTGAACGGCACAACTCTGACCACAACCTACGAGACGATCAACAAGAAGGACGGCCTGGCCGAACGGCTGGTCAAAGCGCTGGTCCTCACGATTCACTACGCGCGCGTTCACCCCGAGGAGTCGCAGCGGCTCCTGGACACCACGCTGGGCCGGCCCTACCAGGAGCACGGCGGTCGCGCGGCGGGAGTCGCACGCTACCCCATGCGCCCGTACCCGACGACGGAGGGTGTGGCGAACGCCTACGAGCTCTGCTGCTTGCAGCACGAGGAGGCGAAGGGGGTGAGCCCCGTGGCGCTCTGGGACATGCACTATCTGCGGGCGCTCGACCTCTCGGGTTTCATTGACGAGCTGATCGAGGAGGAGCCGGAGAGCGTTCGGCAGCAAGGATCCGAACCGAGCTGGCTCGGCTGACCGGGCCCGTCTCATTACGAGCGCGCGATCCCACTCCTCCGTGCGGCGTAGGAGTTCAGCCCCGCAGGTCCCACTCGTGAACCTGGTCGAGCATGACCGGCTCCTCGTTGCCAGCCGAGACATTGACGACGCGGTTCGGGATCAGAACCGGGGCCACCTCGTAGTAGAGGCCGATCCATCCGACATCCTCCGAGAGGCGGCGCACGATCTGCCTTCCCCACTCCATCCGCTCCTCCCAGGGGATCGTCGTGAAGTACCGATCGATCGCGAGATCCATCTCCGGCGTACTGTAGCGTGAGTTGTTCCCCGACACGCGGAAGTTGTTCTCGGGCAGGGCGATGCGCGTGCTGTGGAATTGGCGGGCGTACTCCATCTGGCCGGCTTGCCCCTTGAGATCGAACGCAGGAAATGTGGAGCGGTACTCAGCGTCGCTTGCGCGCTGTGGCGGGACCAGGTGACGTTCGACCTCGATGCCCAGCCGCTGCCAATCGTCAGCGGCAGCGTACATCGGTTTCTCCTGCCTGATATCGCCCTGACTCGTGCGAATCTGGAACGCGAGCTGCGTTCCTCCTCGATCTCGCAGCAGGCCGTCGCTGCCCTGTGAGTAGCCCAGACCGTCGAGCATCTGCAGTGCCCGCTGTGGATCGTACGTGTACTTCACGACAGCGGGCTCAATGAAGGGATACTCGGGCTCGCGCGGACCGACGAAGGTATGGCCGACGGAGCTCAACCCGAGCTGCAGAAGATCCGCCATCGTCTGCCGGTCCAGCGCGTGCACCATCGCCCGTCGGAACTGGACATCCGAGAGGACGGTCGGCGTGGGGTTGATGTTCTGGACGAAGATCTGCAGCATGCTCCTGAACCGGGTCTCCAGTCTCCCCGCTCCCCACTGATCCGCGACGTTCGCCGCCCACTCAATGTCGATCCGGCCTCCCCACGGCATGTCGACCTCGCCCGCGAGCATGTTGGCCGCCAGCGTGTTGGGATCCGGGATGAACCTGACGTCAATCTCGTCGATCCGTGGCCGACCGAGAACATACTGGTTATTCGCCTCCAGGAGCATGTGGCTGCCCTGCTCCCACTCCTTGATCCGGAATGGGCCGGCGCCGACGAACTCAACGTTCCAGTACGGGTGCTCGAGCAACTGCTCTTTGTTCTCGAGATACGCCTGATCCAGCAGGTGCTTCGGGATCGGAAGTCCGATCTCGTAGGTGAACAGCTCGTCGGCCTGGATGAACGGCTTCGACCACCGGGCCACAACGGTCCGGCTGTCCACTGCCTCGACCGTGCCGAGCGACTCGTAGGCCACGTGGCCGAAGATGGGAAGATCGTGATCGCTGACCACCTGTGCCGTGAATGCGAGGTCGTCGGCCGTCATGGGCGTCCCGTCCTGCCAGACCACGCCCTCGCGGATGGTCCACCTGATCTCCATTGTCCCGTCTGGAAACAGCTTCCAGAGTCCGTTATCCAGCGTTGGCGCCGCCTCGGCCAGCCGAGGCAATCGCCCGGTGCCTTCCGGGGACGTCACGGTCAGCCCGGTGTGGACCAGGCCCTCCAGGGAGTCGATACCGGGGATGTTCGAGCGGGGATTGAGTTTCTGGTAGACGGTGTGCGGATTGCCCCTGATCGCACCGGTGATCCGTTTCGGGGTCGACGCGGCCTGCGACTCCTCGCCGTCAGCGTCACGCAGATCGGCGGCCGGGCCCTGCGCGCATGCCGCAGCGGCGAGAACGAGCACTATCCCGAGGGCGAACTGTCTCGTCAGACCGACCATCGACGCACCTCCATGCTTGTCTGGTGGTGCAGATCATCGCCATGCCGCTGCCCATTGTCAAGTCCAGGAGCTGCTGGTGCTGACCACGACGATCGAGAAGGCATAGCGCCGCGCCTGCAGCCCGATCATCCGCCGAGCGGTCAGCGCGCCCGACGTCGTCTCGTGCCAGCGATACTACTCCCAGCGCCACTCGTGGATGTTCCACGTGTTGCCCACCTGGCCGGGCCACCGTGGGCCGGGGCCGGTAAGGCCTTTCCGCACTGCGATGTTTTCCGACGTGTAGCTCAGCCCGATGAGCCCGACGTCCGTCGTCAGGATCTGGAGCGCTCCGACAACGGCGTTCGCCCGCTCGTTCGCCTCCAGCGACGACCCGGCAATCTCGTACAGCCGGTCGAACTCCGCGTTCTTCCAGCAGCCACGGTTGCCCCCCGTGTAGCGGCGCGCGGGATCGGGACACTCGGCAGACACAGCTCGTCGCAACGTGTCCGGGGTGCCGATCGACAGCGCCGTGTTGTTGAGGCCCGGGAACTTGATGCGGTACTCACTGTCTCTGATGAGCGATGCGGGCACGATCGCCTCAGTGATGGCCATGCCCAGATTCCGGAGGTCCGCTGCCATGGCGCTGAGCTCAGTCTCGTTGTCCGTGCTCGCCGTGGTCCGGATGTCCATGGCGAAACGCCCACCCTGGGCGTTGACGAGCTCCTCCCCGCGTTTGCTCCATCCGGCCTCAGCGAGGAGCGCCTGCGCCCGGCTCGGGTCGTAGGGATAGGTGGCAATGGCTGGCTGGGCCTGCCCGTAGAGCGGGTCCGTTGGGCTCAGGTAGATCTCCGTCGCTCCGGAGAGTCCGGCGGTTGCCACCTCGGCGATCGTCCCCCGGTCGAGCCCGTGGACGATGGCGCGCCGCACGCGCAGGTCGAGGAGCGCCGGCTGTTCGAGATAGGCTGAATCGAACTGGATCTGCGAGTGGCGGAATCGCACGGGGGTGATGACGACCTCTCCGTCTCCCGTCTGGCCCCACTGCTCCTTGAGCGTGGCCCCAGCGATCTGGCCGAGCGCCGTGGCGCCCACCACCGTGTCCACCTCCCCAGCCAGCAGGTTGGAGAGCAGCGTGTTGGAGTCGGGGATGATCCGCAGGACAACATCATCGATCGTCGGCCGGCCCATGAAGTAGTCGTCAAAGGCCCGGTAGGAGAGCTGGCTGCCCGGCTCCCAGGCGGTGAGCCGATAGGGGCCGTTCCCGACATACTGAGGGCTGTTCCAGAAGGGATTGCCCGCGAAGGCCTCTGGATTGCCCTCCCGGTAGATCACTTCGAGGATGTGTGCCGGAAGCGGCTCGAGCTCGCGCGCGCCAAGCTCGTTTGCCCAGGGGTACGGCGCCTTCCAGTGGACGACGAACGTCTTGTCATCGAGCGGCTCCACCCCATCCATGAGCTGCTCAGGCATCCGATCGGCGATAGGCATGGCGGGGTCAAGGTACACCTCGAAAGCGAATACGGCATCCGGCGATGTGACCGGCGTGCCGTCGTGCCAGATCGCATTGGGACGGATCTTCCACGTCGTGCGCATCGTGCCATCGGGGTTCACCACCCAGGTGCCCTGGTCGCGGGACGGCAGCTCGGCCGCCAGAAGTGGGCTGGCGACGCCCTGCGCGTTGCGCACCGAGAGGGGACTATTGGTCATGAACTGGTACTCGGCGGCGTTGGTCCCGCCGCCGATCTTCGGGCCGATGTTGTCAACCTCAGAGCCCACACCCATGACGACCGAGGTAGGACGGGCAGGGGCGACGGAACCGCCGGCGCCGTCCGGTGCGCCGGCAGGGCCACCCGGCGCGCAGGCGGCCACGAGCATCGTCATGAGGACGACGAGGCCAGAGAATCGTCGCGGGCAATGCATCAAGGGGTTACCTCCGCATCAACACAATACATCGCGGCCAGTTGCCAGGCAAGCCCGGTACGACGTTATTCCATGGTTGAGTGCTGCGCCACCACGACCGGGCGCACGGCGCCCCATGCGCGCGCCGTGCGGTCGAGTTGCACTCCACGACTCCTCTCGGTACTATGGGGCGGTTCCGTGCGCGGCATCGCGATGCTGGGCGCGGTAATCATGCTGCACAGGGAGGCGTCCGATGGCCAAGCTCGAGCTCAGCTTCGTGACGGGCAAGAATGAACGGATCGAGCCGATCCTCGACGGCACGACCCCGCTCGAAGGAGTCGATCTGATCCCGACTTACTCCGACCCCTCGGAGACATTCTGGCGCCAGCTCAACTTCCACGAATTCGACATCTCCGAGATGTCGATCTCTTCCTACCTCATCGCGAAGGCCCACGGCGCCGACATGGTCATGATCCCGGTGTTTCCCTCGCGGCGATTCTTCCACACTGGGCACTCGTATCACACCGACTCAGGGATCAAGGACCCGGGCGACCTCACGGGGAAGCGCGTCGGGGTGGGGGAGTATCAGCAGACCGCCTCGTTGTGGTTCCGTGGCGTCATGGAGCACGACTTCAACGTGTCCCAGTTCAGCATCGACTGGTACATGGAACGGTCCGAGGAGCTGAGCCACGGCGGAGCGACGGGCTTCACGCCCATGGAGGGCATCAAGTTTCACCGCATTCCGTCGGACAAGAGCCTTGCGTCGATGCTCGTGAGCCGCGAGCTGGATTCCGCGCCCGTCGGCCGTGCGTTCAGCTCGGCGTGGAACGTCATCGACCGGTCGAGCACGATCCGCGCGCGCGAGGGCGACTGGAGCAAAGTCAAGCCCCTGTTCCCGAATTTGCGTGAGGAAGCGACCCGCTTTGTGAGGGCTCACGGATTCGTGCCCGCGAACCACGGCTACGCCATCCGTGGAGATATCCATCGGAAGTACCCATGGGTCGCCTTCAACTTCTACAAGGCCTGCCTGGAGGCGAAGCAGGTGTGGGCCGAGCGACTCACCGAGAGTGTCCCCTCGGCGCTCTTCTTCGGAACAGAATACCTTCGTATGACCCGCGAGGCCGTCGGTGATGACCCGTTTGTCTACGGTGTCAAGGGCAATCGTCCCATGCTGGAGACGGCTATCAGCTACTCCCACGAGCAGGGCCTCATCAAGGAGAAGCCGAAGCTCGAGGAGCTGTTCGCCGAGAGCACCCGCGACCTGTAGTGGGGTCCTCGTCGAGAGGCGAGCACCGGAAAGGAGCCCCGCATGGAGGCGGCAGCGGATGTCACGTGGAACGGGTATTCGCTCGCGGAGCGCGACCGACGGTGGAACGCGGTGCGGGCGAACGCCGCAAAGGCGGGTCTCGACTGCACGTTTCTCCCCCTGTGCCTCGACGGGCGAAACTTCAACCTGTCCCCCGAACAGTCCCGCGGCGCTCGCTCCGATTCGCGCTTCCTCACGCAGATGGAGTGCGCGTCCATTGTCATTCCGACCGATGGGCGGGAGCCCGTCGTCATCAACAGATCGGGCGATGGCAACGCGTGGATTCCGAATCCGCGTCCTGCGGCCGGTGGATCCATGCGTCGTTCATGGTCCGATGCGATGGCGCGTGCCCTACAGGACCTTGGCATGGAGCACGCCCGCATCGGCGTCGTGGGATTGGGTCAGGGGAAGGTCACACACGGGCGAGCGCAGCAGGGCGTGGTCAACTACATGGAGTACGCGGAGACGAAGCGCCGACTTCCTCAGGCGACCTTCGTCGACGCGACCGATGTCGTCGGCTTCGCCCGATACGTCAAGAGCGATGAGGAGATCGACTGTTTGCGCCGTGGTGCTCAGATCGCAGCGGAAGGCGGCGAGGAGATGGCGCGAGTGGCGAGGCCTGGCGTGCCCGAGGCCACGCTCTACGCGAAAGTCATGGGGCGAATGCTGTCGTTGGGGAGCGAGTACTACCCCATGGCACTCAACGCGGGTCCGCTGGACCAGAAAACGTACCGGCACGAGGACCCGCAGCTCGGGCGTGTCCTCGGTGAGAGCTGGCTCCTGCAAAACGAGATCGACGCCGTCGTCGGCCAGCTCGTCGCGCAGGAGAAGCAGCCGATCCTCCTGGGCCCCATCCCGGAGCGGTACAAACCCGTCATCGACCTCCAACGCAACGTGTTCTACGCGGGAATGACGTACATGACACCGGGCCGCGAGTTCGGAGACTTCATCGACTATGTCAACCACTTCGGAGACCGAAAGGGCATGCGGACGAGCATCACCCTGCACGGGAGGGGCTACGGCGACGACGCGCCGCTCCTTACCTCCCGGGAGACCGGAGCCACGATGCGAGACGTGCGCGTAGAGCGTGGAAACGTGTGGGTGTGGAAACCGTCGGCGCAGTCGGCAGACGGCTCGGCGAGCTTTAGCTGGGGTGGCTGCGTCCTCGTGACCGACACCGGCGGAGTCCAGCTGGTCCAGCGGACTCCCGACCTACTGTCCATCCAGTGACGGAGGCGAAACGACCATGAGGACACCGGAGGAGCTGGACCGCTACGCGCGCTACATGGAAGCCCGCGCCACCCCCGCGGAGGGCACGACCGTCTGGGTCTGGAACGGATACTCGCTGGCCGAGCGGGACCGGCGGTGGAACGCGGTCCGACAGCAAGGACGCGATGCCGGCTTCGACTGCATCGTGATTCCGATCGGAAACGGCACTGACTCGCGCTACATGACGCACCTGCGGGTCGCCTCCATGGTCCTTCCCACGGACGGACGCGAGCCGATCGTGATCTCCGACCGCGGGTCTACGAACGACTGGATTCCTGCGCCGCGCTATACGCAGCGTGCCTGGGGTCCGCCGACGGCAGAGGCACTGCTGGACCTCGGGATGGAGCGGGCCAGGATCGGCGTCGTGGGGCTGAAAGCGGGGAAGGTCACGCACGTGCGTGCTCCAGGGGGAATAGCGAACTACACCGCCTTCCAGCAAGTGCTTGACCACCTTCCAAACGCGACGTTCGAGGACGCGACTGACGTGCTCGGGTTCGTACGTTACGTCAAGAGTGATGAAGAGATCGACTGCCTGCGCCGGTCGGCCGCGATGGCCGAGGCCGGGATCGACCAGATGATCGAGGTTGCAAAGCCCGGCGTGGACCTGGCCGTGCTCTACGCGGCGGTGATGGAGCGCATCCTCACCCTCGGCTCCGAGAGCTACAACCTCGCGATAACCTGCGATGCGATCGACAGCCCGAATCCCGTGCGGCACACGAATCCCCCGATCGGGCGCCGGCTCCGGCCCAACGACCTGATCACCAATGAGACAAGCGCGGTCTGGGGCGCGGAGGTCGCGCAGGAAGACCAGCCGATCCTGCTTGGGCAGATTCCGGACGCGTGGAGGCCAGTGATCGAGCTGCAGCAAGAGGTGTTCGCGGCCGGCCTCTCCTACATGACGCCCGGGCGCGCGTTTGGCGAGTTCATCGACCTCGTCAACGGATTCGGTGAGCCGCGCGGCATGCGCACGCTGACCTTGCTCCATGGACGCGGCTACGGGGACGATGGACCGCTGATCACGCCCTCCGACCGAGGGGACGACATCCGCGACGTCCGCATGGAGAAGGGCAACGCTTTCGTGTGGAAGCCGTACGCCATGTCGGCTGACGGGGCGATCCGCTTCGTCTGGGGAGGCGACGTGATCGTGACCGACACGGGCGGTGAGGTGCTCTTCAAGCGGCCGCACGGGATGGTGACCGTTCAGTAGCGATCCCCCCCTTATTCCGGGTAGGCCACCTGATGCTGCAGCATGATCTCCCGGCGCTCGCGTCCAGAGCGCTCGATGGCCAGCAGCATCTCCACCGTTGCGCGACCCCAGCGTCCGTCGCATTGAAGTGGACAGCCGGTCGCGATCGATTCATAGAATGCGTTCAATCGAAAGTCGCGGCCGTCCTCGCGCGTGACGAGCGGGATCTCCCATTGCCGTTCATCCCCGTAGACCATGAGCCCGCCGGGCGAGAGCTTGACATCCCCACCATCGTAGCTGACGATGAGCGGTCCACCGAGAATCCACCCGCCGGCGCGCGGCTCGCGAGCAGGGGCGCTCTCCCGAGGACGATCTCCGCCGTAGCGCTCGGCGCGCGCGGCCTGCGTCTCCCATTCCGCGCTGCTCGCGTGGCTGCGTAGTTCCCGCCGCGCCTCAGCGTACGTCTCCGGATCCGACAGCTCACCCGCCCGGAATCCGTAGACGAGCTCGCCCGTATCGAAGTGGTCGTGACCACTGTACACGCAGGTCGCCGTCGCCCCGCTCTCGAACTCGAAGTAGGCGGAGTGGGCACCGGCCACGCGTCGGTTGGGATCCCACACCTGCGCCGAGCCGCGCACGCTGCGGACCAGCCCCTGGCCGATCGTCCGCAGCAGGTCGAGCTGGTGGCCACCCTGACGCCACAGGATCCCGCCGCCGAACTCGGGCGTGAGCTCTTCAGGGGTCCGCGGTCGGTAGAGCCAGTCCTGGTAGCGCCAGTGGTGCATCATCCGCAGTGGGCCGAGCTCGCCAGTCTTGGTGAGCTCGCGAAGCCGCTGAATACGGGGCTCGAAGCTGTGCTTGACGTTGACACCGAGCAGGACGCGGTTGCGATCAGCGGCGTCGACCATGTTGTCCGCCTCCTCGATGGAGACGGTCATAGGCTTCTCGACGAGCGTGTGCTTTCCAGCGCTCAGCGCCATCACCGCGTGCTCCCGATGGAACCGGTTTGGCGTGCCGATGTAGACGAGATCGACGTTCCGGCTCGCGCACAGAGCCTCGGCCGAGCGGTGCGCTTCGGCATCCGGGAAATCCCGCCTGAACGAGCCGAGGATGTCCGTGTCGATATCGGCTGCCGCCGCGACCCGATAACGAGGGTTCCTCGCGAACTTCCCGATCATGCTGGCGGCGGCGCCGCCCAGCCCAATGAGCCCAACTCGAACAAGCGGTTGCTGCGCGCCCGAAGCCGTCATCCCTGGTGATCCTCCTCTCACGTGCGCCGGCTGCTCGCTCAGGCCCTCGGGTGGATCTGCCCCAGCGCGACGACTCGAGCCGTGTACTCCTCGACCCCCTCTGGGAGGGCGAATCCGTCTTCTCGAGCACGCCGCTGAGCGATTGGGCTGTACTTGCTGGCATTGCCAGTGGCGATGCCGCGTCCATTGCGCTCCCGAATCGCCCACGTTGCGTCGTCAGCCTCTGTTGGGATATGGATCGATTCGTTCGCGGCCGGGTCCCGGAACGTGTTCATCGGGTCGCCCCCGTCCTCCACAATCTTCATCTGCTCCCGGAGCAGACGGCGATACAGGATGATGCCCTTGTCCGACTCGCCCAGACGTTCGGTCCAGCGGGGAGTGATCGGCCCTTGGGACGTCCAGGCGTAGTTGTCCTGGCCGCTGTTGTTGTCCACGAGCTCCCACACCGGCAGCCCCTGCGCGTCAACTCCCGGCAGCGGCACCTGATACACGGGAATCTCTTCAGCCTGCTGGTCCATCTCTCCCGCCCGCTTCGGGAAGATGTGGTACCACCAGTAGAGGGTGTGAGTGTCGTCCATCGGCACCCGAATCTGGTGGAGCTGCAGGTGGAAGGGGAACACGATGGAGTGTCCAATGCGCCAGTTCGGATGGTTCTCGTCGTCGCCCTCGATCACGCGGCGCTTCACAATGCCATGATCCCAGACATCGAAGCCGATCTTCTCGTGCCTGCGGACGTTGGGCCGCGTCCTCCAATAGCTATGGGCATCAGCATCGTGCTTGCCGAGGCGCTCGAGCACGTAGTTCGAGAAGTAGCTATGGAGGTGTTCGACATGCACCGGGTCGAGCGAGTTTTCCATGATCTGGAGCCAGTTGCATGGCAGCACCGCCCAGCCGATCGAGCGGACGACGTCGTCCCGAACGTAGCTCTCCCACCTCGGCACCAACGGCCGCGGCTCCGGGCCCATCCAGGCATAGAGCATCCCGCCCAGCTCTTCGACCGGGTAGGTCTGGACCGTGATCCGATCCTTGAAGGTCGAGTCCGGGGATTCGGCCGGCTGCTCCAGGCAGTTGCCCTCCGTGTCGTAGAGCCAGCCATGGTAGGGACAGCGCAGCCCCTCCGCCTCTGGGATCCCCCAGAGCATGTTCGTGTTCCGGTGCGCGCAGAACTCCTGCATCAGCCCGTAGCGCCCCGAGCGGTCCCGGAACGCCACGAGGTGCTCGCCCAGCAGGGACACGGCCTTGGTCGGATGGTCGTGGAGCTGCGTGACGGTGGCGAACGGCAGCCAGTACCGACGGAGGAGCTCCCCCATCGGGGT
>WHTR01000107.1 GCA_009377635.1 Chloroflexota bacterium
CGGAGTGTGGTGGTCTTCCCGCACCCACTGGGTCCGAGCAAGGTGAAGACTTCCCCCTGCTCGACCGCAAGCGACAGGTCTTTAACAGCCTGTGTGCCCCCAGGGTAGGTTTTGGTAAGATGCTCCAGACGGAGGCTTGCCGATTTCCCTTCCGGGCTTGGCGTGGCAGGCGTCTCTTGCCTGGATGCTCCCAGGTCCTGTTCTACCATGGTGATGATGTCTCTCTTCGCTGCGCTTGTGTCTCTGAAACGTCCCTGGCCCAGGCGGGCGTCACGATCATTGTGCGACCCACTCCCGCCAGGCTACCTCTATGGACTAGGTACGCGCGGCTCCAGTGGGCCGGCTCTTCGAGTGGCGGAATGATACCTCGGCCGGGAGGAGGCGTCCACTCCTCTTTACCGTGCGACCGCAGATCTCATATGCTGGAGCTGGAGGTAGCCATGTCCATGTCCACGGTCCGCGGCATCCGTGCCATTCGTGTTCTGCTGCGCCCGCTGCTCGCGGGGCTCGTGGCTGTAATCCTCGCGGCATGCGGGTCGTCGGGCGAGCCGCCAGGCAGCGTGTCTCCGGCAGGCACCTCCGGGCAAGCGGACTGGCAGGTGGAATTGGAGCAGCTCGTGCAGGCGGCGGAACAGGAAGGCCAGCTCGTCGTGACGGTCTTCAACACCAATGACCGAAATGCAGTCCTGGAGTTCGGCAAGGCGTACCCGCAGATCGAGGTCGAGGTGCAGATCCTTACGGGCAGGGACTTCGTCGTGCGCGTTCCTGCGGAGATGCAGTCCGGCATTTTCAGTTTTGATGTCTTCATGAGCGGCTCTACCACCGGCGCCACCCAGCTAATCCCGACGGGTAACGTCCTTGAAGACACCCGTTCCCAGCTGTTCTTGCCCGAAGTGATCGACGATTCCCAGTGGGTGGGGGGCGACTTCGGTGACTACTGGGCCGACGATACCACCAAACGCTACGTCATCAACCATCGAGTAGACGCTGCTTCAAATACCTTCCGGGTGAACCGCACCGTGGCGCCGAACGTCCGGACGGTTGACGACTGGCTCCAGCCGGAATTTCGCGGCAGGGTCTGCCTGGAGGACCCGAGAACCATCGGCGGTGGCGACACCTTCTTCACGGTCGTGATGATCTTCCGAGGCGAAGACTTCGTGAGGAGGGTCCTGACGGAGACCCAACCGCAAATCACCCGCGATCTCCGCCAGCTCGCGAACGACACCGTCCGCGGCAGCTGCGCCATCACCGTGGGAGGCAGCTTCACCGAGCTCGAGGCACAGGGCGTGGCGGGCGACGTCGAGCAGATCTCCACTTCCTTCGGCGCCATCCCAGAAGCGTTGCGCGATCGGGTCAAGATCATCTGCTGTGGCGAGGGCAAGCAGAAGACGGTTGTGGAGAACTCCGTCAGCGGCGGCCCCGGCGGTCCGGCGCTGCTGCGCAACGCGCCGCACCCGAACGCCGCCAAGCTGTTCCTGAACTGGTTTCTCACCCGCGAGGGCCAGGAGGCATACCTGAACGCCCAGAGCACCGTCACCACGCCCGAAGGCACTTTCGCTGCCAACTGCGTTGGGCGGGTGGACACGCAGCATCTGTGTGACCCGGCAAGGCGGCCGGACCCCCAGGGTGCCTACATCGGATTCCAGTGGGCCTCGAACATTGCCCTTCGCGACCAGGCCCGTGAGCTTGCTCAGGACATTCTCGGTCGGTAACGCAACTCAACGGATGGTGCAGCGGGCATGGCGACGGCGGCAACAGCACTACGCATCAGACGAGCGTCTCTGCACACCCAGTCCATCGCGTTCATCTGCGTGCTCCTGGTGCTGGGGTTTGCGGTTCTGTACCCCATAGCCCTGCTGCTCATCAACAGCTTCGTGGTCTCCCGGCCGCTCGAGGAAACGCAGTATGGGCTCGCCGGGTGGCATTATGCCCTCAACGACCCCGGGATCCTGCAGTCCTTGTGGAACACCATCGCCGTCATGGTCGTTCAGCAGACGATCTCGTTTCCCATCGCTATCTTCATCGCGTGGCTGCTGGCTAGGACGAACATCCCTTGGGGACGGGGGCTGGAGTTCCTCTTCTGGGTGGCTTTCTTCCTGCCGACCCTGGCCGTCGTCCAAGGATGGGTTCTTCTCCTGCATCCGAGCGCGGGCCTGCTCAACACCTATCTCATGAAACTCCCCTTCATCGATGGCCCAGTCTTCAACATCTACTCGTTCTGGGGCATCGTCTTCGCGCACCTGTTCACCAACTCGATCGCCATCAAGGTCATGATCCTGACGCCGGCGTTCCGGAACATGGACGCCGCTCTCGAAGACGCATCCCGGATATCCGGCGCCAACCCGCTGAGAACCTTGGTGCGGGTCACCGTGCCGGTCATGACGCCCGCCCTCATCGTCATGCTGATGCTCGCCGTCATCCGCGCGTTCCAGAGCATCGAGATCGAGCTGGTCCTTGGCCTGCCCTGGGGGTTCTTCGTGTTCGGGTCCAAGATCTTCGACCTGACCAAGACGGAACCCCCGCTGTTCGGGCCTGCAACCGCCCTGGCTGTGCTGGTGCTCGTCGCCACGCTTCCGCTGATCTGGTACCAGCGGTGGGCGAGCACGCGGAGGGGGTACACTACGATCAGCAGTCGGTACCAGGCGCAGAACCTCCGCCTCAACCGCTGGCGGTGGCCCGCGTTTGCAATGATCTTGGGCCTGGCATTAATGGTGACGGTAGTCCCCTTCATCCTTCTGGTCATGGGCACCTTCATGAACCTGTACGGGTTCTTTGACGTACCCAGCGGCGTGTGGACAACGCGCTGGTGGGGAGCTGTCATCGGCGACCCGGTGTTCATTCGGTCCATGAAGAACACCCTCCTCTTGGCTCTCGGGAGCGCTAGTGGAGCAGTGGTCTTCATGTCCCTGGTCGCCTACTTCATCGTCCGCGGCAGGTCCCGCTTCCGCGCCGCCATGGACTTTCTCACGTGGATGCCCTATGCGTTGCCCGGCATCATCATCGCCCTAGCCTGGCTGTGGATCTTCCTGCGCACGCCGTTCCTGCAGCCTCTGCACGGGAGCATCTGGAGCCTCATGATCGTCACCGTATTGAGCAGCCTGACCCTCGGCGTCCAGATCCTCAAGGCCAACTTGTACCAGATGGGGGCCGAGATAGAGGAGGCCTCCCGTATCGCGGGGGCAGGGTGGGCGCCGACGTTCTGGAAGATCGTCGTGCCGCTGCTGATGCCATCCATCCTCGTCGTCTGGATCATCAGCTTCGTCTCCGCAGCGGGCTCGGCCATCGTTCCTGCCCTGCTGGCAACCCCGGCGAGCCGCCCGCTAGCGCTGTTGCAGCTCGAGCATGTGCTGTCCGGGCAGAACGAAGCCGCGTCGGTGGTCGGCGTTCTCGTGGTTCTGATGACGGTCGGCGTAGCCCTGGTCGCTCGAATATTTGGTCTACGCATTGGACTGGGGAGGGTGGCCTGAGGTCGGTCCGCTCCAGAGGGCACAGGCATTCCCGGACGCTCGAGTTTGAGCGGGCACACTGCACGGAGGAGTTGTCATGGGTCGACTGGACGGCAAGGTCGCCCTGATCTGCGGTACTAGCCCGAACAACGGCGGGACAATCGCTCATCTCATGGCGAAGGAGGGGGCGACGATCGCCGCCAACGACATCGTGCCCGAGGTAGCCGAGGAAACGGCCCGGTTCCTCGGGTCGCGCGGCTACCAGGCCGTGGCTGTGCCCGGCGACGCCTCTGACCCGAACGAGATCGAATCCATCGTCGGGCGGTGCGTCGACCGGCTCGGCCACTTGGATACCGTCGTGAACCTGGCCGGCCGGCAGTTCCGATGGCCCGTAACGGACGTTAACATCCACGATTGGAACCGCCAGATCCAGGGGTTCCTGACCGGTGGCATGCTGACGACGAAGCACGCGGCGCGGGCGATGATCGAGCAGGGCCGCAGGGGTTGCATCCTGCACGTCATCTCGTCTGCCGGCCACTATGGGGAACCGGGGAACTCCGGCTACTCGGCAACCAAGGCGGGGCTGCTCAACTTCGCCCGCGCCGCCGCCGTGGAGCTGGCTCACCACGGCATCCGCGTGAACACCATCACGCCGTACTTCATGGAGCACAACCTCTTCCGCTTCGGCGCCGGCAGCCGGTTCCGACTGCGCAACAGCAGCACCCCCGACGATTTCCTGAAGTCCATTCCCATGGGCCGCTTCCCGCGGGCTACCGACCTGGCGTATGCGGCCATCTTTCTCGCCTCCGACGAGGCCGAGTTCATCACCGGCATCGACATCCCAGTGGACGGCGGCGTGCGGGCCAAGTACCCGCCGTGGGTCCCTGGGGAGTACACGGGAGCATCCGTCGACGAGTACCTCAAGCACAACAAGCCCCAGCGGTACGGAGAGCCGGTCGAGGAGTAGCCCTGGCGAACCCCCTCCCCGCGGCGGCGGATCCTTAGCTCGACGAAGGTCGCCGCGATGTACCGTCCCTGAGGGGCGGCCTCACGCGGTCGGGGCGTCCAGTCCCAGAAAGCGGAGGCAGTTGCGCCAGGCGATGGCCTCGAGCTCGTCGTCGGAGAGGCCGACTGATCGCAGGGTCTTACCGACCGGTCGCTCGCGGGGGACGAATGGGAAATCGGTCCCGACGAGAACCTGGCTGGTTCCTACCATGTCGCAGAGGTAGCGAATGGCGCGCCTGTCGAACAGCAGCGTGTCGTAGTAGAGCTTGCGGGCATAGGCCGTCGGCGATCTCGGCAACGCTTGCCGCACCGCGCCACGGGATGGCTGGCTCGGATCCGGCGGCTCGCCGTTCCAGGTCCCGCTCCACGCGTGTTCCAGCCGCGGGAGGAAGAACGGGAACGTACCGCCGCCGTGGCTGAAAGCCATCCGGAGGCTCGGAACCTGCTCCAGGGTTCCGCTGGTGATCAGCGATGCGATGGTGAGACCCGTATCCGTGGGGAACCCGACCGGGTTATCGAGCCCAGGTGGCCCGACAAAGCGGTCCTTCGTCGTGGGATGCAGGGCATGGACGAAGATGGCCAGTCCCTGCCGCTCCACCTCCTGGAAGAACGGGAGAAGACGGGGCTCTCCCAGGGATGCGCCCAGGATGTTGGAGCCGAGCTCGATGCCGAGCAGTCCCATCTGTCGCAAGCTGCCCAGCTCCTTTGCGGCCAGGTCGACGTCCTGAAGGGGCAGCATGCCCAGGCCGTAGAAGTGCCGTGGTGAGGCCTGGACCAGGCTGGCGATGAACTCGTTCGTGAGGCGGGCGAACGCGAGCCCGTCTTCCGGGGTGAACCAGTAGGAGAGCAGCTCGGGCATCGGCGAGATCACCTGGGCGTCCACCCCCTCCCGGGTGAAATCGGTGATCCGCCGGGTTGGATTCCAGCACTGCTCGGAGACGGTGCGGAAGTTCTCTCCCGCGATCATGACTTTGGCACGGCCCGGCTCGAAGTGGTCCATGGATGGCCATCGCGCGGCGCTGGCGCGGGTCCCTGCCGGAGGGAAGCGATCGGGCACGACGTGGGCATGCATATCGATGATCATCGCGGACTATTCCACCAGCGCGACAGGGTTTCTATTATCTTGGCTCGAAGATCGTCGTGACCCACGAGCTATTCAGGATCCAATAGGCCGACATGTCGGCGTACGTGACCTGTGAGCGGTTCTCCGTCATCGCGCCCGCTAGGATGATGGATATCAGCAGCTCCCACTGCGCGTGCTGCTCCATCTCCTCGAAGGTCCAGCTGTCGCTCCAGGAGTCGAACTGGTTGCTCTTCCATTCTTCAAAGCGCCTGGCGTCGGCTGCGATGTCCTGATGGACACGTTCGAATTCCCATCCCGCGTCGTTGGCGTGGGACCACGCCGTGCCGGCCACGAGGGCCACGCGCCAGGGACTGGACTTGAAAGCCTTGGTGATCTCGCGCCCGAGATTGAACGCTTCCTTCGGGAGGAGCGTGCGAGGCATGTCTCGGTTCCATGGCGACAGGCCCTCATTGTTCCGGGTCCGCAGAAAGCCGAAGGGGTCGACGCCGATGGGAACGAAGGGCGTCTTGAACTCGCGGCGGTCCCAGTCCAGATGGACGGTCGTGGCCAGCGCATTGTGCCCGAGGCCCAACGGCGCGGTAGACTCCGGGGCGTACAGGGGGTTGAGGCCTGCATCCTGGAGCTTCCTGGCCAAGTAGAAGGCGGCCTCCGGATGCCCGTAGAGAGTGTCGATCCGGTCGGGGTCTTCCTCCCAGTAATTCTCGCGGTTCCCAAAGATTTGGAACAGCTTGACGTCCAGCTTCTCGTGGGCGTGGATCCAGTATGGGGGCTTGGCAGCGTTCTTGTACGTCTCACCGAGATCCCGATAGAAGAACACCATCAGGTCGGGCTTGAAGTCGTCGAGCGCGGCCCGAAGCTTGCGGAATTGCTCGATCTGGTGGGCCTGGGCGACGTTGCTGGTAGCGGCGCCTGAGTCGTTGCTCCACTCTTCCTGCATGGGCTCTGGCCAGTTCTTCGGATCCTTCAGGTGGGGTTTGTCGACCCAGCCGCGGGAAAGATTTCCGATGAGCACACTGGGCAGGTGGTAGTGCTTGAGCCGCAGGTAGGGAAAGTGGGACACGGTGAGGCCGAGAATCTCTGCCACCTTCTCGCTTCTCCTGATCAACGATAGGCTCGCGGGCAAGCCGAGCCGCTACCTTTGCGGTGTCGCTGGCTCCTTATGTTGCACGTCGGACGAGAACTTCTCGGCGTCGGTCGTCGGTATGGCCGCAGCGGCCTCCGCTCGCATCATGCCCCGCGCCTGCAGCACGAGCCGCCGCCAATAGATCTGGTGGATATCAGTGGGGGAGAGGTGCTCCTGTGTGTCGTAGCGCTGGGGCGCAACTGCCCGGAAATCCTGCTCGGAGAAGTTCGTGTACATCGCCCAACGGCCGTACAGCTTGTAAGACAGCGCCTGCCATGCGCGGCTCAGCCAGTTCGCGGGCCTGAGGGCTCGGTAGTAAATCTGCCGCGAGAGGTTCTCCGTCACCGGGACGGACTGGCGTGTGTAAAAATGGGTGCCATAGTCGCGCCGGTACATGCCCGGGAGATGGTGCTCACCACCACCCGTGGATCCCGCGGTCCATTCCTCCGGCCAGTCCCAGGGTGGCTGGTTCGCGGCGCGCTTTCGCGCCAGCGCCGTTCCCCATGTCCAGAGCAGCCGCCAGCGGTGCTTGGGCCAGTAGCCGCCGAGCGCGGGAAAGTAGCGCTGATAGGGCTGCTTGGCCTGCCCTTGTCGGGCATCGCCGTATCCTGCGCTCAGAGCGGCGACCGCCCGGCCGCTGATGATCGTCTGCTTGGACCCGAGCGCCGAGGCGAAGCCCACTGGCTGCATAAGCATGGCCATCGAGTTGCGGTGCACGTAGGGTACGTGGGCGTCGCCGCCGTTCTCCAACGCCACATTCCAGTGCACTGGCCAGTATTCCGTGTGGATGAAGACCCGGGTGGTAGCGTCGAAGAATTCGGGCGGCACGTCTTCCTCAATGGGCGCAGGCTCGCCGTCGCCCATCCATACGAAGACCATCCCCTTCAGCGTCCGGGTCGGGTACTTGCGGGCTACGACTCTGCCTGGAATCTTGGACTCCGGTCCCTCGGGAAAGACGGCGAGCACATTGCCCTCGCCATCAAAGGTCCAGCCGTGATAGGGACACGAGATGGTGCCGGGGAAGTGGCAGTCGCCATGCATCAGGCTCCCGCCCCGGTGCGGGCAGACGTTCCAGAGGCAGCTCACTTCGCCCTTCTTGTCGCGGAAGAACACCAGGTCTACGCCGCAAATCTTGACGCCCACCGGTTTGTTCTTGACCGCTCTGTCCTCGAGCGCCGGGTACCAGTACTGCTTGAGACCCAGCGGCGGGATCAGCTGGCGCATATCGCTGGGAGACGCAAAGGTCGTCTGTGTTGGCGGTGCGGTGGGAGCGGGCGCCTGATCTAGGACTCTGGGCGCCGTGGAGATCTCCTTCGTCTGTACCATCGTTGCCTCCCTTCGACCATTCACCGGGTCGTCACCCTCACCACCGTGCTGTTGTGCCCATTCTACAGCCGGAACAGCACGGTGGTCTTGTCCGAGTTCATGACGTAGGTTTCGGCGTAGGCGAGCACCTCAGCCTTGCGGTTCGCCATGGCCCCGGCCAGGCAGACCCAATTCAGGAACTCATGCTGGCCTGCATCGACGATCGCCTCCCGGGTGATGGTGCGCCACTCGGTGTGCCGTCCGCTCCGCAGCTCGTCGAGACGGTCGTGGTCCGATTGTACGTCCGGATAGAGGCCGTTGTGCTTCTTGGTGAGAAAGGCGTGTGACCAGGAGGATGACCCGATCACGGCCGCGCGCCACGGGCTCGCCTCGATGACATCCGATACGGCCCTTCCTACGTCGAAGCAGCGGCGCGGGCTGGGTGACGGCGGAATCCTCGAGGGATGGTCGCCGCCGTCGCGCGCGTTTCGAAGCAGGTCGCTGCCGTAGCAGTTCACGTGGAAGGGAATGACGGGGTAGTCGAATCCTTGCTGGTCGTAGTCGAGGTAGAGAACCGTGTTGATGAACGCGTGAGCCAACCCGGGATGGTGGTGCGGCTTGAACGCATAGGCGACGTCGACATCGCGGTCGAGAAGCTGCCCCACCAGATGGGTGGCGGCTTCGCGGTGGCCTCGCACCCGGACAACGGCGTCGTCCGGGCGGCCCCAGATGTTCTTCGTTCGATTGAACGGTCCCCCGCTGCGGTAGGGTCGGCACTCCACTTCGTCGTAGGCATAGACGCAGAAGGGCGGGCTTGAAGGAGTCCAGCTCCTCGCGGAGCTGCCGGAAGCCATTGACCACGATCTCCCGATGGCGCGCGGCCGCGCTCAGGCCTTCGTCGTCGCCCCACTCCTCCTGCATCGCCTTCGGCCAGCTCCTTGGCTCGCGCAGCTCGGAAGGAAAGCTCGGACGGTCGAGCGTCCGCTTCAGAATGTTCACCATCTCAGCGTCCGGGTAGATGAACATCCCGGCGTGCGAAAGGCCGAGCCCCAGAATCTCGCCCATGTCCCTACCTCATCAACGTTCCCTGCCCTCCGAACGCGTTCCGCGTGTGGCCAACCGAGATAATCAACGGGGTCTCGTCTATGTGCGTATCGGCGTCGACCACCCGCATCGCTCGCCGCACCGCTAGCGCCGGCTCGCGGGCGTGCTGACGCCCATCCCGGGCCGCCCGCCGCGAGGCATCGACGCCTCCGCCTGGTCGTACATCTCCTGCAAATCCACTGGGAACGACCGATCCGCCCAGGCCCCGTAGACTCCATAGCCGTGATCGTAGTTCCAGTCCGTGACCGAGTACAGCATGCCGGTAACCCCGCTCGCGTCCTGGCCGCCCAGGAACAGCAAGATTGGCACGACGTGCTCCGGCACCACCGGGCGGAATCCATACACCTGACCCTTTTCTTTCCAGGCGCGCGCCGTCGTATCGAACCACGAGGCGCGCGTGTGCCCGGGCATGATCGCGTTCACCGCCACGCCTTCACTCCGCACCTCGTCACCCAGGTAAAAGGTCAACGCCATGACCGCCGCCTTGGTGGCCTGATACGGCATTTCCGTGGTGAACGGGCGCAGACCAAACCACCCGCCGCCGGCCGACACCGGCAGCACCCCGCTGCTCACCACGTTGATGATGCTGCCCCGCGTCTGGTCCAGCATGGGCCGAATGAAGCGACGTATCGTCTTGACCACGCCAAACGTGTTGACGCGGAACATCGTCTCCCAGTCGCTGTCCTTCGTGTCCAGCGTCTTCACCCGGCCGAAGGGAGCAAACAACGTCTCGGACACCAGAGCGGCGCAATTCACCAGGACGTCAGTCGCTCCGAATTGGCGGGCGACCGAATCGTAAGCAGCATCCATCTGCGCGTCATTGGTCACGTCCATGGTAACCGCTATCCCGCGACCCGACGATTCGAGATGCTTCTTAAACTCGTCCGCTCCCTCCCAGGTCTTGTCGGCTGCCGCCACCTTGGCTCCGGCCTTCCAGAAACCCTCCGCGATGGCCTTGCCAATCCC
>WHTR01000108.1 GCA_009377635.1 Chloroflexota bacterium
TACGTCAGCGACTGGGCCGTCCAGAACCTCGGCGCTTTCGTCGACGACGTGACGTTGCCGGATGGGACCTCTACGTCCTTCGAAAGCGACATGGGCGGGTGGACGGTCGCAGGCCCGCCCGAGGGCAGCGGCCCCAACACCAACAACTGGATACGCAGCGACGCCGCCGGCTTCCCCGTGGGCGCGTCGGTCAGCACCCCCGATTCCATCCTCATGGGATTCGGATTCGAGGGGATCTCCACGGCGGGTGAGCGTACGGCGGTGATGGAACGCGTCCTCGAGCATCTGCTCGACTGACCGCGGGAGCCCATCGCCGGCGACGAGGGGGGCGGCCCAAACCGCCTCCCTCCCACGCTCGAGCCCCAGCCGCCGTGACCGGGCGGTTCCCAGCCGGGCGGAAGCAGGGCGGAGAGGGCGGGGCGGAAGCAGGGTAGGCGGAAGCAGGGCAGGAGGGACTCGAACCCCCGACCGCCGGTTTTGGAGTTGTGCGTTCACCGTTCTAGGCACTCCTGATCCGCACGATTACCCCGTATTGCACCCGGCTCGACCGCCTCCGCGAGTGGCGCGGTACGCGATGGGACGTAACAGAGTTTGCAAATCCGTTTGCACGAGACAGGGGGAACGAATGGCACAGATAGTGCTCAACGACGAGGAGCAGGCCCTACGGGCCGAGCTGCTCCAGAAGTATGACCCGATGACGAGCGACGTCTTGCGGCAATACATCGAGCTGGCATCGCCCAAGCTCGCAGAGTCCCGCCTGTCGGCCTGGCGGCGAGGGCTGGTCGCAAGGCTCAACTCGGTGTTCGCAGTCGCCGCGTCGTACCACACCGAGATCAACGAAGGTCGGCTCAACTCCTGGGCTCCCCTGGCCGTCGAGGCGGCGTGGGACTTCTCCTACTACGTCGTGTGGGAGGCGAGGTGGCCAGGCGACACGGAGGTCGCTTACGAGTCGGGTAGCGCGATGGTGGAGCTGGAGGAGGCGGCCGTTGTCGAGCTCTGGAGAACGTTGGAGCTGCCCGAAGGAGACGGGTTCAGGGCCACAGCCTCTCGGGGGGTGACGGTATGACCACGACACCCGGCATGACTGGATTCTCCAAGGGCTGCGTCTCGATCCCAGCGGGAGAGTGGAGCCTCGCGCCGTCGTCGGATGAGCTTCCCAGCAACGAATTCGAGCGCAGGGACTTTCTCATGGCGGCCCTCTCGCCCGCGCACACCCTGAACAACCTGACGGCGGAGTACCTGCAACTATTCAACCGGGACAGTCGCCCCCTGGCGATCACGGAGGACGGCTGGGCGGCGGTGTTCGAGTACGCCAAGGCCCGGGTGGAGGTCGCCATCCGGGTCGGGGTCGTCGTGTTTTCGCTCCGGTCCAAGATCGAGGCGTCTGGACTCCTCACGGCCGAGGAAATCGTCGAGCAGGCGTCCCAGTGGCTCCACGACCTGGAACAGCGACGGGTCGCCGGCATCGACAACACGGGGCTAAGGGACGCCCTCGCCGGGCTCAGCGCCATCGAGTACGACTTCATCATTGAGGAGGTCGACAAGCTCGCCGACGACGCTGGCAACCTGGCCGCTGGCATGGCGTTGAAGTCGACTCACAGACTGGAGGCCGTCACGTAGGAGCCGGTCCGAGGGTCACGAAGAGGTCGGGGGGACCTGCGGGTCCCCTCGTCCGCGTCTGGACTACCCTGCCCCCATGACGTGGACGCTAGAGCAGGCGAGGGTGGAACTCGGCGAGGAGCAGGCGTTCGTCGAGGTCACCCCAGACCAAGAGGTCATCGTCCACCTGGTGGAAAGAGCCCTTCGCGTTAGAAGTAAGCAGGGCGTCGCCGAGTTGTCGCTCGCTCATCCGGAAAAGGTCACGGTGACGTCGAGCCCGCCCGCGAACGCTGGTGACAACAGCACGCTGAGGATTCATTGCAAGCTGGAGGACCGGACCTCGGTCGTTTGGGAAATGGGTGCCACTTCGCAGGAAGTCGACGGCCTGCTCGATCAACTGCGCTCCATCGGCGTGGCGTAAAGCCTCCCGCGTTTCCAAACGTTTGAACCTGACGGACCCCCCGCAGGGGTGGCATGGGGTGCTACGAAACGGCGCTTTCGCGAGCCGACCCCCCGGTGGGTGCCCCGATGATCCCTCGGACCTGGTCGCCCGGTCAGGCTTCCCGTTCGTGGTGCGCTTGAACCGCAGCGTTCAGGGCCTCAGTCGAGCGGGTCACGGCCTCGGTCTGCTGCTTGAAGAATCGCTCTCGCTCTGCGGTCCGCAGGTCGTCGATGATGGCGTCAAAGCGCATCCTGTCGATATACAGCTCCGCCTCCAGTACCCCGGCCACGGCCTTGATCGTGGGCCATGCGTCGCGGACGTGCGACAGGGCGCGCTGATAGAGCCAGCCGAGATACCAGTCGCGCTCTGTTTCGTTGGCGCAGAGGAGAGCGGCGGTTCTTTCGGAACGGTCGAAGTCGTCGCGCTCTGTCCGGACGAA
This sequence comes from Chloroflexota bacterium, assembly GCA_009377635.1. GTDB lineage: Bacteria > Chloroflexota > UBA6077 > UBA6077 > SHYK01 > WHTR01. The sequence goes on from WHTR01000108.1 coordinate 2,481, forward strand.
TCCTGGTGGCAAGGTGCCTGAGTGCTGCTGGGCCGCGATGCCCGCGAGGTCGCGGATGATGTGGTGCTCGGCGGCGTTGCGGATCTCGTTCGTGACGTAGCCGCGCATCAACACCGAGTCCTCGATGCGGCGGCGTAGGCGCTCATCGGGCTCGGAGTGCTCGTAGTAGACCCAGCCCGGGCTATCGCCGGGCTGCTTGCGTTTGTGCTTCGTGCTCCCGCGCAGCACGATCTCGAAGGGCGGGGTTCCGAGACGATCTCCGATGACCGCGTGCGCGGCCTCGTGCAGGCAGACGGTCGAGGTCGAGTTATAGACCGCGGTTTGTGTCACGAGTAGTGGCGGGGGCTCGCGGTCCAGGAGACCGTCGCGTTCTGGCTCAACAAGGTCGCCGGATGGGTCGCCTCCTCCGCGCCTTCCGTCTCGAAGAGGAAGGTCACGAGGGTGAGACCGGGCGGAACCCTCAGCGGGACCGGACCGGCGTGGTCCTTAGCGTAGGAGATGACGAGATCCGAATCGTCCAAGATCTCTACGCGATGGTTCTCGGGGTCGGTGACAAACGAGCCGTTCACACCTAGCCCCTGGTCTGCGAGGCCGGACCCCCCGAACCGACACTGGGTCGGGAATAGATACATCGCGTCCCATCTCAATCGCGCCGCGGTGTCGTCGGCGCTCGACTTGAAAAAGAACTCGATTGTGCTCAGGGCTCCCGAAGGAAAGGCCAACGTCCCCGCTTTATGCCAGACGTACTGAGCCGTCCCGCTCCCCGTGACGGGGCCGAACACCGACGTTTGCTGACCCATCGAGGCGGTGCCTATGTGCGTCTCCATCCCGATGTTGTGGGTATCGCCTGTCACGGTGGTTCGCAGCCGCACGTAGACGTCGAACCTGCGCCCCGCGAGCGTGTCGAGATTGGTGCTGCGCTCCATCCGGACCCTGGTGAGCATCCCGGTCGAGGCATAACTGGTCTCCGCCACGTTGCCGCCCGAAGCGTTGGCGTCGGCCACGGAGGCGGTGCTGCCACTTAGGGTCACGGTCCACCCACGCCCGGTAGCTTCCATCTGCGCCCAGCGCGTGGCGTTGAGGAAATCCGCCAGACCGGGACCGTTGTAAGTTCCGACATGGACCCGCCGTAACTCTGGCGGGCCGAGATTCTTGATCTTCAATCGCACCGGCGCTGGCGCTTGTCCGTAGTTGTAAAGCATGTAGCCGAGGCCTATCCCGCTGGTCGAGGCCAGGTCGCCGTAGACGGTCTCGGTTCCGGAGAATGGCATCAGCGTTCCCTTTCGATAGTCGTCGGGTGGAGTCGCGGCCCCGGGAGGAACCGCGACTCACACCGCGACGAGCTTTGTGCGCCGGGCAGAACTCCGACGACTTCCGAGCCGGCCGAAAGGACGCCCATAAGCGAGGCGGACGGGGAACCGGCTTCGGCATTTTTCCCCACGTCTTACGCGACCAGCATCCGGAACGCGGCGTCATTGACGCTGTCGGCTCCGACGCGCGAGAACATGTACCAACCACGTTGGCCCGAGGGCCTGTTGGTCGTGGTGTGGAACAGGTGGGGGATGAACTCCACCGTGGTTCCGATGCGATCGGCGATGACGTAGTTCGACCAGTCGCCATAGACCGCGACGTAGTCGTTGCCCGCGGTGGCGGTGTCGCCTGCCGCGTCGAGGTACGAAGCCTCATAGAGCGGCTTTCGCAGGAGACGGTCCTGGGCGAGCTCGGGGAACAAGCGCGCGCCGTTGGTCGTCTCCATCTGGTGAATCTCGTTGATCGTTTCGAGACTCGCCGTCCATGCTGCACGACCCTGGAACCGCGGAGGTAGCGCGGCTTGCAAACCGAACAGGTCCGCCGCGACCAGCACGTCGGCCGTCGCGGTCGGGACGTCGGACGCCGTGCCGTCGAGTGCGGTCGTGATACCGATGGGCTCGGTCGTGCCCGCGCCGGAGACGAACGCCTCGGCTTCGAGCTGCTCTTTCGCGTCGGCGAGCAACATGCCGACCTCGGAGTCAACGTTCGCGGCGTCCTGATGTGCCTCGATGCTGATCGGCACGAAGGCGGCGAGCTTGAACACGTCGATGCTCGGCTGCGCGAGGGTCGGGGCGTCGTCGGAGACTTCCGCGGCTTCGGCGTCCCACGAGGCGGTCACACCGGCGCTCGAAACCCCGTTCCACTTATCCCCCGTGGCCGTGACGACCTTCGCGATCCTGCGGATCGGGTTGATCGAGCCGTCGGACGTGAGGATGATGCTCGGGTCGAGCTGGAACGGGACCATGTAGCCACCGGCCGAGTCGGTCAGGCTCATCGCACGCTGCACCTGCCGGGCGTGCTGGAAGGCGGCGAGCTCGCGGTCGGAGAATTCCCGGTGTCCGTTTTGCGGGTCGCGCAGGAGCTTGCGGAACGCCGACTCGTAAGCCGGATCTATCGTGGCGGCGGTCCATCGGGCGACATCGTCGGTGTTCGCACCGTCGTACCCGTCGAGGGCTCGCGTCACCTTCTCGATGGCTTGGTCGGTCGTTTCCAGACGTTCGCTGGATCGCGCTAGGTTCTCCAGGGCGCGGCGTGCCTGGTCTCGTGTCTCGTTGCCGCCGCCGAGCCGCGTGCGGGTGGTGGATTCGTCCCCGCGGTCGATCAGGGCGCGGCTCTGGTCGTCGCCGGGGATGACGTTGGCGGGGTTGGCGGCCAGGGCCTGGATCTGCGCGACGCGGTGGTTGCGCTCCCGGTCGACGAGGTCGTCCATTTCGATCATCAAATCGTCGTGGCGTGCCTCATCGGCCGGGGACGGGTTTTTCTTCTTGGCGAGCGCGCCGATCTCGGTACGGAGAACGCGCATGCGCTCTAGCACTTGTTCGTAGGTCATTGGATAACTCCAGTTAGGGGGGCGTGCGTGTATGGGGCAGCAGGTAGCCTGTTCGATCCTGCGCCACCGGCCCGTCCGGAGGACCCGGCCGCGGGGAACGGTGCAACGCCTACTAAGTGCTCTGCTGGAGCTTCTAACCTCAGTTTCTCATGTAGGGGTGTCATTTATCCACTCAGTTCGTCGTCGGACTTGAAAGCGGCCGCAGGATCTGGAGTCGGTGGATGCTGCCGAGCTCCATCGCGGTCGCGCCGGTGAGCCGAAGATGCAGGCGGCTCCCGACGGGGTCGGCGCGGTAGTGCGTCGTGCCCTGGACGATCTCGTCGCGGATGCGCTGGGAGTCTTCGGGGTCGAGCTTCGCCAGGGCGCTGAGGAAGTAGGCCCATAGGTTGACGGCGATGATCTTGTCGGCCTCACGCATGAGAAAAAAACCTCCTGGGAAAAAACGAGCCCCATTTCGTAACGGATTGACGATGCCTGGGCATGGGTGCTGTGAATCGAGCGTTTCGCGCCTGGACCCCTGGCACCCTCACTTTTTTTCCGAGAGTGTGTAAAACGGGAGACGGGGCGAGGGTCCCCCGGGGCGCTGGGTTCGCGATGGGTTGACCGCCCCCCTGCGCTCCTATTTTTTTGTTACCACTTTCACTCTGAAATGCGCTCGTTGCAGGAAAGCTGGCGAGGGTCCCGGAGTGCGTGCCGACTTCGCGATGGGTCATGGTGCCCCACCGGAGGCGACGAGCCTGTCGGCGAGGTCCAGTTCGTAGGCCGCGGATCGGAGCAGGGACGCGAGGGCATCGTTGGGTCCTCGGTCGGCGAGGTCGTCGGCTACCCGGCGTAGGGCGACTGCCATACGGGCCCGGCTGGACCGTTCCTTCGGTGGGGTCTCCTTGCTGGCCTCGCCGTGGGACGTGTAGCGGCCCATCAGACGGCCTTCCAGATCGTCGTCGGGCGGCCGTGTTCGGTGGTCCCGAAGTGACCGGACTCGACGACAAGCCCCTTACGGACAAGCTCCGAGCGTCGGCTCCGCAGCGACGCGGTCGACGTCTTCTGCTCGGGCCAGAGGTCACGGAACCGAGCGGCGATCTGCTCGTCGGTTCGTGGGCCTTCGATCCGCAACAAGCTCAAGATCCGTTGCTGGGTCTCCGAGATGATGGTGGCTCCGATGCCAGCCGCGGCGATCCGGGAGGTCGTCGGGTCGCCGGCGCGGGTCAGGGCGCGTTCGGCGAGAGCCGGTTCGACCAAGGGCAACATGCCTTGCTGCTCGCTCACGAGCCCATCTCGTCTTCCCACCGCAACCAGGGTTCGATCTGGCCCCACGCGTCACTAACCATGGGTTGGTAGTCGGGATCGGTCTTCGCCTGGTAGCTCTCGTAGTCGCGGAGTTGCTTCACGAGCAGGTGATCGTGAAGCGTCCCCCGGCCGCGCTCGATCCGCAGCATGGCGACGAGCATCTCGATGTGCTGTTCCTCGGTCACGTCGCGTGGGTTCATGCGACACCGGCCTCGGTGCAGGTGCAGTAGCCCTTGTGCTCGCCGCACGTTTCGCAAACGGCGGCCGAATCTGGAGTTACAACTTCAAGAGCCGAAGATCCGACATCATCTCCATCCCCTAACTGCCTATCTCTATGAACCTGATTGGCAAGTGTTTCGGAAGTGTTAGGAGACACATTCATTAGGCAGGGGATCTCCCTAGGCATGCGCTCCGCCAGCTCCGGGGCATGGATTCGTGCGAGCTCCAAGAGGTCGAGCATGAGCGCGGTCTCGGGAACCTGTTTGAGCTTCGAGATTGCGCCGTCGACCTGCTTGGCGGAGCCGGGGGGCAGGATGTGAAGGCCTTTGACGTCGAGGATGACTTGGGCGGCGAAGTCGTACTTGACGAGCCCCGCGGCTTGCAGGTCGGTCAGACCTTTGTCGAACAGGACCTCGTCCATGTCGAGGTCGTGGACGACGTAGGCGCAAGGGAGCCGATAGAGGCCCTCCGAGTTCTTGTGCGGGTTCGACAGGATGTAGCCGTACAGCGTCTTGGTCGGCCAGTCGTAGCCCTTGACGTCGTCGGACCAGGTTGGCGGGGTCGGATGAAACTTAGCCATGCCGCCCCCCCTCGCTGCGTTGCACAATGCGTCGACACCTGCGAGGATGGGACGTGGCGTCGAGGGCCCCCTTCGGGGGGCTTTCGTCATTCACCGGGAAGTTTCCGATCCTGCGCTTGCAGTTCCCTTTCGATGAACAGCAAGAGGGCCTGACGCGGGACGCGAATCGTCCGCGAGACCCGGATCGACGGAAGACGTCCTGTCCTCACGAGCTGGTAGGCCCGATCTCGGCCGATGCGAAGCTCCTGGGCTGCCTCGGGGACGGTGAGCATCGTTGATTCCATGCGATTTGCTCCTTTCGTTCTACGTAGTTTTCGCGCCTAATGGCTCTTAGGCTTGACCAGTATGCCATCGGCGTGGGAGGCTTTCAAGCCTCATCAGAATCAGGCGGGATAGGCTGGGCCGAATGGAGTCTGAGGGATGGGTCGAAATCCAGGACGTACTGCGGGTCAACTTGCGGAAGGCGCGTGAGGAATTGGGTTATCGACAGGAGGAGGTCGCCAGCTACGCCCAGGCGTTTGGCCTCGGGTGGAAACCTGCCACCGTGGCCGCTATCGAGACCGGCAAACGTGCTGTGTCGGTCGGGGAGTTTCTGTCCCTACCCCTGTTCCTCAAGAAGCCCCTCTGGTACTTCTTGCAGGCCGATGAGCCCATCCTGATTACGGACAGGGCAACCGTCGACTTTGCGCTCCTCAAGATGCTGCTCACGACGGAGAACCCATTCGACGGGTCAGTGGGACTACTCGCGACGTTGCTGCGCGGTGGGCAACTCATCGACTACGCCGAGCTGGAGGAGATCCAGGAAGCCATGCAGCACCTCGGCTTCCACCTGGAAGACCCAAGCCGCCTGTCAAGGCTCTGGCGGTCGATCTACGGCGAAGCGGAACGCAAGGCGGCGCGGCGGTGGAAGCACGATAACGCTGTCTGGGTAACGGTTCTCGCCCACAAACTGTGGGGTCGGAGTCTGTCAGAGGAGCGGGACGCTCGTACTAAAGAGCGCCTACAAGAGGGGCAGAACGTCTCGGCTATTCGAGGACACGTCACCCGCGAGCTGCTGCGGGAACTAGATGAAGCCTGGGACGCCATATGAAGGGCCACTACCGCAAGCGAGGAGCGAACACCTGGGCCATCGTGGTCGAGCTCCCAGCCGATCCGGTCACCGGCAAACGCCGGCAGAAGTGGACGTCGATCAAGGGCACAGAAAAGGACGCCCAAGTTGCTCTCCGTCGTCAACTCCACGATCTCGACACCGGCAAGCTGAGCCACGCCGAGAAGCTCACGGTCAAGCGGTACCTCGAACAGTGGCTCGACTCCAAGGCGCGGTCGTCGATCTCACCGCGCACCCATGCTCGCTACCGCGAGATATGCGAGAAGCACATCTCCCCCGCCATCGGCAAGATCCGGCTGGACAAGCTCCGCCCGCTCGACGTCCAGCGGCTGGTCGACTCGCTCCCAGACAAGGGGCTCTCGCGGCGAACCGTTCTCCACGTCTTCCGCGTGTTCCACAACGCGCTGGAGAGGGCAGTACGTCTCCAGCTCCTGAGCGTGAACCCGGCCTCGGCGGTTGAGCCATCGAAGCCCGATCAAGCCGATATCGCGGTCGTGGACTCGGCCGGCGCGGCGAAGCTCATGGACGAGGTCGTTGGCACCCGCCTAGAGGTTCCCGTCGCCCTCGCCCTCGGCGCTGGGCTCCGTAGGAGCGAAATCCTCGGCCTCCGGTGGGGTGACGTTGACTTCGACGACGGCCGGGCCACGATCCGGCAGACGTGTCAACTGGTCAAGGTTGAGGAACCAAGCGCGGCGACGGCCAAGAAGAAGACGCCGCGATTTGAGCTGCGCTTCCTGACGACCAAGACTCACCGGTCCCGGCGCTCGGTGACTCTCCCACCGTCCGTGGTGGGTTTACTGAGACGCTCCAAGGCCTCTCAGAGCGAGCGGCGGCTCCTGCTGGGGGCGGGGTGGCAGGACAACGATCTCGTCGTTGAGAGGGGCGACGGTAAGCCTGTCCGTCCCGACACCCTCACGAAGCAGTTTCACAAGGTCTCCGACCGGCTCGGCCTCGGGGTGACGTTCCACGGGCTCCGCCACTCTCACGCTTCCCTGCTCCTGAAAGGTGGGGTCTCCATGAAGGCGATCAGCGAACGTCTCGGCCACGTCTCGGCCAGCTTCACCGCCGACGTCTACACCCACCTGGGCAGGGGGATCGAGGAGCAGGCGGCTGAGGCCTTCGACCGGGTGGTGAAGCATGAGCGTTAGCAAATCCGTTTGCAGGATCGAGACGAAGTCGCCGGCGCGGCGCGTACGTGCAGGTAAATACAGCAGGGCAGGAGGGACTCGAACCCCCGACCGCCGGTTTTGGAGACCGGTGCTCTGCCAACTGAGCTACTGCCCTAACGGTCCCAGTCTATCCAGCGGGCGCCCGGCGCCCGAGGAAGCGCGAGCTTTGGTACTTCCGTTGCGCT
>WHTR01000109.1 GCA_009377635.1 Chloroflexota bacterium
CGATCCTCGGGAAGCACCACCCGGGGGACGTGCCGATCCATCGGTGTTCGTGGCTCGTCGAGGTGCGGACCTCCTGGGAGGGCGAGCTGAACAAGGTCTATAAAGAGACCGAGGGCTTCAGCTACTATGATCCGCCGAAGGGCCCAGGCGACGAGACGATCCTTGATGTGTTCACGCGCATGGAACGCACGCTCCGGATGCTGCTCACGAGGCACGCGGGCCAGACGAGTGTCTGCGTGAGCCACGGGGACCCCATCAAGATCCTGCGCGTCGCGTACTCCGGGAAGGCGCTCACGCCCGACAACGTTCGCGCGCCGGACCCCGGCCCGGCATCGATGGTAACCTTCGATTTCTGGCACCCGGACGCCCTGCCCGTTATCAGCGCGGTCGATCTCGGTCTCCTACAACGCATCGTCCGGGGCGAATCGTCAGGCGGCGGAAGACAGGGGGCAGCGCGCCGGTAGCGGTCGCTGCCGCGAGGTCCCGGAGTCTGACGGTTCTGGCTGACAGACACTCCTGAACGACGGCAGGCGCCAGTCAGGCCAGATCCCCTGGAAACGCGGCCGTTCCGTTCCACGCTACCGGAGATTGGCCTTCAGGTGGTTGACCATCTTGCTCCAGGCGTCCCCGGCGTGCTGCTCGTGGTAGGCGTCCGGCCGCTGCTCGTTCATGAACGCGTGGCCAGCGCCCGGGTACACGATGAGCTCGGCCTGCTGGCCCACCGCCTTGATGGCATCGAGGACCTGCCCTAACGGTCCCGGTCCGGCCATCGGGTCCTTGTCACCGGCGATGAGAAGCACCGGCCCCTGGAGCCGCGGGTAGTCCGGCCGGACGTTCGGGTGGCCCCCGTAGCAATCGACGACGGTGCCGACATCGGGGCTCACCGTCCCGGCGTACAGGGCGAGCTGGCCGCCCATGCAGAAGCCGACGGCCGCGACCTTCTCGCCGGACGCGCCATTGGCCCTCAGCGCTTGGCCCGCACCCCGCAGGTCCTTCGCGGCCTGCTCGACATTGAGCGCCATCATGAGCTTCTGCGCCTCGCCCGGCTCCTGGGCCATATCCCCGTGGTAGAGGTCCGGCACGAGAGCGAGGAATCCCTCCGCGGCCAGACGGTCCGCAGTGCCCATGATCTGGTCATTGAGGCCCCACCACTCCTGAACGACGATGACGCCGGGGCCTCGGCCGGCTGGTGGTCTGGCTAGGTAGCCTTTCGCGGAGCCGCCGTTTGCGGCAAATTCGATCATCTCTCCCGGCAACGCAGTTCCCTCCCTCTGTCGACCTGTCGAACGAACGCCCCATTCTAAACGGAATCCACGGTGAAACCCGCACAGTAGTGTGTCTGCGGAATGCGGGTCTTGTGGTTGAATAAGAATAGCGCCGCGCCTGAGGACGATCAAGAGGTCGCGCGCTCATTGACGCCTCCGTCGCGTGCCGATGTATAACGAACTGCATGGCATACTACGCCGCGAGAGGGAGATGTGGGACATTCGGCTCCTGCGGGGGTGTCGGGGACGAGTGACGTGCTGGACGGAGCCGGACTAAGCGCGGCCGTCGCGTTGAGCGCGACCTGGCTCGAACGACACGCTGAGCGGATCAACGCCCTCAATGTGTTTCCGGTCCCGGACGGGGACACGGGTCTCAACATGGCTCTCACGCTGCGGTGCGCGGCGGATCATGTCGAGGCTGCCGGGGGAGGCACGCTGAGCGACGTGGCCTCCGCCATAGGTACGGGGGCGATGATGGGGGCCCGCGGGAACTCGGGCGTGATCCTCGCGCAAATGCTGCGCGCCGTCGCCCGAACGCTGGCGGGGCACGATGTGGTGGATGCTGCGCTCCTAGCGCGGGCGCTCGAGGCAGCGGCGGAGGCCGGCTACGCCGGCGTGCCGAACCCCGTGGAGGGCACGATCCTCACCGTCGGCCGAGCGGCCGCGGAGGCTGCCCGAGAGGCCGCCGCGAGGCACGCGGACGTGGTGACCGTGCTCGACCATGCGCATCGCGCAGCCTGCACGTCGGTTGAGCACACGCCCGATCTGCTCCCGATCCTCAAGGAAGCATCGGTCGTAGACGCGGGGGGCGAGGGGTACCGAGTCGTCCTCGAAGGGATGCTGAAAGCCGTGCGCGGGGAGCACATCGACGAGTCGCCGGTTCGCGTCGATGTTTGGGCTGACCTCTCCGCCATTCACCAGGGCGCGGACGATCATTTCGGTTACTGCACTGAGGTCCTGTTCCAAGGGCGCGCCATGGATGCGGACGCGGTGCGGCATCGACTCGAGAATCTCGGGTCCTCAGTGCTGGTGGTGGGCGACCCGGAGATGCTCAGGGTTCACGTGCACACGCTGCGTCCCGGAGCCGTGCTCGATCTGGCAACGTACCTCGGAGAGATCCTGAAAGTCAAAGTTGATAACATGCAGCGCGAGTATCGCGCGTTTGCGCGGGCGGCCGAAAGGAAACCCGCCGCGGCTCCGAGGGTTCTGGCTGGCACGGGACTCGTCGCCGTGGCACAGGGAGGCGGGTTCGAGGGGATCTTTGCCGGCCTCGGCGCCGTTGTCGTCCCCGGTGGCCGGACGATGAATCCGTCGGTCGACGAGATCCTCCGAGCCGTGTACCAGGTCGCGCGTGAGGAGGTCATCATTCTGCCCAACGATCGGAACGTGGTGCCGGCAGCCGAGCAAGCCGTGCGCCTGGTTGAGGGACGCCCGGCGATTGTTGTCCCAACGCACAGCATGCCCCAGGGCGTCGCGGCGGCGCTCGCCCTCAATCCAGAGGCCACCGCGGACGAGAACAGCCCCGGGATCCTGGCTGCCGCGGGCCGGTGTCACACGATCGACATCACCCGCGCGGTGCGCGACGCCCGGATCGAGGGCGCAGTCGTTGAGCGCGGTGCCCTTATGGCTCTTATCGACAACCGACCGGTGGCGACGGCGCGCTCCATCGAGGAGCTGGTCGGGGCTGCTCTCGGCCGACTCGGCCCCGGACCTTGGGACATTGCCACGATCTATATCGGACAGGATGGGACGACGGACGGTGCGAGCGCCGTCGCGAATGTCATCGGAGCGCGCACCGGCGCTCAGATCGAAATCGTCACTGGAGGACAGCCGCACGACGAGTATATCGTGTCGCTGGAATAGCGGACCGTGCCAAACGTCGCCGTCGTCACCGACAGCACCGCAGACTTCTCACACGCCGCGCCGGCGGAGCTCGGGGTCGTTGTCCTGCCGCTCACCGTCAACTGGGGGAGAGACGTGCTTCGAGACGGCGTCGACATCACGCCGTCCGAATTCTGCACGCGGCTCCGCGTCGATCCGGACGTTCCGCACACGGCCGCGCCGCCACTGGGGATCTTCGAGGAGGTGTACCGCAACCTCCTCGCGACGCACGACGCGGTCATCTCCATTCATATCTCATCGAGGCTGAGCGCGACCCACGGGGTAGCGAGCACCGCGGCGAAAAGCGTCGACCCACGGCGCGTGTATGTCGTCGACTCGCTCACCGTGTCGATTGACCTTGCGTGGCTCGTCCAGCGCGCCGCCGAGATGGCGCGCGCCGGCGCTTCAGCGGAGGACATACTGCCGGCGCTGTCCGCCATGATCCCGCGGATGCGCATCTGCGTCACGCTGGACACACTCGAGTATTTGCACCGTGGCGGTCGCATCGGGAAGGCTCAGGCGTTCCTCGGCGGTCTGCTCAACGTGAAGCCTATCGTGCACGTGCTGGATGGTGAGGTCCACCCACTGGAGCGCGTTCGGACTCGGGCGGCGTCGCTGCGACGCATTGCAGAGCTCGCACAGGCGGTTGGCCCCAAGGAGCTGGTGGCGGTGGCGCACGTGGACTGCGAGGAGGAGGCGCGCACCCTGGCCGAGAACGTGGCCCGACGTGAAGGCCTATCGACTGTTCCTGTCGCTGAGCTGGGGGCGGTGCTGGCCACGCATTGCGGTCCCGGACTTCTCGGCTTCGGATGCCTCCTCGCCGACGCCGGGCGATGAGGGCTGAGAACTGAGCGTGCCGGAGTCGCCAGCCCGCCCTTCGCCGTCGCTCCTCGACACGCTGGAGAAGGTGCTCCATCTGGAGGAGCAACGGCACTACGATGATCGCTCGGTGGTCGGCGGGCTCGCAGCGTTTGTGAAACGGAGCGGCGATCAACTCTCGCTCGGCGTCGCTCTCCGAGACCGAGTGGGAGCGTACGGTCGGCAAACCGCGGATGAGCGTGCTGCCGTGGTCGCCGAGCTCCGAAATTTCATGCGCGACGTGATCCGACACCCCCCAGCGGCTGCGCCTGCCGGGCCTCGCGCGACCTCTCCCCGCACAACTGATACGGGATCCAGGGGTCGTACAGACCGGACGCTTGATCCGGCAACGCCGATCGCCGCGCTGCCAGGGGTCGGGCCCACGCGCGCCAAGCGGCTGGCCGCCCTCGAGATCACGACCGTCGGGGACCTCCGGAGCCACCTGCCGCACCGCTATGTCGCTTATCCGGCGCCCCAGCCCGCCGCGACTCTCGGCTTCCAGCATGTGGCAAGCTTCGAGGGGACGGTGCGCCAGGTCGACCTCGCTCCCCTGCCGGGCAAGCGGTTCCGGATCACCGCGATTCTTGCCGACTCGACCGGCGCGGTGGCCGCGGTCTGGATCCGAGCCGGCGGTGTGCCGAGCGGGATACGTCAGGGGGCGCGCCTCGCGGTCTCCGGGCCACTCGTTGCGTACGGCCGACAGATCACCTTCGAGAATCCCGAGTACGAGCCCGCCAGCGCTCCGCCGCTCAATACGCGCCGCACCGTGCCGGTCTATCCGCTGACGGCAGGCCTTTCCCAGCCCGCCATGCGGGCAATCGTGCGTCGGGGTATCGAGGCGTTGCCGCCGGCCGAAGAGTGGCTCCCGGACTGGCTGCGGGATGCCGAGGGGCTGATCGGCCGAGACGAGGCGCTGTTGCAGCTCCACATGCCCGAGACGGAAGAGAAGCTCCAGCGAGCCCGCGAGCGATATGCGTTCGACGAGCTGCTGCCGATCCAGCTCCTGGTGCTCCAGCGTCGACTGGCCTACCGTTCTCGATCCGCGCAGATGATCGACGTACCCTGGAAGCTCCTCGCTGAGTTTCGGCAGCGCCTCCCATTCGCACTGACGGCAGCCCAGCAGCGGGCGCTCTCCACGATTCTCGACGACATGGGCCGCTCCCGCCCGATGGTCCGGTTGCTCCAGGGGGAAGTGGGTTCCGGCAAGACCGTCGTGGCGGCGATGGCGCTGCTCGCAGCGGTCGCCAGTGGTGGGCAGGTTGCGCTCGTGGCGCCGACGGAGATCCTGGCCGAGCAGCATTTTCGAACGTTGACGAGGCTCTATGAAGGATCGCAGTCGGCGCTCGAAGGGATTCTCGGCGGCCCGCTGCGGCTGTCCCTCCTGACCGGCGCCCTCTCCCGGACGGATCGGCAGCGCACGTTGGCGGCCATCGCGGCTGCCGAGGTCAATGTCGTCATCGGCACGCACGCGGTCATCCAGCCGGACGTCGAGTTCGCCCGGCTCTCCCTCGCTGTTGTAGACGAGCAGCACCGCTTCGGCGTCAGCCAACGCGTGGCCGCACGGCGGAAGGGCGAGAACCCCCATCTGCTCGTCATGACCGCGACGCCTATCCCACGGACGCTGGCCCTCACGCTGTACGGGGACCTAGACTTCTCGCTGATCGACGAGCTGCCACCCGGACGCCAGCCCGTGGAAACCTCCCTGCTCCGCCCGCTAGCGCGCAACTCCGCGTACGAGCGTGTCCGCGCGGAGGTGGCTGCGGGGCGGCAGGCATTCATCATCTGTCCGCTCGTCGAGGGTTCGCCATCAGTAGAGGCCCGCGCGGCGACCACCGAGTACGATCGGCTTCAGCGACGGGAGCTGGCGGGTCTGCGGCTGGCACTTCTCCACGGGCGCATGCGACCATTGGAGAAGGACGAAACGATGCGTCGTTTCGCCACGGGAGACTCCGACGTCCTCGTGTCAACGTCAGTCGTCGAGGTCGGCGTGGACGTGCCCAACGCGACGGTGATGGTGATCGAAGGAGCGGAACACTTCGGCCTTGCACAGCTTCACCAGTTCCGGGGCCGAGTTGGGCGGAGTGGCTACCAGGCGAGTTGCTTTCTCATCGCCGGCAGCGAGGCACCCGAGTCACTCGAGCGTCTCGATGCAGTCGCGAGATCGACCAGCGGCCTCGATCTGGCTGAGGAGGACCTCCGGATCCGTGGCCCTGGCGAGTACTTCGGGCTCCGGCAGAGCGGGTTTCCGTCCCTGCGGGTGGCGCGGGTCTCGGACCTGGCGTTTGTCCAGCGAGTCCGCCACGCGGCGGAGTCCATCTTGGAAGTCGACCCCACGCTGTCTCGGACGGAACACGCCAGCCTCGCCGAAGCGGCGCGACATCTCGGCGAGGACGCAGGTGAAGCGAACTGAGACATCCAGCATGAGGGTCATCACTGGGACTGCGAAGGGGCGCCAGCTCGTGGCTCCGAAGGGGCTCAGCGTGCGCCCAACGACGGACAAGGTTCGAGAGGCGATCTTCTCTATGGTGGTTGCGGACGGGATGCGGCGGTCCGAGGAGTGGCAGGAGACGGGCGGGTTCCCTTTTCGGCGCGTACTCGACCTGTACGCGGGGACCGGCGCGCTCGGTATCGAGGCGTTGAGTCGCGGATCTGAGCACGCAGATTTCGTGGAGTCCAGCCAACGAGCCTGCGCTGCGATACGGACGAACCTGCAGCGGACCGGGTTGGGAGATCGGGCCGCAATTCACACAGGCCGCGTGGAGACGGTGGTATCGACTTTCCGCTCGCCCTATGATTTAATACTGCTTGATCCCCCGTACAATGATCCCGATACACTGGTGGTGCTTGAAGCTATTGGGAGCTCAGCCCTCGTGACGGAGGGAACGCTCGTCGTGCTCGAGCATGGGCGTCCGCTCGCTGTTCCCGCGGATGCGGGAACGCTGCATCTTGCCCGGACGAGATTCCACGGCACCACTGCAGTCTCGCTGTATGCGTGCTGAACGGTACACGGCCGAGACTCGCGAAGCCCTGTCTGGACCACATCCCGGAGTTGTTGATGTCGGAAAGACGCTCGGAGCAGGCGGACCATCTCACCCATGACCTAGCCGCCGGCGCTCAGGACCCGGCCCCCAGACCGCCCGCGTCGGATCCGTTCATTGCGCTCTATCCAGGCACCTTCGACCCGATCCACAATGGCCATCTCGACCTCATTCGTCGATCGTCGTTCCTCTTCCATCGCGTCATCGTTGGGATCTATGATAAGCCTGCCAAGAATCTGCTATTCACGACGGAAGAGCGGGTTCAGCTGGTGCGCGAGTCCATCGCCGATCTGTCGAACGTGTCAGTGGAGAACTACGCGGGCCTAACGATCGAGTACGCCGCCTCCTCTGGAGCACGGGCGATCATCCGGGGGCTTCGCGCGACCTCGGACTTCGACTTCGAGTTTCAGGTCGCGCTCATGAACCGGCATCTCAACCCTACCGTCGAGGCAGTGTTTCTCATGACGTCGCTGGAGCACGCCCATCTGAGCTCGACTCTCGTAAAAGAGATCGCGCAGCTCGGCGCGCGGCTGGAGGGGCTCGTGCCTCCGCCGGTTGCCCGGGCGCTACGTGGCGCGCGCGAGCGTGGATCATGACCGAACTGTCCTCTCGTGAACCGGAGTCCATGGATATCCTGTACCTCCTCGACCGGCTCGAGGAGGTCCTGAGCGCGGGCTCGCGCATGCCGTTCACGAGCCGAACGCTGGTCGATGACGAGGAATGCTTTGCGGTCATCGACCAGATTCGGCTGAGCTTGCCGAACGAGATCCGGCAGGCCCGAAAGCTCAACGCGGACCGCGAAGTCCTTCTCAGGGAGTCACGAGCGCGCGCGGACCAGATCCTGAAGAACGCCGAGACCCAGGCGCGGGACCGTGCACGCGAGCACCAGATCGTCCGCCAGGCGGGGGCCCACGCGCAGGAGATCATTGGGCAGGCGGAGCGCAGCGCCGCGCAGATTCGCCACGAAGTGGATGAGTACGCCTACCAGGTGCTCCTCGACCTGGATCGGCGCCTGGAGGGGCTCGAGTCCATGGTGCGGGACGGCCTTCGCGAGCTGGAGTCGAATGGGGAAACCAGGGCGCCTCCCCAGTCGGCAGACCAGGTACCGGCGTTGGACCAGCTCTGACACGACTCCCCATCTCGATTCCCGCCGATGTGAGTTTCCCCGGTCCCGATATCTCGGCGCGCCACCGGGGCATGCGCATCGCGACTCCTTAGAGCAGGCAGATGGGCCGCAGTTCGACGCGGGGACCCTTCATGCGCTCGTGAGACAGCCTTTGCGACGCGTTTAGTACAATCTCGTGAGAACGGGAGGAAGCCGGAATGGTGCGGGGATTCTCCGCCGGAGAGGAGTGACCTATGAGCGCATACAACGTCGCGTCACTGCTGAAAGCGCCGACTGGTACGATGCGCGTCGTGGAGATCTCCGAGACGGAGCCGCGGTTCGGTCCGGAGCTGCCTGTGAGGAGTCCTGTGCAGGGGCAGGCTCGCTTCACGCGGACGGAGGACGGGATTCTCGTACAGGGCCAGGTCGCGGCAACCGTGGAGGAGGTCGAGTGCTCCCGGTGCCTGACGACCTTTCCCCTGCAGGTGGTAACGCAGTTCGAGGAGGAGTTCATCCCGTGCGTGGATGTGGTGACCGGCTCGCCGCTTCCGCCACCGGAGGACGAGACGCTGCGAATCGACGATCGGCACGTCCTCGACCTGACCGAGACGTTCCGCCAGTATCTGCTCATCGCGGTCCCGCTCAAGGCCGTGTGCAGGCCTGCCTGCAAGGGGCTGTGCCCGACGTGTGGTGTTGAGCTGAATAACGGGGTCTGCGAATGCGATCAGGAGCCGACAGCGCGCCCGTTCGCGGCGCTTGCCACGCTGCTGATGCCTGACCGAGCCCAAAGCATTCGACAACGCTAGCGTTCGGAAAACATGATACAGAAAGGATCGAGCATTGGGTGCACTTCCCAAGAAGAAAGTTACGCAGCGACGCCGGAACAACCGGCGCAGTCACCACCATCTGCGACTCCCGCAGCTCAGCGCTTGTCCCCAGTGCCGTCGGCCGAAGCCGACCCACCAGGTGTGCCCATTCTGCGGCACGTACAATGGGCACGCCGTCCTCGACGTGAAAGAGACTGCACGGCCTCTGTGAGGCGCACGCAGTGCATCGACGACTGAGGATGGAGAGGCGGACGATGGCTCAGTCCCCAGTTGTCGGATACGGGACATCCATTGCCGTGTTGTTCCCGGGGCAGGCGTCGCAGGAAGTCGGCATGGGCACCGCCCTCAGAAGGGTCAGTCCGGCTGCCGACCGCTGGTTTCGCCTCGCCGACGAGCTGACGGGCCTCCCGATCGGCGACCTTTGCGCGAACGGCCCCCTCGCCACACTGACCCGGACCGATGTGGCCCAGACGGCCGTCGTGGTGACCAGCCTGGCGGCGGCATCACACCTCGAGGAGCTTCTGGGTGGACCGCCTGCCGTAGGGGGCGCGGCCGGGCACAGCGTCGGAGAACTGACCGCGATGTGCTGGGCAGGAGCACTGGATCCCGCAACAACGCTCCGTCTGGTCCACGCGCGGGGGAAGCTCATGCAGCGCGACGCCGAACGGTGTGATGGCACGATGGTTGCCGTGCTCGGTCTCGAGGCGGCGGAGCTGATTGGTGTGTGTGCCGATGTGTCCACGCAGATGCCCGGCGCCGTCAGCGTCGCCAACTTCAACGCGCCCGGTCAG
>WHTR01000010.1:0-27393 GCA_009377635.1 Chloroflexota bacterium
CCGACGTTGTAACTCCGCTGTGAGCAGCCCTCTGCTATCGTTCGATGCCAATGATGACGTCGACAGAACCCCAGGTCTCTAGCCCCACGGGGGGCGCCACGCCCGAGGAGCAGCATGCGCAGGAGCGCTCTCCGTACCGGCATGACGCACAGGGGGAGCACCTCGGCGGGCCCTTGCAGTGGTTCGACAGTCTCAGCAGTCCGGCCGCGACCGTCGTCATTCTCGGGATGATCCTCACGCTGCTGAGCACCGCGGGGATTCTCCTTGCGACGAGCGCCTCGATGGGGGCGAGCAGGGCAGTAGCGGTCGCCTCGCACCAGAACGCTCTCGAGGGCTCTCGCGATGCAGCGGATGAGGCAGCGCAGGCCGGATCCATCGGCGCCTCGCCGAATGCCCAGACGTCATCCCCTGGGCCGGCCACACCGCCCGGAGACCGAATCATCAAGTCGGCGATCACCCGCCCCCCGAGCTGGCGGCTGCGGGAGAGGCCCTCGACATCCGCACGCACCATCGATGTCTTGCAGGCCTCGACGCCCGTGCAGGTACTGGAGGGAGCGGCAGCGGCGGACGGCTTCGAATGGCTTCGCGTGCGCACGCCGAGCGGCAGAATGGGATGGGTGGTATCAATGGCCATCGAGTAGCGTCGGACGGGGGCGCTCTCGCACGGCCTCGTCGCAGAGACGTCCGACCTAATTCTCCAGAATGTCCGTAAGGATGGTGACAATGAGCGGATCGTCGTCCACGACCAGGATGCGGCACACCGCCACTGGACGATCTCCTCCCAGGCGAAGCAGGCCGCGAGCCACGCTGAGGTAGTGCGCCGGCGCTTCACTGAAACGATCAGGCACAGGTGGTTGGGTAGTATAGTATGTGGCTCTGTGGCCGATTCGGCTGGGAAACGGAGACCGAATGGCCGAGCGGTTCGACCCGGGCGGCACCAGCGGACCTGATGGACTCCGAGTGAACGGCTGGGCCTGGTATAGCGTGGGCTCCATGCTGTTCCTGGTCGGCACGGAGACGGCGAACCCGCGCCAGCGTCCTGCCCTGATGGACGGCACTCCACCCCCATTCTGGCGCGTGTCCGAGCTCGCGCGGATCGTCGAGGATGGCGACCCCGATCCGTGGCGGGTACAGGTTGCCCGCCGGCTCCTGAGCGCCGTCGTCGCCGACCTAGCTGCTGACCCCGGCTTCCGCTGATGGAACGTCCTCCGCGAGGACATGCACAGACCCAGCAAACCGCACCAGAATGCTCGCTCCGAGCACGAGGAGGATTCCTGACACCCATGGCGCGGCGACATCGGTCGATGATGCGCTGAGGAAGGTCGCACAGCCGCTAGGTCCGGGGACTACCGATGCGTCCGAGAGCGTGCAGTCGTTCCGTGGAAGGATCGCGGTCAGCACCGGACCCACGAGGCGACACCACGTCGTGCCCACGCGGAAGGACTTCGGTCAGGGCAGGGCCGGAGTGCGGGCTGCGCCGCCACGGTCACTGACGCAGCGCGAAGCCGAGGATCAAGCCGTAGAGCAGGTGGACGGCAAGGGCCGAGGGAATGGTGTCGCGGGACGTCCTCCACCCGAAGAAGCCGTCGCCCAGGACCGGCAGCATGATCGCCATCATGAGCAGCCAGAGAGCACCCCCATAGGCCAGGCCCCGCACCCAATAGGGCCCGGGCAGGAGCTGGACCACGACCAGTGCATAGACCAGCGCAAGGAGGATGCCATTCGTCAGGTGGAGCACCAGCCCGAGGCGTGTCCCGTGTGAGTGATAGTGGAGAATCTTGGTGGCGATGAGCCGGCCAAAGTCAACCATGGGAATGCCGAGCGCGTTAAAGAGAAAGCTCGCAACGGACATCGACGCGGCGCCGGCAAGCCCGGCGATGACGATGGCTGTCAGGCTCACATCCGCCATCATGCTATCGCGTCTTCACCGTGCGCCCGGCAGGCGTCACGCCAAGGTTCGTCGGAATCGTCCGGTGCCACACCGTGCGCTGGACCGTGGCGTTCAGCGGCAGGCCGTGGCGACGGCGATACCCGATGTATACGATCAGGCCGGCCAACATCCAGGCGAGACCAACCCACCGACCGACCGGTCTAGTGGACAGAATGATGATCCAGACAGCGAAGGTCCCCATCCCCCCGATGATTGCGCTCAATGGAACCTGCACGCCCCGAATGGGAACCGCGAAGCGCAGACGAAACGGCCGCGACCGATCCGGCTCGCGGAACCGCATCGCGATCACTGACAGGTGCGCCAGGGTAAAGGTGAGCATGGCTCCGAAGATGTACACGTCGGCGATGTCGCCCAGATTGCCCGGAAGCACGATGGCGGCGGCGACAGCACAGAAGACGATCACGGACACGTAGGGCGTGCGAAATCGCCGGTGGACCGCTCCCAGCAGCCCGGGAAGTTGCTGATAGGTGCCCATTGAGAAGGAAAGCCGCGAGACGCCCATGACGCCGGCGTTGGCGGCGATGAGCAGAATCGTCGACGCCAGACCGGCAACGAGAGGGCGGAAGATGGCGCGGTAGGGATCTGGCAGATTCGTGGCGATGCCGGCAACGGGATCATTGATGTACGTGGTAGCCAGGTCCGTCGAGTACGAGCCGTCAGGGAGCTGATGCACCGGCATAGCCGAGAGACCGACGACCGAGATGCCGAGGAACAGCACGATCACCGCGACGATCAGCAGCCCATAGGAATGAGGCACGGTCCGCTCCGGGTTGCGGGCCTCCTCTACCATGTTCGAGATCGTCTCGATCCCTGTATAGGCGACCATCGCGATGGAGATGCCGTAGAAGAAGTTTCCCCACATCGGCGCCGTGCCGAAGCTCACCTGGGAGATGAGCAGCGGTAGATTGAGGAGCGCGATCGCTCCGATCGCGACGAGCAGGACCTGCGTCGTGAGGTCCAGGGCAGCGAAGAGGATGCTCACCGTTGACGCCTCGCGCACCCCGATCACGTTGAGCGCCATGAGCACCCCGATAATCACGACGGTAAAGACCACGTTCGTCGGGTAGGTCACCAGCTCCGGGAAGAACACGGACAGGTATCCGGCGACGGCAAATGCCGAGATCGAGATCGTTACGGTGTACGACAGCATCGTCGCCCAGCCGGCCACAAAGCTCATGAACTCGCCGAGGCCGTGGCGGGCGAAGCTCGACGCACCTCCAGCTTCGGGAACGGAGGTCGTCGCCTCGGTATAGGTAAGCACCGTAAGGATGAAGAACAATCCGGCGACGAGCAGAGCCAGGGGGGCGGCCCCGAGCGCGTAGAGGGCCGTTACGCCGAGCGCGTAGTAGATCGAGGAGCCGACGTTTCCGTAGCCAGTGCTGAACAGTCCGGGAACTGCGAGAGCACGCCGGAGACCCTGTGGGCGCATCCGCCGCCGCCGGAGGAAGATATCCCCCGGCATCCGGCCGTGGACAAACTCGGCTGTCTCGCGTTCTTCGCTCAAACGGGAGCTCGCTCCTTCACTGCGTCACGGTCCTGACAGGACGCGTGCCTACGAATTGTCTGGACGGGGCGCCCACGGGCTGTAGCGTACCATCATTCTCCCACGTCCGTCTTGGCCGGTTACGACATTCTTAGCAGCGCGGACGGAAACTGTCATTCTGAGGCCGCAGGCCGAAGAATCTCTCGTCATAACTGATCATTCTCTGGCAGTTGACACTCACCAGAGATCCTTCGCTTCGCTCAGGATGACATTTCGGCCGCACCTCTAGGCGTAGTTCCGGACCAAGAGCGTCTACAGCGACACCGGGCGCAGTCGACTCTCATCCGGAATTACTGAACAGACGCCCGGCAGCGACCAACGTCCCGGGCATCGCTAAGGAGGCGCGCTCGAGCCGGTGAAACGGCGGCCGTGTTTCGCCGGGCACGCACGTCACACCGGCGGCTTCCGTCCCCAGACGAACGCCGAGCCCCGGCGGAGACTGGTCGTCTGTCTGGAGGCCGCCTCCACGAAATAGCGGGCGTAGCGCTCCGCGGCAGACCTGCCCAGTCGGCTCGCGACCAGCTCCGTAACGCTCGGACGCCCCGGCGACCCGCGCTGGGTCAGCCATTGTCGCGCTTCCTCCTCGCTGAGTCGGAATCGATGCCAGGTCACGATCAGATTCAGCCCCACCTCGACGAGGCCGGCGTCTTCCAGGAGATGCACGAGATCTCGCTCGTCGAACGTCAGCAAGGGCTCGTCGGGATCAGCGTATATCGCATCGAAGCAGGCGCTGATCGCCTCCCCCAACGAGCCGAGGGGCGCGAGATCCACGAGGGTGTGGTGGCGAGTCAGATACCGATTGATGGGCTCGAAGCACGAGATCCGCCCACCCGGGCGGAGTACGCGGAACGCCTCGCGCATAGCGGTCCGACGATCAGCGATAAACGCCAGGACCGATCGGGCGGCGACGACGTCGATGCACGAGTCAGCGAGGGGAAGCGCCGCGGCGTCCGCTTGCACGACACGGACCCTGTTTGGCAATTGAGAGCGCCCCGCTTGAGCCACCAGCACCCGCAGACAGTCAGCGTCCAGATCGCTCCCGATGACCCGTCCCCGGGGACCAACCCGATCGGCAGCAGCGAGCGCCACGAGCCCCGTCCCGGCCCCGAGGTCGAGCACGGTGTCGCCGGCCCGAACGGCAGCGTGGGCCAGGACCGCGTCACGGGTTCGTTCGAGCTGATGTCCTACCTGGACGGCCTGCTCAGCTAACCATTCGCTCCACCGCGACGACTCAGAAGCATGCACGCTGTGCCCCCGTCCGACCGGTGCGAGGGGCCGACGCGCGCCCACTCGTCCCGACCCCAGGGGTCCGTCGTGCCCGGCGCGATCGTCTGTATCGAGCGTCGCCACCCGGCGTCGCGCCTGCTGAGGCGGCGCGTGTGATCAGGTCGCCTCGCGGAGGGCGCGGAGCAGCAGGGCGAGGGTCTCGACAGCCGCGCGCCGACGGAGCTCAGGGATGGCGAGGTTCCATCGCGAGCTCCCCGTCTGGACATGTCCGGCTGCGTTGGCGGCGAACTTGGCGACCGGCCGGCCGTCCTCAGACGAGAGGACCATAGCCACGGCAACCTCCGCGCCGGTCTGGTTGCGGGCGGCGCCGGCGAGATCCAGCGGGTCCAATGATCCGACGCCCAGCGGCGTTCCATCGGCAGCGACCACGAATCCTCCCCGAAACTGTTCGGCGAGCGTCGAATCCGTGCCGATCTCCATCGCGAGCGCACCCGCAGTGCCTCGCTCGGCGGAGGTCAGTGTCCATCCGCGAGCCGCCAACCGCTGGGCGGCCAGACTTGCCAGGGTCTCCTCGTCGCGGCCGTAGACCCACGGTTCGAGCACCTCAAGGACCTTCTGCGCCATCGGCGCGAGCATCTCACGGGCGATCGTCTCGTCTGACGCCTTGGCCGAGATTCGAACCTGCACACCATCCGGCTTGGCGTACGTCGCAACCGTCGGGTTCGTCGAGTGCACCAAGTCGCCCAGCTGCTCCTCGACCGCGCCTTCACCAAGGCCGAGCACCTTGAGATTGGTGGTCACGAGAATGCCCGCCCCCGCACGCGTATGGAGCGCGGGCCGCACCCGTTGGTCCCACATGAGACGCATCTCGGTCGGCACGCCGGGCATGGCCACGATGATCTTGCCGTCTCGCTCGACCCACCAGCCCGGGGCAGTGCCGACTGGGTTTGGCAGAGCGCGCGCTGAGGGGATCAGTGTCGCCTGCTTCATGTTGCGTTCGGGCATGGGGCGACCGCGCCGAGCGAACGTGTCCCGCAGCCACTGCTCGAGCTCCGGATCCACCGTGAGCGTCTCGCCGAGCGCGGCCCCGATCGCCTCCCTCGTCAGATCGTCTTCCGTCGGACCAAGACCGCCCGTAACGACCGTCACATCGCTCCGACTGAGGCCACGGTCGAGCACCTCCACGGCCCTGCCGAGGTTGTCGCCGACCTGGCTGACCCAGAACACATCGATCCCGAGGTCGGCCAGCTGCTGCGCCAGGTACTGCGCGTTGGTGTCGACGATCATGCCAAGCAGCAGTTCCGTGCCGACGGAGACGATCTCACCCCTCACGTGGCCCCCTTCCCTTCCATCACCGCCTTCGGCTCGCTGAGCTGAACAAGCACGCCCCCCGTCGACCTCGGGTGGACGAACGCGATCCGCCCATCCGGCCCGTCTCTGGGAACGCGATCGATGAGCTCCACCCCGCGGGCGAGGAGCGTGCGGATCTCGAGCTCGATGTCCTCGACCTCCAGCGCGACGTGATGCAGCCCCTCGCCTCGCTGTTCGAGGAACAGGGCCACGTTGCCTGTCGGGTCCGTGGGCTCCATGAGCTCAATATCCGTACCGAAGGCATCCAGCCGCACCAGCCGGAGCCCGCGCTCGGGCAGATCGAGGTGACGGGTCACCGAGAATCCGAGCGCGTCGCGATAGAATAGCAGAGCGCTGGCCAGGCTACGCACCGCGACGCTCACCCGGCGGACGCCTTTGATCATGCCACACCTCGCCCTATGCACTGCCACGGAGCCAGCCCGTCGCAAGGCCTCCGCCCCAAAGCGTGGACGACCGTCACGACCCACACGACATCTCCCGTCAAGGGAGTCATCGCCTGGAGCGACTCCCTCTGCCGGGTTCGGGGCGGGAATGGCAATTGCGACACGCTAGCGCGACCGGGATGCCGGGTTGACGCTCAAAGGCTTGATCCGTATAGTGTTCTTCGGGCCGGCCGGTAAACTTTGCTGGAGAGTATCACACGTGACCTATACCATCTGCGAGCCGTGCATCGGAGTCAAGGATCAGTCCTGCGTAGAGGCGTGCCCGGTAGACTGCATCCACGCAACCGACGACGATCCGCAGTTCTATATTGACCCGGACGTATGCATCGAGTGTGGAGCGTGCGAGCCCGTCTGCCCCGTGAGCGCCATTCGGCAGGACAGCGACGTCCCTGACGAGTGGAAGCAGTACACGCAGATCAACGCGGACTACTTCAAGCTGCACCCGTCATAGGATACGGGGGCCAGTCGAGCTGTCGCGGGCGTCCGAACGAGGAGCGCGTGTGCCGTCTGGGCGCTTCTTTCTGTGCGGAGCCACGGGCCCAAGAACCAACCGAGCTTTCATTCCGGCGAGCGCGTCCCAAGGATTCCTCACGACGGGCAGGAGGACTCTAGCGATTCCCGATCGGGACGAGTCGCCCACGCGCGAGCACTGGCCGCAGATACTGACCGGTGTACGATGTCGGGCATGCACTGACATCCTCGGGGGTCCCAGTGGCGATGATGTGCCCCCCCAGGTCTCCGCCCTCGGGTCCCAGATCGACGAGCCAATCCGCGGTCTTCACGACATCGAGGTTGTGCTCGATGACCACGACTGTGTTCCCCGCGTCGACCAGACGGTCGAGAACCTCCAGGAGGCGGCTCACGTCGGCGAAGTGCAGGCCCGTGGTCGGCTCATCGAGGATGTAGAGCGTCTTGCCCGTTGCGCGCTTCGACAGCTCCGTCGCAAGCTTAACCCGTTGCGCCTCGCCTCCCGAGAGTGTGGTAGCCGGCTGACCCAGGCGGATGTAACCAAGGCCGACATCGTTGAGTGTCCGGAGCTTGTTGCGAACCGTCGGCACGTTGGTGAAGATCTCACCGGCCTCGGCCACCGTCATGTCCAGCACATCGGCGATGGTCACGCCCCGATATCGGATCTCCAGCGCCTCGCGATTGTATCGACGACCCCTGCACGCCTCGCACGGGACGTAGACGTCTGGGAGGAAGTTCATCTCGATCTGGATGATCCCCTCGCCACGGCACGCCTCGCAGCGTCCGCCCTTCACATTGAAGGAGAACCGGCCCGGCCCGTAGCCACGCACCCGCGCGTCAGGGACCGCGGCGAAGAGCTCGCGGATCGGCGTGAACGCGCCCGTGTAGGTGGCCGGATTCGAGCGGGGAGTGCGGCCGATGGGTGACTGGTCGATGTTCACGACCTTGTCCAAGTGCTCGACGCCCTCCAGTCGGTCGAATCGTCCGGGGCGTTCCCTCGAGCGATAGAGGGCTTGGCTGAGCGCCTTGTGGAGCACCTCGGCTACGAGCGTGCTCTTTCCGGACCCGGAGACGCCGGTGACGCAGACAAAGGCGCCCAGCGGCACCTCGACGTCGATGTGTTTGAGATTATTCTCCGCGGCGCCGAGGACCCGAAGCACATTCCCGTTCCCCGCCCGCCGCCGGTCCGGCACTGGAACGGAGCGCTCGCCGCTCAGATACGTCCCGGTGAGGGATCGCGGCTCAGCGATGAGATCGTCGACCGACCCGATTGCCACGATCTCGCCGCCGCGCTCGCCGGCGCCCGGGCCGATGTCGATGATGTAATCGGCGGATCGGATCGTGTCCTCATCGTGCTCGACGACCAAGACGGAGTTCCCGAGGTCGCGGAGGCGCTTCAGGGTCGTGAGAAGTCGATCGTTGTCGCGCTGGTGCAGCCCGATGCTGGGCTCGTCGAGGATGTAGAGCACACCGACGAGGCCCGAGCCGATCTGCGTGGCGAGCCGGATGCGCTGGCCCTCCCCTCCGGAGAGGGTCATGGCCGCACGGTCGAGCGTCAGATAATCGAGACCAACGTCGATCAGAAATCCGAGCCGCGCACGGATCTCCTTCAGCACCTGACGCGCGATCGCGTACTCCCGCTCGGTTAGCACGAGCGTCCGCTCGTCCCCCCATGCGGATGCGACCGAATCGTCGCGTCGTCCATCCACAGGGACGAGTCGCCGCTCTTCCAGCGAGGTGAAGCACGCCATCGCCTGGGACACGGAGAGCGAGGTGAGCTCGGTGATCGACCGCCCCACGATCGTCACGGCCAGCGACTCGGGCTTCAGGCGGAGCCCGTTGCATGCCGGGCAGGGCTGGTTCCACATGTAGCGCTCGATCTCTTCCTTCATGCCCTCCGACTCGGTGTCTCGGTACCGACGCTCGAGACTCGCGACGACGCCTTCGAACGCGATCTGGTAGTTCCTGCCTCGATGGTTGTCGTGATGATGGTGATGGCGCCACCGCGGCGCCTGCACGGAGACGCGTTCGCCGCCAGACCCATACAGGATGAGATCCGTGACATCCTGGGGGAGGTCCCGGACCGGCACGTCAACGGAGAACCCATAGCGCTGGGCTGCCCCCTCGAGGAGGGCGAGGTAGTACGGTTGGCCGCTCGTCCCCCGGAACCACGGCTTGATGGCACCCTCTCGCAAGGTGAGGTCTCGGTCCGGGATGACCATGTCCGGGTCTATCTCCTGACGGTAGCCCAGGCCGGTGCACGTCGGACACGCGCCGTGCGGGCTGTTGAAGGAGAAGCTTCTGGGTGCAAGCTCCCCCAAGCTCATGCCGCACGTCACGCACGCAAACCGCTCCGAGTATCGGGTGTCGGCGCCGTCGGGAGTCGTGACAACCAGCTCGCCATCGCCAAGGCGCAGGGCGGTCTCCACCGAGTCAGTGAGCCGGGACACGTCAGCCCGACGGCTCTCCTCGTCGTCCTCCTCCTCGGGCAGGACGAGCCGGTCGACCACCACCTCGATCGTATGGACCTGATAACGCCCGAGGTCGATCTCCTCCGAGAGGTCCCGAATCGTGCCGTCGACGCGGATGCGCACGAACCCCTGGTTGCGGATCTCGTCCAATACCGCGTGGTGCTCCCCCTTCTTCCCGACGATGACCGGCGCCAACACCATGGCGCGCGCGCCGGGCCCGACCCCGAGGATGGAATCCACAATTTGCTGCACCGTCTGCTGCGCGATGGCGCGCCCGCAGCTCGGGCAGTGCCGACTGCCGATTCGAGCGTAGAGGAGCCGCAGGTAGTCGTAGATCTCGGTGACCGTGCCGACCGTCGAGCGCGGATTGTGAGACACACCCTTCTGATCGATCGAAATTGCGGGGGAGAGGCCGGAGATGAACTCGACGTCTGGCTTGTCCATCTGCCCAAGGAACTGCCGCGCGTAGGCGGAGAGCGACTCCACGTAGCGCCGCTGGCCCTCAGCGTAGAGCGTGTCAAACGCCAGGGACGACTTCCCCGAACCGGAGAGTCCAGTGATGACGACCAGCCGGTCGCGCGGGATCTCGACGTCGACGTTCTTCAGATTGTGTTGGCGGGCCCCGCGGATCTCGATGGAGCGAGAGGCTACCGACCCATTTCTAAACACGTCGCGCCCCTCCTTGTCGCCCAACCCATCCATGGGTGGCCGTCCAGCCATCCCATCTCTTTCGGACATTGGCCCGCGCCTCACGCGATGCTCCGCCTGAGCTCAGCAATCTGATCTCGGATCAGGGCAGCCTGCTCGAATTCGAGCTCTCTGGCGGCTCGCTTCATCTCGCCTTCCAACTCCTTGATGACCCGCAGGACCTCCTGGCGGTCTGTGGTGCCCGTCGCCCGATACTCCGCCCCCTTCTCGGCCACGTGCCGGAGGTGCGGCGAGATGTCCCGCACGGCTTTGCTGATACCGCGCGGCGTGATCCCGTGCTCCTGGTTGTAGGCAAGCTGCGCCTCGCGGCGTCGGTAGGTCTCCCGGATGGCCCGTTCCATGGACTCAGTCATCTGGTCGGCATACATGATCACGCGACCGGTCTCGTGGCGAGCCGCGCGGCCGATCGTCTGAACGAGGGCGGTCTCCGATCGCAGGTAACCTTCCTTGTCGGCATCCAGGATGCAGACGAGCGACACTTCCGGCAGGTCCAGGCCCTCGCGCAGGAGGTTGATGCCGACGACCACATCGTAGACCCCGAGTCGCAGGTCGCGCAGGATGTCGATGCGCTCGAACGTCTGCACGTCCGAGTGGATGTAGTGCACCTTGATGTTGATCTCCCGAAGGTAGTCCGCGAGGTCCTCCGCCATCCGCTTCGTCAGGGTTGTGACCAGGCAACGCTCGTTGCGTCGCACCCGGTCTCCGATCTCCGTGATGAGGTCGTCGATCTGGTTCTTCGTCGGCCGGATCTCGACTTCGGGATCCACCAACCCCGTGGGCCGGACGAGCTGCTCCACGATCTGCACACTGTGCTCATGCTCGTACGGCCCCGGAGTCGCCGACACGTAGATCACCTGACCGACGTGCTCCTGGAATTCGTCCCACATCAGAGGCCGGTTGTCGACCGCGGACGGGAGACGGAACCCGTATTCAACCAGCGTATGCTTTCGCGACATATCGCCGTGGTACATGCCACGGATCTGCGGGAGCGTCATATGACACTCGTCGATAATCATGAGGTAGTCGTCCGGGAAGTAGTCGAGGAGCGTCCAGGGAGGACTGCCCGCCGGGCGCCGAGAGAGGTGTCGCGAGTAGTTCTCAACGCCGTGGCAGTACCCCACTTCCTGGAGCATCTCCAGGTCGAAGTGCGTCCGCTGACGAAGCCGCGCCGCCTCGAGGAGCTTCCCCTGCGACTCAAGCTCCTGGAGACGCACGGCCAACTCATCCTCGATATCCCGGATGGCGACTTGGAGCATGTCTGACGAGGTCACGAAGTGCTTGGCTGGGAAGATGTCCACCTCGTCGCGCTCGGCAAGGATCTCGCCAGTGAGGGAGTCGATCTCGGTGATGCGGTCGATGCTGTCGCCCCAGAACTCGATGCGCACGGCGCTATCCTGGCCGGCCGGGTGGACGTCGAGTGTATCGCCCCGGACACGGAACTTCCCCCGCGTGAAGTTGTAGTCGTTCCGTTCGTAGAAGATGTCCGTGAGGAATCGTAGGACCCGCTCGCGCTTCCGACTGTCCCCACGCCGAAGGGTGAGAACGACCTTCTCATACTCGTGGGGTGAGCCCAGCCCGTAGATGCAAGAGACCGACGCCACGATCACGACGTCGCGGCGCTCGAAGAGCGCCTTCGTCGCTGCGTGGCGGAGACGGTCGATCTCGTCGTTTCGGGAGGAGTCCTTCTCGATGTACGTGTCCGACGTGGGCAGATAGGCCTCAGGCTGATAGTAGTCGTAATAGCTGACGAAGTACTCGACAGCATTCGTGGGCAGGAACTCCTTCAGCTCGGAGCACAGCTGCGCGGCCAGCGTCTTGTTGTGGGCGATGACGAGCGTCGGCCGCCCCAGCTGAGAGATGACGTTAGCCATGGTGAACGTCTTCCCGGAGCCGGTGACGCCGAGGAGGGTCTGCTCCCGGTGGCCCACGCGGACGCCCTCGGCGAGCTTGCGGATCGCTTCGGGCTGGTCACCCGTGGGCTCAAACTCGGCGATGACGCGGAATTCTGCCATCGTATCTGTCATAACGGTCCAGTAGGGGAGTATACCAATGGGCGGACTGGGGAATCGGCGAACAGCTGATCGGTGTGATGCACCTGTGACACAATCCAGCAGCGGGTCGGTGTGGCCGATCCACACGCGTATAATTCCCGCATGCATTTTCATATCTGGTCCATCGGATGTCAGATGAACACCGCCGACGCCCGGCGCATCGGCGACGAGCTGGAAGCGGTCGGCGGAATGGCGGTGCCGCATCTCGAGGACGCTGACATCGTCATTCTCTACAGCTGCGTTGTCCGCCACGCCGCGCAGGAGACGGTGCACAACGAGCTGATCCGTGTCGGCCAGGCCAAGCGACAGCGACCGAGCATGCGCGTCGCCCTGGCGGGCTGCATGGTGGAGGACGATACGGTTGAGCTGGCCCGCCGATACCCGTTCATCGATCGATTCCTTTCGCCGAAAACCGACCTCCCTGTTCGCGATCAGGTCGTCGACCTTCTCGACCTCGACGAGCGGTATCGCGTCGACCCGAGCGACGCAGAGCGGGTCGGTCTCGTGTCGCAGCCCGTTACCATCAGCCAAGGCTGCAACCGCCGCTGCACGTACTGCGTCATTCCCTTCCGCCGCGGCGACGAGCGGAGCCGGCATCCGCGAGAGATCCTCCGGGAGGTTCGGAGCCTGGGACAGCGGGGCGCGAAAGAGGTCGTTCTCCTGGGTCAGATTGTGGATCGCTACGGCAAGGACATCGGGACGACCCTCGGCCAGCTTCTGGCGGAGGCGAGTGAGGTCGACGAGATCGCGCGCATCCGCTTCCTCACGTCATACCCTGTCGACTTTGACGGTCCGCTCATGGAAGCGGTCGCGACGCTCCCGAAGGTCTGCGAGGACGTCAATCTCCCCGTGCAGGCCGGCGACGACGCGGTCCTGCGCCGCATGGCGCGCGGCTACAAGACGATGTTCTATGAGCGCCTCGTGGACGAGATGCGCTCGGTCATCCCACGGCTGAGCCTCTCGACCGATATCATCGTCGGCTTCTGCGGCGAGTTGGAGGCCCAGTTCGAGAACACGCTGGCGCTCCTCGAACGGGTGAGATTCGACGTCGTCCACGTCGCCATGTACTCACCGCGACCGGGGACAGCGTCCGCGCGCCTGTGGCCTGACGACGTGCCGCAGGAGGAGAAGAAGCGTCGCCTTCATGAGGTCGAGCGGGTGCAGTCGGGGATCGCCGGCGAGATCAACGGCCGCGTGGTTGGCACCACCCAGGACGTCCTCGTCGAGGGTCAACGCAAGGGCAAATGGTTCGGACGCACGCGCAACAACAAGCTTCTGTTCTTCTCCAGCGACCGGGATCTGGCTGGCCTAGTCGTCCCGGTCGAGGCCACGGGCGCGTCGTCCTGGTCGCTGCAGGGACAGCTCGTGGACCCCGTCCCCACGAGGATTATTCCTCACGCTCCTCGTATTGCGTCTTGATCTCAGCCATGATGGCCGGGTCCGCCAGCGTTGTCGTGTCCCCGAGCACCCGTCCCTCGGCGATATCGCGGAGCAGCCGACGCATGATCTTCGCGCTCCGGGTCTTCGGCAGCTCGCTCGTGAAGAAGAGCTTCTCCGGCCGCGCGATGGCACCGATCTTCTCGACCACATGCTGACGCAGCTCGGCCTGAAGTCGGTCATCGGGTGCTGCGCCCATGCGGGGCGTGACGAAGGCAGCGACGGCCTGACCCTTGATCTCGTCGCTGATCCCGATCACGGCGGCCTCAGCAACGCTCGGGTGGCTTACCAGTGCGCTCTCGACCTCCATCGTCCCGATCCGGTGGCCCGCGACGTTCAGCACGTCGTCGACACGCCCCATGAGCCAGAAGTAGCCGTCAGCATCTCGGCGTGCGCCGCGCCGGTGAAGTACATGCCGGGGAAGCGCGACCAGTAATTCTGAACATATCGGTCAGGGTCGCCCCAGATGGTGCGCAGCATCGCCGGCCACGGCTTCTTGAGCACCAGATACCCGCCGCGTCCCATTCCGACACTGTTGCCCTGCTCGTCCACGATGTCGGCGTCCACGCCCGGGAGGGCAAGCGTCGCAGAACCGGGCTTCAACGTGGTCACGGCCGGCAGAGGTGAGATGAGGATCATGCCCGTCTCGGTCTGCCACCAGGTATCCACAACTGGACAGCGCCCGCCCCCGATGTGCTCGTGGTACCACACCCACGCCTCGGGGTTGATGGGCTCGCCGACCGTGCCCAGCAGCCGCAGCGACGTGAGATCATGGCGCTGTGGATACTCCATGCCCCACCGCATGAAGGTCCGGATGGCAGTCGGAGCGGTGTAGAGGATCGTTACGCCGTACTTCGCGACGATATGCCAAAAGCGGTCCTTGTCCGGGTAGTCGGGCGTCCCCTCGTACATCACGGTCGACGCGCCGTTCGCCAGAGGACCGTAGACGATGTAGCTGTGGCCCGTGACCCAGCCGATATCGGCCGTGCACCAATAGACGTCGTCATCCTTGAGGTCGAAGATCCACTTGGTGGTGAGCATCGTGCCGGTGAGGTAGCCGCCACTCGTGTGCAGCACACCCTTCGGCTTCCCCGTCGTGCCGGAGGTGTACAGGATGTACAGCGGATGTTCGGCGTCCACCGTCTCGGGTTCGACGACGGCGCCGTCGTGCTCTGCCATGAGGTCGTGCCACCAGACATCGCGCCCGGCCTGCATCGCGACCTCGCGCGCAGCGGGGCCGGCGCGCCGGACGACGACGACGTGCTCGGCGCAGGACCCTTCTTTCAGTGCCTGGTCGACGTTTTCCTTTAGGGGAACGAGCCCGCCCCGGCGGTAGCCCGCGTCGGCGGTGACCACCACCTTGGCCTCACAGTCGTTGATGCGATCCCGCAGCGCCTCCGGGCTGAATCCCCCGAAGACGACAGAGTGCGGTGCCCCGAGGCGAGCGCACGCGAGCATCGCGATGGGGAGCTCCGGAATCATCGGCATGTACAGAGCGACGCGGTCGCCCTTACGCACGCCGAGCGCTTGAAGTGCCACCGCGGCCCGGTTGATCTCCCGGTAGAGGTCCCAATAGGTGAGGACCCGCGTGTCGCCGGGCTCGCCCTCCCAGATGATCGCTGCCTTGGTCTTCCGCCACGTGTGGGCGTGGCGATCCACACAGTTGTAGGCGACGTTCAGCTCACCGCCGACAAACCACTTTGCCCACGGGACGTTCCACTCCAGAACTCGGTCCCAGGGCTTGAACCAGTCCAGATCTCGGGCCGCTGTCGCCCAGAACTCTTCGAGGTCGGTGTCCGCGCGCCGATAGATGCCGGGGTCTGTAACGTTGGCTCGCTCAGAAAATCCATCCGGCGGCGGGTACCGGCGCTCCTCAGTGAGCAACGCCTCGATCGTGCCCTCGGGATGCTGCACGACGCTCCTCCCAACTTCAGGACGGCCGGGTGCCGTCTGAATCTCACTTCGTAGGCTACCACGCGAGGCGGACGCGCACAATGAGGCAGATGTTTCGAGGTGAGGAGCGACGTCAGTCCCAGCCGTCCGTCGACAGCACGAACGTCACGGGTCCGCGATTGACCAGCTCCACATCCATCATCGCCCCGAACCGCCCGGTGGCGACAGAGAAACCCCGTCGACGCAACGCATCAGCGAAGTGCTCGACGAGGGGAGCAGCTCGCTCCGGCGGAGCGGCGCCGGTAAAACTCGGCCGTCGACCGCGAGACAGATCAGCGTGAAGCGTGACCTGACTCACGACGAGGAACTCAGCGCCGACCTCTCTCGCGGAGCGAGCCATCCGCCCCGACGCGTCCTCGAACACCCGGAGCGTGGACAGCTTCTCCGCCAGCGCCGAGGCCACAGCCTCTGTGTCCTCCCGCCCGACACCGAGAAGGACGGCCCAGCCCGGTCCAATCGCCCCGACGACTTCGCCCTCGACGATCACGCGAGCTCGGCCCACGCGTTGACAGACGGCGCGCACGATCACCCCCGGCAGGGCATTCTTGATTTTGAAATGCGTGACGAGCGACCGACACGAGGGCGCTGTAAACTGGCCACTCGGCGCGACGCCCGCGAGTATGCACAGGCCGAGGGGTCGACGCTAGTCGGAGCCGGCGACCGCCGTCGATGAGCTGGAAGGGTGCGAACTCGCCCCCGTCCCTTCGTCACTGGTGCTGGGTGTGGAGCTGGATCCTGAAGGCGCCCGGGAGTCTTCCTCGGCGCCTTGCCCGGCGTCAGATCTCTCGTCACGCCCGTTGGAGAACGAGGAGTTGCGATAGTCCGTGGTGTAGAACCCGCTCCCACGAAAGATGATTCCGACCGGCTGGAGAACGCGGCGAAGCTCGCCGCTGCACGTCTCGCACACTGTCAAAGGAGGATCCTGGAAACCCTGGCGACGCTCGAGAACGGCGCCACACTGCTGACAGCGGTAGACATAGGTTGGCACTCCATACCTCCTAGCGGGAAGGGACGCTGCAGGTCGATGGGGACGAGCAGCGAAGCTGGCGAATTATACTGGAGCCGTGTACTGAGCTGGGATCCAGCCGTGGTTGCCCGCCGGGTCTGTCACCTGCTTCCATTGGAGCCCGTTGGCAGCAGCATCCGGTCCTGCGACCGTGAGCTGCGTCCCCTCCGGCCACACACGGAGCCGGTCGCTCAGGTTTGGCGTGCGGCGAATGTATGCCCCCAGGCCGTCCGTATTGGCTATGCGGACGGCCGTCACCGAGGGAGCAGGAGAATCAGCATTTCCCTCGGTCGGCAGGACGGTCGCTTGCGTCGGCGTGGAGGCAGGCGCCATCATATGGGCGACAACATTGATCGCCGCAAGGACAGCAACGACTGCGACGACGACGACGAAGACCGACGCCCCCCAGATCGTTCCCACCGCACCCGAGCGGCGGGACGGCACTGGCCGACGCGCAACGTCGACCGGAGCCACCAGCGCTGTCCGCTGCTCCTCTCCCGCGTCAGCCTCGCTCCCCAGCGCGGTCGAGCCGCGCCGGGGAAGCACATCGAGACGCCTCCCGCACTCAACGCACACGAGGCCTGCGCCGGGCTCCCGTCGGATATGCCTCGTAACCTTCCGATCGAGGGGACAGTACAGGAGCAGGGCATCTCGTGACGCGGGCGCTGTCCCGTCACGCTGGTTGCTCATCCGGCGGCCTCGACCTCGCCGAGCGCCTCGCTGATGCTCCTGGCCAGGTCGACATCCTTTTCGGTCAGCCCGCCCTCATCGTGCGTCGACAATGCTACGTGCACATTCCGATAGCGGATGTCGATGTCCGGGTGATGGTCCGCGGCCTCCGCCACGTCCGCAATGCGGGTCACGAACGCGATGCCAGCCATGAACGCGGGAAAGCGGACCGTGCGCACAAACTGATCTCCCGCGCGCTCCCAACCGGGCAACCCCTGAAGCGCGCGGCCGATCTCGTCCTCCGAAAGTCGAGTCACAGCGTTCTCTCCCCAGGCCACCGGCGGGCGCTTCGACTATTTAACAGGTTATGCTCTGGCACATCAACTCTCGCGCCAACCAACGCCAGACCCGGGCTCGACGCGTGCATTAGAATACTGGGCACTATGGCGGAGGCGTCACTGGTCAATCCCGCGGCTCCGGTCCCCGAGCTCGCCCTGTTGATCGCCATCGAGGACCGACTCGGCGCGCTGCACGAGCTCACCGGCGTGATATCCGCGCATCGCGCGAACATCGCCTACGTCGACATAACCGATCGGCACGCGGGACGCGCGGAGGTCTACTTCGAGCTGGAGGACGCGAAGAACCAGGGACGGCTTATCGAAGATCTCGAGCGCCTGGCCATTGTGTCGGCGATCGCGCCCGTCGAGCCTTTCGCGCGCGTCTACGGGAAGCGGATCATCGTCGTCGGCGGCGGTGCCCAGGTCGGGCAGGTCGCCCTTGGTGCCATCAGCGAGTCCGATCGACACAACATCCGCGGCGAGCGCATCTCCGTCGACACGATTCCCCTCGTGGGCGAGGCAGAGCTTGCGGGGGCGGCACGGGCAGTGGCGCGCTTGCCCCGGGCGCGCGTTCTTGTCCTGGCCGGTTCGATTATGGGCGGCGAGATCACCGAGGCGGTACGCGACGTCCGGGAGCGGGGCATCATTGTGATCTCGCTGAACATGGCCGGCAGCGTGCCGTCGGCAGCGGACCTTGTGGTCACCGACCCCATCCAGGCCGGTGTCATGGCGGTCATGGCCGTGGCGGACACGGCGACGTTCGACATCGCCCTGCAGCGCGGCCGCCGCTACTGACCTATTTTCATTCCACCGAGAGACCCGCATTCCGCAGGCACGCCGTCATGCGAGTTTCACCTTGGATTCCGTTTAGAGTCGCCCCGCAGCGGCGAGTACGATCACTGCCGAACCAACGAGAACGCGGTAGATCACGAACGGGAGCAGGCTCCTCCGACGCAGGTAGGCAAGGAGCCACCGGATCGCCGCGTAGCCCGAGACCGCCGACGTGACGATACCCACGGCGTACACTCCCACCTCACTCGGCCCGATTCCCGACTGACCGACATCCACGGACTGCTTCGCGACCGCGCCGACGATTGTGGGCGTGCTGAGCAGGAATGAGAACCGGGCGGCCGCGCTCCGCGTGAGACCGGTCGCGAGCCCGACAGCGATCGTCCCGCCGCTGCGCGACACCCCTGGGATCAGAGCCAGCGCCTGTCCAACACCAACGGCCAGCGCCGCAGCCGGCCCGAGGGAGTACTCGTCGCGCTTCAAACTCGCGAGCCGATCGACGATGCCGAGGATCAGCCCGACGCCGAACATGGCGGTCCCAACGACGACCGGGGAGCGCAGCAGCGTCTCCGCCTGGGACTCGAAAAGTACGCCCGCAACGACAGCCGGGCCGGTCGCGAGGGCGAGGAGCAACGCGAGGCGGGCCTCGCGGTCGGCGAGAGACCTGCTCCGAAGGGTGCGAAGCGCAGCGACGATCAGGACGGCCCAGTCCCGCCAGAAGACACCGAGGAGCGCCCCGAGCGTCCCGATGTGGAGCGCGACGTCAAACGCGAGACGCGTCACGAGACCCTCCGGCCAGCCCAGGACGGCTGGCACGAGAATCAGGTGCCCCGTGCTGCTGACCGGGAGGAACTCAGTCAGACCCTGGACCACGCCGAGAACAGCCGCCTGCCAAAGTTCGGCAGCCATGAACCCTCCTGCTGCGTAACGTCGATACCTCGGTAGACGCGTTGCCTGGCTGCCGTCGGGACACCCGTGTGCGCATGGAGAAGCATAGAATACTCACGACATGAGATGCAGGAGGGCCCGTGCATCCGCCGCGCATCTTCCTCGACCATACGGCGACCACGCCTCCAGCGCCCGGTGTATTCGAGGCGATGGTTCCGTATTTTACAGAACGCTGGTCTAGCCCCGCCGCCACGTACCGCAATGGACGTGCGATGAAACGGGACGTGGACAGTGCGCGCGCTCGCATCGGCGCACTCCTCGGGGCGGCTGCGAACGAGATCATCTTCACGAGCTCGGGAACTGAGTCGGTCAATCTCGCCATCCGAGGCGTGGCCGCAGCCAGCCAGCACCGGGGCCGTCACATCATCACGACACGCGTCGAGCATCGGGCCGTCCTCGATACGGCGGCGCAGCTCGAGAGGGAGGGCTGGCGCGTCACCTATGTGCCGGTCGACTCCCATGGTGTCGTCGACGTCGGCGCCCTCGAGTCCGCGCTGACCGACGAGACAATCCTCGTGTCGGTCATGCTGGCCAACAACGAGGTCGGCTCTCTTCAGCCGGTCCGGGAGATCGCGCGCTCCGTGAAGGAGCACCACCCGTCTGTGCCGGTGTACACGGACGCCATCGCGGCAGCCGGCTATCTCCCCCTCGACGTGGAGAGGCTCGGTGTGGACCTCCTGTCACTCTCGGCCCACAAGGTTGGGGGTCCGAAGGGGGCGGGTCTCCTGTGGGTCCGGCGCGGCGTCTTGCTGCGTGGGATTCTGCACGGGGACGACCGCGAGCGCGGACGGCGCGCCGGTCAGGAGGACGTGCCGGCGATCATCGGGCTGGCCCGGGCGCTCGAGCTCGCACTCCCGGAATGGTCGGCGCGGGCGGCTCACGCCGGCGGGCTCAGCGCTCGATTGATGAACGGCATCAGCAACCTTGTGCCTGGCACCACGGTCACCGGCCACCCAACCGACCGTCTTCCCCAGATCGCCAGCTTCTGCTTTGACGGGGTCGACGGAGAGGCTCTCCTCCTCCAGCTCGACGTCCAGGGCATGGCTGCAGCCTCCGGTTCCGCGTGCGCCTCGGCCACACTCGCGCCGTCCCACGTGCTTCAAGCGATGGGACTGCCACAGGCTCTCGCCGAGGGGAACCTTCGGCTGAGCCTCGGGATCGAGAACACCGACGAGGAGATCGATCGGGTGCTCGAGGTGCTCCCCGGCGTCATCGAGCGCATACGCGCGCTGCGCCGCTGATCTCGCCGGGGGACTGCCCGTCTTGTCGACTCTGTTCAGAAATCCAGTGGCTTTCTGAACAGTGGGATCGCTCGCCTGACAGGCACGCGATCGGCGACTGCGCGCCGTTCACAGCGTGGAGCGTCCCTGTCCGCCGTCGACTGGGATGCTGGCACCGGTGACCAGGCTCGCCCGCGGTGAGGCGAGGAAGGCGACAACGGCCGCGACCTCCTCCGGTCGCCCAAAGCGTCCCAGAGGCATCTCCTCGCGGATGAACTGCTCGATGCGCTCGGGACTGGCTTCCAGTCTGCGCGCCCATCCCCCACCGGGGAAGAGGATCGACCCCGGCGCCACGCTGTTCACCCGGATTCCCCAGGGCGCCAACTCCCGAGCCATCGCCTTCGCAAGGCTGATCTCGGCGAGCTTGACCGTGTGATACGCGACGCTGTAGGCCGGCGCCTGGCTGGGAAGCGGCGCGGTCTCCCTGCCGTAGATCGACGAGATGAAGATGATGGAGCCACCGCCCCGGTCCCGCATGATGGGGACGACGAGGCGACTCGCGCGAATTGCGGCGAACACGTTGAGGTCCAGGGCAGCCTGCCACTCGGCGTCGGACGTTTCCGCAAGCGAGCCGCCTCGGCCGCCGCCGACATTGTTGACCAACACATCGATGCGACCGAACGCCCCGTGCGCCTCGGCAACGAGCCGTTCGACTCCGGCGGTCTCGGCCAGATCCACGTGGACCGCCAGGGCCTTCACGCCGACGTCACGGATCTCCTGCGCAGCGGCCTCAAGCGTATCCCGCGTACGACCAGAGAGGGCCACGTGGCACCCTTCGCGGGCCAGGGCTATGGCAATATGCTTCCCTATGCCACGGGACGAGCCCGTGACGATGGCCGCCTTCCCTTGGAGATCGAAGTCCACGGCGCGTCCTCTCGCGGCCCCGGTTAGTCAGGCCTCGGCATTGGGTAAGGATAGCCCAACACACCGTGCTGCTTCACCTTCCGTGACGCGATCTCGACATCACCAGCGCTCAGGCGATGGGCTCGAGGGACGTGCCTCTCCTGGAGGGATGGTATACTAGCGTTCGACCACACGGGCTGTTTTTTTGTCGCTTCGTCCGGGCCTGTAGCTCAGCTGGGAGAGCGCGCGGTTCGCATCCGCGAGGTCAGGGGTTCGAGTCCCCTCAGGTCCACCCCCAGTATCTCCAAGCCGAGGTCCAATTGTGCACTCACCCCCGCCCCCGACCGGCCCGGAGCCGGTGCCCGAGCCAACCCCGCAAGAACTCTTCACCTGGATCTTCCACACGAATTACTGGGGCTCCGAGGAGTCGGTATCGGGGCATGGGTCGGAGCTGAGTGAGACGGTCGATGTCCGCCAAGCCGTAGCTAGGGTGCTCGATCGTTACCGCGTTCGAAGTGTCGTGGACGCTGGTTGCGGCGACCTCAACTGGCAACGGCACGTGCCCGGACTCCTGGACCGCACCCGCTACCTGGGGCTCGACGTAGTCACGGAACTCATCACACGCAACCGCCAGCGCCATGGCAACCAGCGGGTGCGGTTCGCACACGCAGACATCACGCGCGACCCGATTCCCCCTGCCGACCTGGTGATCTGCCGTGACTGCATGGTTCACCTCACCAACGCCCAAATCCTTAGGGCCTTGCAGCATGTTGTCGCCAGCGGCTCCGCCCACCTCCTAGCCACTACATACTCAGCCGAGCCCGTCAACCAGGACAGGTTTCATGACGGCCATTGGCGACCGGTCAACCTCTCCGCCCCGCCGTTCTCCCTGCCTCCCCCCATCGAGCTGTACAACACCGACTATCGCGACGACGGACGCAACCATCCCGGCAACGGTCTCGGACTCTGGCCCGTCGAGTGCATCCCGGCGCTCGAGATGCCCGTGTCGACACTCGCCTACCGGTAATTGCGCCGAGCGACAGACCCCTGGATGGTACACCTCCCCCACCCCGGTCGCCCCGACGCCCCCCGGCCGCGCATATCCGATCCCCAATACCAGCCTCGCTGCGTCCCTGACGATGTGTTGGAGACGGCACTGGCCTAGGTCACGGTTCGCCGTCCAGGCATCCGCAACGACGAACTCGCCCCGCTTGACAGCCTCCACAGCTTGACGGAACGTCGGCCCGAAGTCCACGGGCTCCTTGACCGGTCGCGCTCGGCCGACCGCGCGTCGCTATGCGAGGGCGCGTCGGCCTGCGCCCGTACCGGCCATGCGGCCGAAAACAGCGCCCGTCATGAGGCCGGAGCCGCCCGGGTAGTTGTAGTAGAAGAGGCCACCGACGAGCTCTCCGGCCGCGAATAGGCCGGGAATCGGCCGGTCCTCGCCGTCCAGCACCTCAGCCTGATTGTTGATGCGCAGCCCGCCGAACGTAAAGGTGATGCCGCAGGTAACCGCGTAGCCCTCGAACGGTGGCGTGTCGATGGGGAGCGCCCAGTTGGATTTCGGTGGATCGATGCCGACGGTGCGCTTTCCATCAAGCGTCGCCGGGGTGAACGCACCCTCCTGAACGGCCGCGTTGAACGCCTCCACCGTGCGCCTCAACCCGTCGGGATCGATCATGAGCTGGTCCGCGAGCTCGGAGATCGTGGTTGCGCGCGCTCGTGTGGCTTGCTTGATCCGGTACTCATCCCGCAGCAGTGGGATCGTCTTGCTGTCGAAGATCTGGAACGCCTGGCGGCCCGGTTGCTTGAGAATCTCGCGGCCGTACTTGGCGTACGTGTAGTTTCGGTAATCGGCGCCCTCATCCACGAAGCGCTCCCCAAGCCGATTCACGATGATCCCC
Source organism: Chloroflexota bacterium (assembly GCA_009377635.1). Classification (GTDB taxonomy): domain Bacteria; phylum Chloroflexota; class UBA6077; order UBA6077; family SHYK01; genus WHTR01. Next base: position 23,401 of record WHTR01000010.1, read on the forward strand.
AGCGGGTATGAGTGCTTCTGATGGAGATCCCCGATCCGAAGGTCGCCCACGTCGTCGGCAAGCAGGTCCCAGGCGACGGCGTGGCAGCAGCTCCAATGTCCGTAAGGCTGCGCGCCGATCTCCAGCGCCATGCGGATGGCGTCGCCCGTGTTGAAGCGCGATCCCCGGACCTTCGCCAGCTCCCAGTCGGGACCGAGGTATCGCGCCCGCATCTCCCGGTTCGCCTCGAAGCCACCGGCAGCGAGAACTGCGGCGCCGCAACCGATGGATCGGGCGCCGTTGAGGCCCCGGGTCTTGACGCCGACCACCGCACCCCAGTCGTCGGTGACGAGCTCGGTCGCCTTCGTCTCATACGCGATATCGACGCCGCTCGCGTCGGCGATCTCGAAGAGTCGGTCGGACAGGCCATGGCCACCCCCATGGGCCTCCAGGATGAGATTGCCGTAGAAGCGATACTTCCCGTCGTGCTTGTACGCCTGACGGCCGATTGCGAGCAGCCAGCGCACGCCCCGTCGCCGAAGCCACACCATCGTCGGGTGCGCCTCTGCAACCAACCGCTCAACGAGCTCCGGGTTCGCGAGCCCCTCGGTCACACGGTCCAGATCCGCGGCGTAGTCCCGCCCCGTGTAGCGTCCCACGTCCACGGCCGCCAGCTCCTCCGGCGTGTAGTCGGGCAGGAGGTCGCGGAAGTCATCGATCCCGTTGAACGGGAAGCGCAGCAATCCGCCAGTGAACCGCGTGTTACCCCCTCGCTCCGCACGAGGCGCCTTCTCGAGAACGAGGACGCGGGCGCCGACCTCGCGCGCGGAGAGCGCGGCGCAGAGTCCAGCATTTCCCGCGCCGACGACCACGACATCATAGGCTGATTCCATCGACGTGCCTCCTTTTCTCATTCCACGGCCACACGCGCATGCCGAAGGCACCTCATCTTGCGGGTCGCCTTCTGGATACCGTTCCATTCGCAAGGGGTGGGCGATGCGGACGCGTTCAGAAATGCGCTCAGTTCATTCGGCGCGAACTACGCCGTCGGATTCTTGGGGTAAAACTGGAGCGACGGCTGTGAGCTGCAGACGTCCCAGGCGACGCTCACGTGACCGTGCCACGCCGCGGACTCCTCCGGAAAGTCTGCGCGCCAGTGCGCGCCCCGGCTCTCTTGCCGGAACGCAGCCGCCGCGAGGATCGCGCGGGCGCAGTCCAGGCTGGCGCGCAGCTCGAGAATCCGAGCGATCTCGCCGATACGTCGTCCTCCCAGCGTCAATGCCTCCTGTGCCAACTCCTCAACAGCGGCCGCTGCTCTCGCCAGCCCATGCGCGTCGCGCACGAGCGAGGCATCCTGCCACATCGTCTGGCGTAATCGCTTCCAGATCGACAGAACCGTCGGCTGCGGGTCGGGGGCGCGCGGCGAAACGGAGATCGGATCCGGAACATACGGCGACGGCGCGTTGGCGGATGCGAACCTGGCCGCCGCCTGCCCAGCGATGGTGCCGAACACCAGTCCCTCGCAGAAGGCATTCCCGCCCAAGCGATTCGCGCCGTGGACCCCGCCGGCGCTTTCCCCTACGACGAACAGACCCGGAAGCGGCGATGCCGCGTGTTCGTCGATGACGAGCCCACCCATCAGGAAGTGGGTAGCCGGGCTGACGACGAGCCACTGGCGCGGAAAGTCCACACCGTGGCGCCGCAGTGTCTCGGCCAGATAGGCGTGGCGAAGCTCGATCCGGTCGTCGCCGACGGCCGAGCAGTCGAGGTACACGCCACCGTTCACGCCCCGGCCCGACCGCGCCTCCCGATAGACGGCCTTCGCCAGGATGTCGCGCGGCGCGAGGTTGCTCCTCGGATCGTACGCATCCATGAAGGCCCGCCCATCAGCGTCGCGGAGCACGGCTCCGTCCGCGAGCAAGCTGTTGGTCAGGAAGAGGGAGACCGGCTCATCCATCCGCGTGGGGTGCCACTGGACGAACTCGAGGTCCCGGGCGAGCGCGCCCGCCCGCATCGCGAGGGCGATGGCGTCGCCTGTCGCGTCGCCAGTGCCGTTGGTTCGGGCGAAGAGGTGGGAGGCACCCCCGGCGGCGATGATCACGGCGCCTGCACTGATCGAGAGCAGGACATCCGAGGAGAGGTCTACGAAGAGCCCGCCAGCGACGTGCGCGTCCTCGACGGTGATCCGCACGATCGGCGTCCGGTCCAAGAAGGGCACCCCAAGCCTCCGTGCGCGGTCAGCAAGCGGGATCGACAGCGCAAGCCCTTTGTTCGGACCAGCGCCCCGGGGGTCAGCTCGATACGTCCGAGCACGACTGTGCCCGGCCGCCCGCGTCCGATCGATCCGGTCGCCCGCTCGGAGCAGTGGGACTCCCAGCCGCTCAAGGTCGAGGAGTGCCGACCCGGAGCGCTCCACGAGGATGCCAACGAGCCGCTCGTCGGCGATGCTCGCTCCCGAGCTGATCGTGTCGCTGGCGAAGATCTCCTCCGAGTCATCGACGCCGTATTCGGGCACGTAGGCGCTGATGTCGGCCGTCGACACAACCGTGTTGCCACTGCGGCCGCTCAGGCTCTTGCAGCAGACGACGACCTCGGCTCCCGCCTCGCGCGCGGCGATCGCCGCCCGCAACGCTGCCACCCCACCGCCGACCACGAGCACGTCCGTCGCGAGGGCGACCGGCTCGACCGGTGAGGCGGACGATGGGAGACCGAACGGGCGGGCCTGCCTCCCGTTACGGCCTCCAGGGGCCGTTTCATTCATGATGGCTCGCTCGGCGATGTGTGGGCTTAGCCGCCTTGGCGTTGTGCGACGCGCGCTCAAAATGTTGAAGCCCCGCCTGGACCTGCTCCGCTGCTGCGCGCAGAGCGTTCCGGTCGTCCGCGTTTCCGTCCAGCACGACTGCGAGTCGCACAAGCTCGTTGAGGGGCTCTTCGATCGCTGCCAGCGCAGCGGCGCCTTCCGACCGCGCCGCCGCCCGCAGGTGCTCCTGCCGCTCCGCCGTCTCGAGCGCGGCCGCAGCCTCGTCAGCAAGCGTCTGCGCGAGCCACAGGTCCGCCTCCGTGAACCGCCGGCGGCCCGTGACGCTGATTCGAAGGCAGCCGATCGTCCTTCCACCTGCCCGCATCGGGACGGCGATGGCGGCCTCTCGCGCCTGGGCGATGCGGCGGGTCTGTGTGCGAGGATCCACGCGAACATCGGGAATGAACGCGGCCTCGCCCGCTGCGATGACCCACCCGACGAGACCCTTGCCGACACGCCGCTCCGGAGTGGACATGCGCCCGATGTCCGCCACGCGGGCCGCGTCGGAAAGGCTCTCGGCGGCCGGACCGAAGGTCTCGCCGGTCGCGTCGGCCAGATACACAAGCGCCGCGTCAGCCTCGGTCAGTTCGCGGACGCGTTCCACGAGCGCCTGGAGCATCACGCTCCTGCCGGCGCTCGAACCGAGGCGGGCAACCTCGCCGATGGCACGAGTCGCGGCAAGCTGTCGGCGCGTCTGCTCCGCGAGTTCGGCGTTCGAGAGGGTGAGGCCAATCTGGCTTGCCGCCGCCTCCATCAGAGCCTGCTGCGGGTCAGTGGGCGGCCCGGCGACGAGGAAGCGGATGAGTCCGAGAGCCCGTCCCTCGGCCACGACCGGGCACGTCACGACATGGGTGATCCCCACCAGCCCGTGCGCGAGGGGAATCACGCCGGGCGGGAAGATGTTCTCAAATGCTTCGGCCATCGTGGCGACCTGCGTGCGCTGATGGATGAACGCCGCGCCGACGTCTGGGTTGATCGTCGGTCGGTAGGAGAGGTCGAGCGGGTCAAGGCCCGGATAGTTCCGCCGAATGAGGTCGATGGCGATCTGCTGGAGCGGGACATCGGCGCCGGCGGTGGCGACCGTCACCAGACGCCTCACCGTCTCGTCATACAGGAGCAAGGTCGTCCGCGGCGACCCGGTCACGACACGCGCGTGCTCGCCGATGAGCCGGAACTGCGTTCGAAGGCGATCAGAAATTCCGTGCATCTGGTAC
>WHTR01000010.1:27398-50652 GCA_009377635.1 Chloroflexota bacterium
GCTCGCCGATGAGCCGGAACTGCGTTCGAAGGCGATCAGAAATTCCGTGCATCTGGACTTCCCAACACCCGCCCCATGGCCGCCGCGAAGCCGCGGTTTCGCGCCGGCTCCGGCGCCGCGACGTTGAACGGACCAACGACCTCTTCCCGATGGATGGCGAACTCGTACAGTCCGACCAGATCGTCGATGTACACCCACGACATCCATTGCATCCCATTGCCAATCGGCCCGCCCACGAAGAAGCGAAATGGGTGTGTCAGGCGACGACGCGTCTGGCCAGAAAGTCCTGGCCGGGTGGGTCCATTTCCGTCACGATGTCGTCGCCGCGGCTCCCATAGTAATCGTCGCGAACTTCATGCGCCAGTGGCGCCCCGAGCTGTCGGATCTTAGAAAAACTCGGGACAGAGCCATGTGCCATCAATCTTAGCGAACACGCGGAAATATGCAACGCGGGTGTGGACGGGGGGCAGCGTCTATACGGTGGTAAGGTGCGCACCAGTTCGTGCTGACGGTCCCATAGTTCCAGGCAACCAGAGGAGCTGCCCGCCGCGCTCATCGCCTGCTCTATTGCGCCAAGGTGGACTGGGGGCGCGGCCGCAACGTGTCATTGAAAGCGTATTAGGCGGCGGCGCCGCCAGATACCCGGTAGGACATTCGTTCGATGTCCTTGAAATGCCGCAGGCCGAAGAATTCGTGCCTGATGGGGACGGATCCTTCGCGGAGTTTACCCTCGAGCGAAGCGAAGGGCTCAGGCTCTGTGAACAAATCAATTTCGTGACAATTCTCACGCAGCCGAGTTGATACTAACGACAAGCTATGATAAGTCAGATTCGATAGATTCACAAACTCTCAGGATGACAAGCCCTTTTCGCCCGTACCGCTAGGAGGCGGCTGACGCGACTCCCCGACCCTCAGCGGACATCTTGTAGCCGAATCCGCGCACGGAGACGATCGCCGGGGGTGGTGCAGCGCCCGACTCAAGCTTGACCCGGAGCCGACAGATGTGCACATCAATAACACGGCCGCTGCTCGCATCGTGGTAGCCCCAGACGCGCGCCGCCAGCTCCTCTCGCGAGAGCACCTGGTCGGGGCGACTGGCCAGCGTCCCGACGATGCGGTATTCGGTCGGCGTCAGCTGGATCTCCTTCCCACCGAGGGTCACGTGCCGCCGGGCGCGATCGACGACGAGCTCGCCCACCTGATAGCGCTCTGGCTCGGAGACGGGCTGGCGCGTGCGCTGGTGCGTCGCCCGGCGAAGAACCGCCTCGATACGCGCCTCGAGGTCATAGACGTCGAAGGGCTTGGCCACGAAATCATCCGCCCCGAGTCGGAGCGCAAGGACAGCGTCGCGCTTGCGGTTCGTTGCGCTTAGAACAATGATCGGCATGTCGTACCGCGACTTCAGGTCCGAGCATAACACCAACCCGTCGACGTCGGGCAGGATGAGATCCAGGATGATCAGGCCCGGCCGGATCTCATCAACCACTCGTCGCGTGGCCGATCCGTCCTCGGCGACCGCGGCCCGATATCCGAACCCCTCGAGGAGGTCCGTCAGCATACGCGCCGCGGCTGGGTCATCTTCCACGACGAGGATTGTCGCCCGCACATCCTGGCTCGGCTGCGCGATGTCTGCCAGCGCGGCCCTCCGGGATGTCCGTTCTGCTACCATGGGACGTACCCCTCTCGTGAGTCTCCCCCAGGTCTGCTCGGACCACATGCCGCGTATGTTGGCTGGCGAGTGAAGCGAGAGTCCTCGCCAGTAGACAGCGCCATTGCGCGAGCATCAGGAGGGCCGACCCGCGTCACGTTCGCACGAAATGTAACGTCGGACCTGCCAGAATGTTACCAGATTCAGTCGATACTTGTGGTAGCCAATCCTCAATCACGCCACGGCCAAGCTGCGCCCGGCTGTTGAGTGGCGCTACTTGAAACCTGCGATGAACTCGTCGATAGGGATCGCTGCTAGTGTTTGAATCTTAATACTCCCGCGGGACGCCAACGAAGCTGACACCTTCATCACGGTCTTCACGTCGGCGGCCTCGACGATGCTCACGAAATCGTAGGGGCCGAGGACAGCGTACTGGGTGTTGACCTTGACCCCGAGCCGTTCCACCTCGGCGTTCACCTCCTTAATTCGCTCGGGGTTCTGCGTGATCGTGTTCGCCCCCTCGTCGGTGAGGCTGCTCAACATGATGAACGTTGGCATGGCATCCTCCTTACAATGAGCTGCGACAGACACGCGCGAGTCCATCGCGTCTGATATTCGCGCAATCGTCCAAATAATGCTACTCCCTGCCTCCGGAGGACTTGCGGAAACGAATGGGACGCCTGGTCGTGGTTGTGCTACTCCTCGGTGCCGTTGTCCTCCTGCTGCGACCCCTGGGTGACGGCTCTCCATCAGGTTGGCCGATCCGCATGCCCGCGCTTATCGATGGGGGCGGTACCGTCACGGTCCTCGCGCTTGGCCTCGACAGACGGGGCACTGAGCCTGCCCGCGCTGACGTCATTCTCTTGGTACGCATCGGTCCGCCCGGCCAGCCACCGGCCGTCCTGTCAATCCCGCGAGACCTCTGGGTGGACATCCCGGAGCAGGGAGAGGATCGGATCAACTCCGCATACGTCTGGGGCGAACTTAACACCGGCGACGGTACAGTGCTGACCCAGCGGACCATCGAAGAGAACTTCGGCGTCCAAGTGGATCGGGTGGCCGTCTTCGATTTCGCGTGCTTCGAGCACGTGGTCGACGCGGCGGGAGGGGTAACCGTTGACGTGGCACGTCAGATCGTGGACCAGACATATCCGACGGAGGAGGGAGGCACGACAGCCCTAGTCTTCGAGCCTGGTCCTCAAACACTATCCGGTGAGCGCGCCCTGCAGTATGTTCGGACGCGGTCGGCCGACACGGACTTCGGCCGCATTCGGCGACAGCATCAGGTGATCACAGCTCTCGTCGAGGGGCTTCGCAATCCCGTCACATCACTTCGCGTGGGCTTCACTATGATGACACGTTGCCCGTCTGCAGGAACCGAGCTCAGCCTCGCCGACGTCGGGCTTCTGGGAGCTGTGGTCGCCACGAGCGGAGACCCGCGGTTCGAGCTGCTCGATGAGTCCGCCGTATCGCCGACCGTAACACCAACAGGTGCCCAAGTCCTCTTGCCACACTGGGATCAGATCCGGCCGCTCGTGGCTGAGCTGTTCGGCGCGCGGGGGCCCCGGTGATGAGGATGACATCATGACGGACCGCGACAGTCAACCGGACGTCGAGCATGGCCGATCTCGAGCGCCGGCCCGCGGGCCCGCAACGCTCCTCGCGTGCGTCCCCAACGTCAGCGAGGGTCGGCGCCCCGAGATTGTCGAGCGGATCGCGCAGGCCGCAGACGGCGTGACGGGCATCCGGGTCCTGGATGTCCACTCCGATTCCGACCATCACCGCTCCGTCTTGACCATCGTCGGGAATCGAGTGGCAGTCGAAGAGGCTGCATTCCGTCTCGCTGACGTCGCGACGCGAAGCATCGACATCCGTGATCACCGGGGTGTACACCCCCGGATCGGCGCGCTGGACGTGCTGCCGTTCGTTCCCCTGGCAGGCACGTCGATGGAATCGTGCGTGGATGTCGCGCACCGCGTGGGGCGCCGGATCGCTGACGAGCTCGGGGTGCCCGTGTATTTCTACGCCGACGCGGCGCTCCGGCCGGAGTTTCGCCTGCTCGTGAACGTCCGACGGGGCGAGTACGAGGGGCTACTGGCATCCATCGGCCGCGACCCGACGCGGGCGCCCGATGCAGGTCCCCGGCTGCTCGGACCGGCTGGAGCGACCGCTGTCGGCGCCCGACGCGCGCTGGTCGCGTTCAACGTCCATCTCCGCACGTCGGACGTCGCGGTCGCGACAACCATCGCTCGGGCCGTCCGATCCTCGAGTGGCGGTCTTCCCGGCGTTCAGGCGATCGGCCTGCCCACGTCGCGTTCGGGGATCGTGCAGGTCTCCATGAACCTCACGGACCTCGACGTAACACCCCTCCACGTGGCAGTCGAGCGCGTTCGCGTCGAGGCGAGCCGCCACGGTGTCGAGGTCGCGGAGAGCGAGCTCGTGGGGCTCATGCCCGCGACCACCACGCTGGCAGCGGCCGCTGCCGCCCTTGGACTCCCGAGTCTCGGTGCCCGACAGGTGGTGGAGCTGGCGCTGGAGCGTGCCCACGATGCGTGACGAGCAAAAAGTGGAGTTCGATTCCGAGCTGCACTGCGCCGATGCGGCATGATCACGAACCCGGGTCCGCTACGCCCGGCCGACAAGCCGTGCGGCCCGGCGCTCCTGCGCAGCTTGCATGCGTCGCCGCTCGTCCGGCGTCTCAGCAATGAGGGACGGAACGTCGTGCGGCCGTCCGTCGCCGTCGAGCGCCACGACCACCAGATAGGCGGACGACGTGTGGGTAATCTCTCCGGTGAGGAGGTTCTCCGCCTCGACCCGGACGCCGACCTCCATCGACGTGCGTCCGACCGCGTTCAGTGATGCCTTCAAGGTCACGAGGTCACCCACGTGAACCGGCGCGAGAAAGCTCATGTCATACATGCGCGCGGTCGCGACCATCGACCGGGCGTGCCGGTGTGCGGCCGCGGCCGCGGATGTGTCTACGAGCTTCATAATCGTGCCGCCGTGCACCTGCCCGAAGGGATTCGCGTCGCTTGGCAGCATCACAGACGACATAATGATCGCGGATTCCGATACCGTCTTCGGGTTCACGTGCACCCCTGCGTGATCTTGAGAGCAGGTGGCCCTGGTTGGTCGACCCCGCGTCCCGACCACCCCTGGCGAGCATTGTAGTGCTTTGACGCCCGGGCGATCCGGCGAGCGGGGATGGCTGCGCCACTATGTGTCGCTCAGGCCATTCAGACGAACGACGGCGCCGCACCTATCTGACGGAGAACCGCGAGACCTGGGCGGACCGGTCGGGGCCATGCTACGATAAGCACACTTCGTGGCGAGCCTGACGCGCTCGCGGGATGCCATGGTCCCGTTATCCCCATGGCTAGGTGGAGACTGTCTGCACGGCAGTCTTTTCTTTTTGTCCAATCTTCCCAGGAACACCGGAGGGAAGTTGAGCGAGGTCACGGGCCTCCTTCTGGACCTGTTCGTAATCTTCCTCGCTGCCAAGGTCGCCGCGGAGGTTTTCGAGCGGATCCACCAGCCGCCGGTCATCGGCGAGCTGCTCGCCGGACTGCTGATTGGTCCCCACGCACTCGGACTGATCGGCACGCCGGACCAAACACTGGTGCAGGCATTCCACGGCGACGTACCGTCCGCTCAAGAGGCGGTGGCGATCACCTACCGGCTGCTGGCCGAGCTGGGCGTGGTCGTGCTGCTCTTCTTCGTGGGCCTGGAGACACAGATCAAGGACATCCTCCGGGTCGGCGGCCGCGCGACGACCGTCGCGGTCATGGGCGTCCTTCTGCCCTTCGCGCTCGGGTTCGTCCTCATGGGCCCGATCCTGGGTCACCCGCAGATCGAGTCGATGTTCGTCGGCGTTGCAATGGTCGCGACGAGCGTGGGGATCACAGCGCGCGTGCTGCGCGACCTCCACGTCATCTCCAGTATGGAGAGCCGGATCATCCTCGGGGCCGCGGTGATCGACGACATTCTGGCGATGATCATCCTTGCGACTATGTCCGGACTCGCTCGGTCCGGCGCGGTGAGCCTGCTGGAAATTGGCTTCATCGCCGGCCAGGCGATTCTCTTCACGGTGTTCGTGGCGCTCGTGGGCACGGGCGTCGTCAGCCGCTTCGCCCTAGGATTGAACCATCTGCGCATGGACAACGCACCGTTCGCCGTAGCTCTACTGGCCATGCTCGGGCTCGCGTCGCTGGCAGCGCACATCGGACTGGCCGCCATCATCGGGGCATTCCTGGCCGGCATGGTCTTCGCCGAAGCGCGTGAACACTTCGAGCTGGAACACCAGGCATTGCCCATATTCCAGTTTCTGGTGCCGTTCTTCTTCGTTCTGACCGGGAGCGAGGTGGACTGGCGCATGTTCCTCGACGGGGGGATCATCGGGATCGCGCTGACCGTGACCGCGTTGGCCCTCCTCGGCAAGCTGATCGGGTGCGGGCTGGCGATGGTTGGCCTGGGGCGGCGAAGCATGGCGATCGTTGGGGTTGGTATGTCCCCGCGGGGAGAGGTCGGATTGATCGTGGCCAGCCTGGGGCTCTCTCTCGGCGCGATCCCGGCCGAAATCTTCAGCGTCGTCGTGATCATGAGCATCCTCACGACGTTCATCGCGCCCCCCATCCTGCGCGTCCTCTTTGCTGGCAAGTCGACGGCCGAGACCGTGCCCGCCGAGGCGGAGAGCGAGGCCGGCCGTCTACCCGACCTCTAGGCCTATAATCACTGAACCTCCCATGATGCGTGCAATCCACGCGGGGATCAGTCTATGCAGATCGGTATCGCCGGCCTGCCGGGCGCCGGAAAGACCACCGTGCTCAACGCGCTCGCTCGGGCCCGTGCCCAGGTCGGGACCTTTACGAGCGCGCAAGGCGAGCCGAACCGCGCCGTCGTCAAGGTCCCCGACTCCCGGGTCGACACGCTTTCGAGCATATTCCGTCCAAGGGTCACGAAGCCGGCCGAGGTCCAGTTCCTGGACGTCGCGGGCTGGGTCAGGGGGACCGGCCTCGAGAGCGCGGCCGCGATGCTGGGACACCTGCGCACCGTCGATGCGCTGCTCCTCGTCATCGCGGCGTTCGAATCGGGCGTGACCGCCGAAAGCGCGATCTCGACGCTCGACTCCCTCGAGGCAGACTTTCTACTCGCAGACCTCGACCTCGTGCAGCGCCGGCTCGACCGGCTTGACCGCGAGGTGCGGATGACTCGCGGAATGGATCCTGACCGTGCGGCGAAAGTGCGAGAGCTCGAGCTCCTGCGCCGTGTCATGGACGCCCTCGAAGGCGAAATGCCCGTTCGTTCCCTCGACCTGGATGGTGACGAGCAGAAGCTGCTTCGAGGCTACGGACTCCTCACGGCGAAGCCGATCCTGCCGGTCCTCAACATCGGCGACGACGTGCAGGCCGGCGAGCGGCTGCTGGCGGAGGTCCGAACCCGTGTTGGGCCCGCCGCGGCGGAGTGGTCGGCTATCCCCGGACGTCTCGAGATGGAACTTGCCGAGCTGGACCCAACGGAGGCGCGCGAATTCATGGATGCGCTGGGGGTTCAGGACCTGTCCGCCGGACGTGTCATCCAGGCGTCGTACCGGCTCCTGGACCTCATCTCGTTCCTGACGGTCGGGGAGGACGAGGTGCGCGCATGGACGCTCCGACGCGGGTCCACAGCCCTCGATGCCGCCGGTGCCATACACTCCGACATTGCCCGCGGCTTCATCCGCGCGGAGGTGGTCCGGTACGAGGAGCTCGTCGAGGCCGGGACCATGGCCGAGGTCCGCAAACGCGGCAGGCTGCGCGTGGAGGGGAAGACCTATCTCGTGCAGGACGGGGATGTGATCAATATCCTTTTCAACGTGTGAGGTAGCGAGACTCTGTGTCTAGCTCGTTCTGGCGTGCGCTCGCCCTGACCTATCTCGCTGGCGCCGCGCTCGCCGCGTACAGCATATTCCAGGCGCCGCGGTCACTCCGCATTCGGCGACGCTCGGTCCCAATGGCGCGGTTGCCTCGGGCGTTCCACGACTACCGGATCCTCCACATCAGCGACATCCACCTGGGCGCCCTGGCCTCTGGAGCAGAACACGTGCTGGCGGCAGCCGCGCTTTCCGCCGACCTCATCGTCGTCACGGGTGACCTCGTTGAGGACACGCGGTATGCCGACCTCGCCGCACCGCTGCTCGGATTGCTTCGCGCACCAGACGGGGTCAAATGTGTGCTCGGGAACCACGACCACGTGCCGCGCGGTCTCCATGGGGGAACTCGCCGTCTCGTCGAGCTACTCGCTGGCCATGGCATCCAAACACTGACGAACGACACGCTGCCGCTGCAGCGGGACGGCGATCGCCTCTGGCTGGTAGGCGTAGACGACCCGTATTCGAACCGATCGGACCCTGGGAAGGCATTCGCCGGGGTACCTGCGGGCGCCCCCGCGATTCTTCTGGCCCACTCGCCGGACGTCATGTCGCAGCTCCCCTGTGGCCGGGCCGACCTTGTCCTGACCGGCCACTGCCACGGTGGGCAGGTTCGGACGCCGTGGGGCCCGATTTTCACCCGAACACGTCGAAAGTTCCCGGACGTATTGGGGCTCCAGTGGGTGGACGGCACACCGGTGCACATGTCCGCCGGAGTCGGCTCGACCATCCCGCTGCGCTTCCTCTGCCCGCCGGAGGTGACAGTCCTGCACCTGATGGCCGCCTAGAAGTGCGGCCGAAAACGTCTTCTGTCATCCTGAGCGAAGCGAAGGATCTCCCCTTAAGCGTAAGTTGGCGGTCACGAGAGATCCTTCGTCGCTGCGCTCCTCAGGATGACGGGGCTTTGCGGCCGGGGTTCTAGTCCGTCAGGCCTCGACGCCGGTCGGGGCGCTCGCGATCTCTCCCAGGGTCAGTCGCTCGAGCCACAGAGCAATGAGCCCGCCGAGCGTGATCGGGACGTACTGAAAGATGTGATAGACGACCGCGAAGGCAAACGCCTGGCTTTGGTCGATCCCGAGGAACCCCATGCTGAAGACGATCGCCGCCTGCATCGTGCCGACGAAGCCCGGGGTCGAGGGCAGCGTGATGGCGATGCTGACGATGGAGAGCACGAGGAAGGCGTCGACGAGGGACAGCGGTATCCCGAAGGCCAGCCACATCACGTGGAAGGTCAGAGCGTAGACGATCCACACACCAACGCAAAGGGCGATGGCAAGCAGGAGAAGCTGCGCGCTGCGTAGGACGTGGAGACCGTGAACGAACGTCTGAAGAACACCCACGGCGAAGGCGCCGAATCGGGCCGGCAGGTACCGGAGGACGAAGCCCGCCAGGCGCAGGGTCGCCGTCTCCCGAACGAGGAGCGCGAAGAGAAAGCCGAGGGCGACCAGGTAGACGGCAGCGGCAGCGTAACCGGGTGCCTTGACGAAGTCGGGGACCGGCCGCAGTACCACCGCCAGGATGAAGATGGCGGAGATAATGAGCCCGTCGAGCAGGCGATCGATGACGACGGTCGCGAAGCACGTGCTGAAGGGAATCTGCTCCATGCGCCCGCCCACATAGGCGCGGACGAACTCACCAGCGCGGGCCGGCAGCACGTTGTTGGCCATCAATCCGATAAGCGTGGCGGAGTTCAGCTTCTGAAATGAGCACCGCTTGACGGGCGCGAGCAGCACTTGCCAACGTGCCGCGCGAACGACCACCTCGGCTGCGACGAGGGCAAGGTACGGGATGAGATAGATGGCGTTGATCTTCTCGACGTGTTCCCAGGCACGCTGAAAGTCCACGTCCTTGGCGGACAGCCAGAGCAGGACCGCGCTGATGAGGACCCCGATCCAAAGCTTCGGATTCACCGGCTCTCCTCGGGGAATGGGGAGTGGAGTCGTCACACCGTTCTCGGTGTTGAACGAGACGCCATTGTAACACACAGCAGCGCGCCGCCCCGCGCAAGCGGGTTGTCGCTGCGCCCGGCCGAAGGCGGACGGCGACCGTCCGCGAAGGAGCCCTCTTGCTCGCCGACCCGTGACGCAGTATAGTATCAAATTGGAAGAATCGAAATGACATTGTGATGAATTTCAGGTATCTGTTGGGTGGAAATGGCAATAAGTGGTCAAGTACCCTTGACAGGAGCCCGACAGAACGGATATCGTGTTGCGATGCGTTGCTGAACGTAACACACTTTCAAGAAGGGGACACAACTCCACAGATCGCCGAATCTCCGCGGTGGAGGCGGAGAGCGGGGGACCCATTCTGCCGGGGTGAACGGTCCGAAGGCATCGGACCCAGGGTACTCAGGCCCGAACCCGTCAGCTAACCTCGCAGGCTAACTGAGGTTCGCGTCCGCTCGTCGCTGGGTGCCGGGGGCTCGCCTCCGGCACTGCTGTACTCGCGCCCGAGCGCTCCGCCAACTCCTGACCTTCCCTCGACGCCCGCTCCCGAACGCCTGCTTCTCCTCACCCTGAGCACTCACTCCCCTGATGTGATCTCCCGCGCCTCCGCCACGCGCCCACCGCTGCCACGAGCCCGGCAATTCACGACCGGAGGCTCGGGATCAGAGGCACCTGACGGATCGGAGGAAACATGCACATCCCTAGGCATCGCGCCCTCGTCATACCCTTCGCGGTCGCCTCCCTTGTCGTCGCGCCCGTCGCGCTGCAAGGCTGGCAGGCCAGTGGTGGGAATCTGCCTGCGTCTACTCTGGAACCAACCGAGTCAGGACAGGCTTCCCAAGAGGCCAACGCAGCTCTCCGGGTTGACGCCGCGTTCGAGGCGCTCGATCTTCCCCAACATGAAACGCCTGTTGTCGAGGAGGGCGAGGCCGACATCGGGTCAGTCATGGCCACGAGCGCCAATCCCAGCGTGCGTGCAGGTGGTAACGTCGATTCCGGAGTCTCGGCAGTGGCGTCCGCCCGCGCCCAATCAGAGGCGATGGCGGATTCCGCCGCCGCCGCGGCGAGGCCGGTAGTCGCCGGTACGTCGGAGGCGAGCGAGGCGGTCGATGCCGAAGCTGTGGTGGGCCACATGGAGGACGCTGAGGCCGAGACGACCGACGTCGAGGAGGCTTCGATCGAGGCGAACGACGAAGCCGAGGTCGACGAGGGTGAGGAGTCTGAGACCAAGGCCGACCAGAGTGAGGACGCCGAGCCCCCGGCAGACCCCTTTTTCGCACGGGTCACGGACACCGGTGGGCGAGGTCTTCGCGTGCGCGAGGGCCCCGGCACGAATCATCGCACGCTCGGCGCATTCTTGTCCGAGAGTGCCCTTGAGATCGTGGGCGGCCCCAGCACGGACGACCAGGGCAGAGCGTGGTACCAGGTCGCGGCCCTCGGTGGGTCCAGCCTCAAAGGGTGGAGCGCCGGCGACTACCTCTCCTCACTCGGTCCTGATGAGCCGGCCCCGACCGCATCGCGCGTGGCTCAGCCACCTGCCCCGCGGCCAACCAGGACCGCTACGCCGGTACCGTCCAAACCTGCACCGTCGAGCCCGGCGCCCGCTCCGAAGCAATCGAGCGTAGCTCCCGCGCCACAGCAGGGCCGATCGTTCACGGCGAGATTGTCGGCCTACACCTACCAGGCCCCAGTCGGCGGAGCGCACGGATCGATCACGGCGTCGGGCATCCCGGTTCGGTGGGGCGTGGTCGCCGTTGATCGGTCGGTGATCCCGCTGGGCACACGCCTGCTGATCGAGGGCTTCGACACCGTGTTCCTCGCAGCGGATACGGGTGGCGCGGTCCGCGGCAACTACATCGACATCTTCTTCGAGAGCTACGCCGCCGCGATCCAGTTCGGCGTCCAGTACCGCACCGTCACCGTGCTGAGCAACTGATCCTCGTCCAACCTCACATCTCAGCCTTGCTGAGCGTTGAGAGGAACTCGAGGTTGTTCTTGGTCTTCACGAGCCGGTTGAGAACCAGCTCGATAGTGTCGGCCGATCCGATCTGCGAGAGCATCCGGCGCATGAGCCAAACCTGCTTCAGGCTTGTCTCATCGAGGAGCAGCTCCTCGCGGCGCGTGCCGCTGCGCAGCACGTCGATAGCCGGGAAGATACGCCGATCGGAGAGCTTGCGATCGAGGTGCAGCTCCATGTTTCCCGTGCCCTTGAATTCCTCGTAGATGACATCGTCCATTCGGCTGCCGGTTTCCACGAGGCAGGTAGCCATGACCGTCAGACTCCCGCCCTCCTCAATATTCCGGGCGGCGCCGAAGAATCGCTTGGGCGGGTACAGAGCAACCGGGTCGATGCCTCCGGAGAGGGTACGGCCGCTGGGAGGCACGTCCAGGTTGTAAGCCCGCGTCAGACGCGTGATGCTGTCCAGTAGGATCACGACGTCCCGACCGCTCTCGACGAGGCGCTTCGCGCGGTTCAGCGCCATCTCCGCAACGGTCGTATGATCCTCGACCGGCTCGTCGAATGTGGACGAGGCGACCTCCGCGTTAACTGAGCGCTTCATGTCGGTCACCTCCTCCGGCCGCTCGCCGGTGAGCACGACCATGAGATGGACGTCCGGGTGATTCGTCGTGACGCCGTTGGCGATATGTTTCAGGACCGTCGTCTTGCCTGCCTTTGGGGGGGAGACGATGAGCCCGCGTTGGCCGCGACCGATGGGCGCCACGAGGTTGATGAGCCGCTGGGTCAGGTTTTCCGAGCCGGTCTCGAGGTTGATGACCCGGTTGGGGAAGATGGGTGTAAGTCCGTCGAAGTAGGGACGACGCCGCGCAATCTCTGGATCCGTCCCGTTGACCGCCTCAACGCGTAGAAGGCCGTGATACTTCTCGCCGTCCTTTGGCGGCCGGACCTGTCCGGAAATCATGTCGCCCGTCCGCAACCCCAGGCGCCGGATCTGCGTCTGCGACACGTAGACATCGTTCGGGCTGGGGAGGAGACTGGGTCCCCGTAGGAACCCGTAGCCCTCGTCGACGATATCGAGGATGCCGCCGCTAAAGATGTTCCCCTGTTGTTCGGTCTGTGCCTGAAGCAGGCGAAATGCGAGGTCCTGCTTTCGCATGGTACTGGTGCCGTGAACTCCGAGATCCCGGGCGAGATCTTGAAGCTCCTCTCGGGTCTTGTTTTCAAGCTCACTGAGGTACAAGGTGCATCTCTCCCGTGGTGTGGGTGGGGGTACGTGACCGTCGTCGCGCCGCAGCGCAGTGCGGCTGCGCATACGTGTGTGGCGGAGGATCACTAAACACTGGACATCCAAACCGAGCGACCTGGACAACGCAACCTGAGGTGAGCCCGGATGTCAGGGGTCAGAGGGGTTTCGGTCGGGCGAATGATCCGGGTGCTGCGGAGACTGCGGTGGCATTATACGCGCGAAGTCCGTGCCGAACAAGCCTTCGAGACACCCGCCACCACATTGTCACCGCAGGCGCGCTGCCAGGCGTCGGCCCGCTGGTGCTCCGTCACCGTCTTCGGTGCCCGTCAGAGTCGGGCAAATCCTCCACATCCGGGACGGGTTCCGGATCCATATGATCCATCCTATCGCCTCGCTCATCGCTCGCGCAAGACCTCCGCCAGGCCAGCTCGCCCGCGACGTCAAGTGACCTGCGAGGACAACTGGGTCAGATGCGATCCGCCGCACCGATGGGCAGGCATTGGCTTTCATTCTGTACCCGCAAATCGCGCGGATTCCTGGCCGGCGTCAGGCGAACTCAACGTGACACGCACGCGTCACGCGGCTCCGAAGGCGGCCAAGCGGTCGTCGTCCTATCGGCTGGCGACCGACTAGCGCACGGTACCAGCCACAGGCGTGACCACACCCTGCTCGCCCATGCTCTTGACCCAGTCAGCGATAAAACGATCGAGCCCGAGGTCGGTGAGCGGATGCTTCACCATCTGCATCAGCACCCGGAATGGCATCGTCGCGATGTGCGCACCGGCCTTGGCGGCTTCAATGCAATGCAGGGGGTGGCGGACGCTCGCCGCCAGCACCTGCGTTGGGATTCCGTGCTGATCAAATATCTGAACGCTATCCCGGACGACAGCCATACCGTCATGACTGATGTCATCCAGGCGACCGACGAACGGGCTCACGTAGGTCGCGCCCGCGCGAGCCGCCAGCAGCGCCTGATTCGGCGAGAAGACGAGGGTCACGTTCGTGGAGATGTTGGCCTCCCGCTCGCGTAACGCATGCAAGGTCTTGAGCCCATCAACCGTCATGGGCAGCTTCACGACGACGTTTGGCGCCCAGCGGCCGATCTCCAGCGCCTCGACCAGCATCTCTGCATGGCTCGTGGCGAGCACCTCAGCGCTCACAGGCCCGGGCACGATCGCGCAGAAGCGCTGAATCGTGTCCCGGAAGTCAACTGGCCCACGGGTGGTGAGCAGCGTGGGGTTGGTCGTCACGCCAGCGAGCACGCCCATCGCCAGCGCCTCTTCGACCTCCTGGATGTCCCCCGTGTCCAGATACAACTGCATTCAACCCTCCGGGATCTGTACCAACCCACCGCTCCGCCGTGACAGCTACTGGGCCCGCCCGCCGCCGCATCGTCACGCAGGCAACGAACTCGAGCTAGGAGGCGACCGGGTTGCCGTCCTTGATCCAGGCTGTGGTACCGCCCTGCAGATTGTAGATCTCCTTGAACCCGAGCATCGCAGCGACCTCACAGGCCACCGCGCTCCGCTCGCCAACGGCGCAGACGAACAGATGGGGCTGGGCCTTGTCGCCAGCGAGGCTCTGCGCGGGAGTGTTGAGGAGCTGCGGGAGCGGGACGTGGGTTGCCACGGCGATATGGCCAGCCTGCCATTCGTCGAGATTGCGCACATCGACGACGCGGACCCGACCCTCCTCGATCAGCTTTCGGGCCTCCTCGACACCGATGCGCTGAAACGGTTCCTGTGCCTGCGCCACCTGGCACCTCCGAGACGAGATACGGAACGCGAGACGAAATCTCCATCAACCATCTGCATTGTACCGAATTAGGTTCGGCCCCACTGAGAGGATACTGGCGGCGCGCACGGACTCCGGCGGAGAGACGCGACTCTACGGACCGGCCTTTTACCATCGGCTCAGGACCAAACGTGCGACAATACGGCGAATGCATTGGCGGAGGACATTCGTGAACGGACCGCCCCACGGGCGCAACGGCAGAGATCGACAGAACAACGCGCCGATGAACGGCGAGGAGCGCATGCTCGCGGCGTGCCGGCGTGCGACGGTGGACGCAACTCCGGTCTGGTTCATGCGACAGGCAGGACGGTGTCTATCTGAGTATCGAGATCTCCGACAACGCTACGATATCCTCACCATCGCGAAGACTCCGGAGCTTTCCGCCCGGGTCACCTGGATGCCAGTGGAGGCATTCGGGGTCGACGCGGCCGTGCTGTTTGCCGACATCATGCTCCCCCTCGAGGGGATGGGCGTCTCCTTCGCCATCGAGCCGGACGTTGGCCCGATCATCGACACCCCGATCCGCTCTGCCGCGGACGTTGCGAGGCTACGCGTCATCGACGCGGAAGAGGCGACACCCTACGTGTTTGAGGCGATTCGCATCCTCAGGAGGGAGCTGGCCGGGCGAGCGGCGCTCATTGGTTTCGCGGGAGCGCCGTTCACCATGGCGTGCTACCTGCTCGAGGGACGGCCATCCCGGGACTTCTCACGGGCTCGGACGCTCATGTTCAGCCTTCCGGAGGTCTGGCACGGCCTCATGGAGACGCTGACCGAGGTCGTCGTGCGATATCTGCGAGGGCAGGTTCAGGCGGGCGTCCAGGTCCTCCAGCTCTTCGATAGCTGGGTTGGCGCTCTGAGCCCCTGGGAATATGAGCGTTTCGTGCTGCGCCACAGCGCTCGGATACTCTCCGAGATGCGCGCCTGCGGGGTGCCGACGATCCACTTCGGGACCGGCACGTCCAGCCTCCTGGAGCTGATGGCGAGGGCCGGCGGCGACCTGGTCGGGGTGGATTGGCGGGTTCTCCTGGACGAGGCGTGGGACCGGATCGGGCAGGATCGGGGGATCCAGGGGAATCTCGATCCGGCGGCGGTCGTCGCACCCTTCGACGTCGCGGAGGAGGCTGCACGCGACGTCCTTCGGCGGGCGAACGGACGTCCGGGGCACGTCTTCAATCTCGGGCACGGAGTGTTGCCGGACACGCCGCCCGACCACCTGTCGCGCCTGGTCGAGCTCGTGCACTCCGCCACGTCCCAGCAATGAGCGACCTGACCGAAGCACGTGAGCCGTACGACGCACGCGTCGGCGTGGTCTTGATGAGCTTCGGCACAGCAGCGACGCTCGACGACGTCCCCACCTATCTTGCCAGCGTCCGGGGAGGACGGCCTGCCCCGGACGGGCTGGTGGCCGAATTTCGACGACGGTTTGCGCGGGTGGGAGGCTCGCCCCTCATCCGGATTACGCTCGAGCAGGCCACTGCTCTGGAGACGCTGCTCAACGCGGAGAGCCGTCACGGGTCGAGGTTTCGCGTCACCGCTGGGATGCGGCACGCTCCACCGTTCATTCGGGATAGCCTGCTAGGGCTTGCTATGGAGGGGATTCGCCAAATCATCGGGATCATCCTCTCCCCTCAGTACTCCCCCATCATCATGGGCGGGTACCTCAGAGCCGTGGAGGAGGCGCGATCGATCCTGCCCGCCGATGTCCGGCTCGTCGTGGCCGGGCCCTGGCACGATGTGCCCGCCTTTCCCGACGCCCTCGCCGAGCGGGTCGTTGACGCGATGGCCCGGCTGCCGAACCACGAGCGGGACCGACTGCCCGTGCTGTTCACCGCGCACAGCATTCCGCGGAGCGTCGCCGAGGGAGAGCCAAGCTACATCCAGCAGCTGCACGACACCGCGTGTGCGGTGGCCGATCGCCTAGGCCTCCCGCCGGACCGGTGGCAGCTCGCGTATCAGAGCGCCGGCCACACGACGGAGCTGTGGCTGAGCCCGGACGTGAAGGACGTGCTCCCAGCGTTGCGCACCGCAGGGCACCGCACCGCGCTCGTCGCGCCCATCCAGTTCGTGTCCGACCACCTCGAGGTGCTCTACGATATCGACGTAGCCGCCCGCGAGGAGGCAGAGTCGTGCGGGGTCACGCTGGTCCGGACAGAGAGCCTGAACACGATGCCCGCCTTTGTCCGCGCCCTGGCCGACGTGGTGCGCCGGGAACATTTCTGAACGGACCGTCTCCTCTGCTGGAGGCCCACAAGCCTGCGAGGAGACTTACTGAACACTGGCACAACGCTCGTCGGGGCGATCCGCGGGCGTGCGCCGCGCGGGACGGACAGACGGACCTCCGAGGCGTACGGAACGCCCCGGTGACTGCGACCATCCGGACGGCGCAGCCGGGCATGCCGCCAGCGGCCAGGAGCGCCCGAGCCAAAGACGATTGCTGCATCGGACCCGAAAGTAGCGTATCCTGTTGCCCGCATTGGCATGGATGGGAGTTGGGATGAATCCTGTCGACGCGAGCCGGCTCACCGTCGAGGTATGTCTCACGAGAGCGGGCCGGCTGGAGACGATGGCCGATGACGTTCGACGCGGCCTCACCGCACCTCAGAAGTCCCTCCCGTGCAAGTACTTCTACGACGCGTACGGCTCGCGGCTGTTCGAGCGCATCACGGAGATCCCCGAGTATTACCAAACACGGACCGAGCTCGCGACGCTGCAATCGATCGCCGATCCGTTCGTCGACGACGGTCGATTTACCGAGCTCGTCGAGCTCGGCTCTGGCTCGGCGACAAAGACCCGCACGCTGCTCGACGCGATGGAGAGGCGCGGCTGCCTGACCAGCTACATCCCGGTCGATGTGAGCGAGGCCATGCTCCGCGAGAGCGCGGCCGCGCTACTGGACCGCTACCGGAACGTCACGGTCCACGGTGTGGTTGGCGACTTCCAGCAGCACCTGGGAAGCGTGCCACGACCGACTGGGCCACGGTTGGTCATTTTCCTCGGGAGTACCATCGGAAATCTGCAGTCAGACGAGCGGAGACACTTCCTGGCGGAGGCGCGGGAGCTGCTCGACGCCGACGACCGGTTCCTCATCGGGGTCGATCTCGTGAAGGACGTCGGGATGTTGGAGGCAGCCTACAACGACAGCGCCGGCATCACGGCCGAGTTCAATCGCAATATTCTGCGGGTCGTCAATCGGGAGCTCGGCGCGACGTTCGTGCCCGAGGCGTACCGCCACTCCGCGTACTACAACGAGGCCGATCGACGCATCGAGATGCATTTGGTGCCGGAGGACGTGCAGCGGGTATACGTGCGCGACCTCCAACTAACCATCGACGTGTCGCCGCGGGAGACGATCTGGACAGAGATCTCCTGCAAATTCACGTGGGACAGCGTGGTCGCGATGCTGGATGAGGCGGGGATGACGCTGACGCAATGGCACACAGACCCACGAGGCCTCTTCGGACTCGCCCTCGCCGCGCGCCACGGGTGACGCTCGGCCTCCCCGACGCGCGTTCCTCCCACGAATAGTGTCGCGGCCCTAAAGGGCCGGCCTCGGTCCGTTCTGAGGCCCGCCCGTCAGGGCGGCGGCGACCGTTCACTGTTCGGAGCGGGCCGAAGGCCCAGGTATTCCTCAGCGGTCTGACCCGCCGCGCGCCGACGTCACGCCCAGATCCCGGAGCTGCGTGGAAAGCCAGTCTTGCGCCGTCCAGTGCAGGACCCGCTCGCGGAACCGATCCAACCGGGCAATGCGCTCCGCGTCCGGCATATCAATCGCCTGCGCCATCGCGTGGGCCGTTCCTTCGACGTCGAGCGGCGAGACAAGGAGGGCGCTGCCGGATGCCTCCGACGCGACGCCGGTGGTTTCTGACGCGACAAGCACTCCCGGACGCCGGGAGAGGAGGGCCCACTCCTTGGCGACCAAGTTCATCCCATCGTGCAGTGAGTTGACGAGTATCACATCGCACGACTCCATGGCCGCGAGAGCCTGCTCACTGTCGTTCTGATAAAAAACGGTGATGGGTGGTCCCCCGCAGTCCGCGGAGTATCGCGCATTAATCTCCGCGATCGTCTCGTAGAGCGTGTCTCGATACGCGCGATAGATGTTCAGGTCAGTACGGGATGGGATCAGGTACGCAAAAAAACGAGCGTGCGGACGAAGGTCGGGGCGCATCTCGAGCAGGCGCCCAAATGCGAGGAACCCGTTCCTCTGGTTCTTGCTCGGGTCAAGCCGGTCGACACGGATGATTCGCAGCTCCCCGGTCTGCGGAGCCAGCCGACCCCGCGCGACCGCGACCGGTGCGGACTGCATCGTCCCCTCGAGTTCGTGCGGGTCCACGCTTGCGGGGTAGACGCGGACAGCGACCGATCGTCCATCATCAGCCCTCACGGCCGAACGCTCTGCATCGATGTCGGCGTTCATAAATTCGGCGCACGAGCCCAGGAAGGCCTGAACGTCGCTAACCGTCTGGAGCCCAACGACATCAGCGCCCAGGAGCCCCTTCAGGATCTCCTCTCTCCAACCCGAGGGGAGGAGCTTCAGGACGGAGGTGTCCGGGAAGGGAATGTGCGTAAAGTGCAGGATCGGGGTCTCTGGGAACGCGGCGCGCAGAAGAGACGGGAGGGGATAGAGGTGGTAGTCCTGCACCAGAAAGGCTCGCACCGAGGCGCACGACCGCTGAATCGCCGCGGCAACTCTCCGGTTGGTTTCAAGATACCCGTCGGTCCACGCCCGGTGGCGCTGCTCGTCGAGAAGCTCAAAGCCGTTCGACCCGATCACGCGGTGCTGGAGCATCCAGAGCACCTCATTACTGATCTGGCCGTAGTAGGCGTGGTAGATCTCGGCTGGGAGGGGAATCGGCCGCACATGGAGCTGATCGTCCATCTGATCTGCGGCCGTCGTAAAGAGTCCCTGCTGGGCGTGGAGCGCGTCAGGGGGCTCGGAGACGCAGCAGAACCATACGACACCGGGCTGGCGCGCGAGGGGTGCCAGCATGCTGACCAGACCGCCCGAGGCGGGTCTCGCAACCCACGCGCTGTGCTCCCACACGAAGTCCCTGGGTCCGCGATTCGCGACGATCACGATCTGCGGCTGATCGGCTGCCAAGGCGGCGGAGGAGCGTTGCTCCCCGGCCACGCCCGGGCCGCCCTGGCCGTCTCGGAGCAGCAGTCCGTCTCTCACGTCGCCCCGCTGCGCAACCGGCTCTGCCCGCATGCTGCTGGCCTCCCACGTCCCGTCGCCGGTTGAAGCCATCGCCCACAGGTCGACAGGCGAGCAGTCTCCGCCGGGGCGTCTCGAGGCCCGCGCTGGCCCTGGCGAAGGAGTCTTCAAACACGTTGACCCAGCATTATACGCAGCGCCTGGTACCCAGGCCCGGCGCGCGATGGAGACGGCATGGGCCGGCGATGCGCGCGGGCCGGGCCATCGACTGTACTGCGCGGCTCACGGTCCTGCCCCTCCACCATATAATTGCGCTGTTTGCGAGCTCCTGACTCGTTCATGCTCCGAGACCTCGGGGCGCCACTGGGATAGGAACAGTGCGAATTGTCAGAGCAGTGCAAATCAGGTTACTACACATCGGAGGTTGACCCCATGAGCCAGGCGGCTCTTGAGCAGTACGATGCGATCGTCATCGGCGCAGGCCAATCGGGCGGCCCGCTCTCCACGGCGCTGGCGCGCGACGGTCGAAAGACTGCCCTTATCGAGCGCAAATGGGTCGGTGGCAGTTGCATCAACTCCGGCTGTACGCCGACCAAGACGATGGCCGCCAGCGCGCGGGTGGCCTACCTCGCCCGTCGGGCAGGGGACTACGGCGTGGACGCGGGCACGGTTACTGTGGATATGGCGAAGGTCCGGCGACGCACGCAGGCGCTCGTGGACAGCTTCCGCAGTGGAAGCCAAGGAGATATCGAAGGAACAGAAGGGGTAGACCTCGTATTTGGAGAGGCGTCATTCACCGGTCCGCATACGGTTGAGGTGCGCCTCCAGCCAGGCGGCACGCGCGCCCTCACGGCCCCGCTGATCCTGATCAACACGGGTCTCCGTCCGTCGGACCCGCCGGTGCCCGGACTGGATCTCGTCCCGACGCTCGACTCGACCGCGATTCAGGAGCTCGAGACCGTGCCAGATCACCTCATGGTCCTGGGCGGAGGCTACATCGGCGTCGAGTTCGCCCAGATGTTCCGCCGGTTTGGGGCGATGGTGACCGTCATCGAACCGGCGCCCCAGCTCCTCGGGCAGGAGGATCCGGATGTGGCGGAGGAGGTTGCGAAGATCCTTCGGGAGGATGGCATCGAGGTCCTGCTTCAGGCCACGCCTCTGCGCGTTCAGGCGGCCTCTGGCGGGCGCATCCAGCTGACGATCCGGACGCAGACGGGGGAGCGAACCCTGACCGGCACGCACCTTCTCAAGGCGGCAGGCCGCGTGCCCGACACGGACGCGCTCAACGTAGCAGCGGCAGGCGTCAAGACGCAGGAGCGTGGCTTCATCCAGGTTGATGACCGACTCGAAACCAATGTTCCCGGCATCTACGCCATGGGGGATGTGAAGGGCGGACCGGCCTTCACCCACATCTCCTACGACGACTTTCGGGTGCTCCGGGCCAACCTCCTGGATTCAGGGAACGCCACGACCGCCGGTCGCCTCGTTCCATACACAGTCTTCATGGACCCGCAGATGGCTCGGGTCGGCCTCACGGAGACTCAGGCGCGGGCCCAGGGCCGCAAGATCCGCGTGGCCAAAATGCCGATGAGCTACGTCGCCCGTGCCCTTGAACTCGACGAGTCACGCGGTTTGATGAAGGCCGTTGTCGATGTGGACTCGGGCGAGATCCTGGGCTGCGCGATCCTGGGGATCGAGGGCGGCGAGGTCATGGCCATGGTGCAGATCGCGATGATGGGGCATCTCCCCTACACGACCCTGCGTGACGCGATCTTTACCCATCCGACGCTGGCCGAGTCGCTCAACAGCCTGTTCGGGGCATTGGAGTAGCACCGAGCAGCGCCTCGGAAGTGACCGGAATGTCAACCTGATGGGCCACGACATCGACGATCGCATTCACAACCGCGGCGGACGCCGCGCAGTTTGGACCCTCCCCGATCGGGGTGATGCCGAGGCTCAGGTCCGGATCGAGCCGGATGGTTCGGAGGGGGGGCATGTCGGCCGCGGTAGGGAGCTTGTACTCGTGCAGGTTCCCGGTAACGACTCGTCCATCCTCGAAGCGCAACCCCTCCATGAGGGCGTATCCCAGTCCCTGAGCCAATCCGCCCTCGATCTGCCCCTGGTGCATCGTGCGATTGATCACGCGTCCCACTTCGTGAGCGCTCACGACCCGGCGGACGTCCACGTGTCCTGTCTCACGGTCGACATGCACCTCCGCCGCGATGGCAGTGAACGTCTCCACGGAGTCCTCGGGTCGGGGCTCGTATCGAAGCAGCTCGGCCACGTCGGTCTCCGCGAGGGATGCGGCTTCGCCGACAGTGAGGAAGCGACCATCCGATATACGAAAGCCGCCGGGAACGACGGCGATGTGACTGGGGTCGAGACCAAATTCCGCGGCGACGAGGCTCGCAAGACGCGCCTGGAGGCGCTCCGCGAGCACGCCGATCATCCTTCCAACGATGCGCGTAATGCGGCTTCCCCCGACGCCACGGTCGTACTCGATGCCCTCCATCGTTTGCTCGATTGAGATTCCATCGAGTGGAATGGAGAACGCCTCCCCGACCATCTGGCGGAAGGCGGTGAGCATGCCGGACCCCTGTTCGATGATGGGCGTGCCCAGCACGATTCTGCCAGACCGTTCGACGATCATCGCCGCCGTGTAGTCTGTGGCCGGACTGTTGGCGACGTCGACGAGGGCGATGCCGCGCCCGACGCCGTCCGGCCGCGGGTCGTGCAAGCCGATCGCCTCGGCCGCCACCTGCAACACCTCGCGCGCCCGGGGCCGGGATCCGTCCTCGCCGGAGGGAGTCGCGCGCGGGTGCCTCGGGGCGTTGATCAGCCGCAGCTCGAGTGGGTCCATCCCCATCGCCCGGGCGCAGAGATCCATGTGGCACTCGATCGCGTGAATGGGCTGCGCTCCGCCCGGTGCCCGCATGTGGCCGCAGGGCACCGTGTTGGTGTAGACCATGTGCCCGTCGACCCGCCAGACCGGAACGTCAATATAGGCGCCCAGACCGCCGCTGCGGACCCGCGGGAGCGTCGCATCGAGTGCTGGCTTGAACGCTGCGTAGGCCCCGCTGTTGTAGACGCTTTGCGTCCACCGTGCGACCAGCTTGCCGTTCTCGTCGAACCCGCTCTTCACCGTCACGACTGCCGCATGGCGCGGGTTGGCCGCCTGCAGCTCCTCGGCGTAGGTCATAACCATCTTCACCGGGCGGCCACTCGCTCTCGACAGAACGTAGGCCAGCGGGATGTCCATGAACGACCCCTTCCCTCCAAAGTCCCCACCGAGCGGCAGCAAGTGCAGCTCCACCTCATCCCGGCGCAACCCGACCCCCTCGCGCAAATAGTCGAGCAGGAGAAAAGGCGCCTTGTTTGACGCCCAGATGTGGGCCCTGCCGTGCGGGTCCAGATCCACGAGGCACGCGTGGGGCTCGATGTACCCCTGGTGCTGGACCGGGGTTCGAAACGTGTGCTCGAATCGGTGGTGCGCCTCAGCCAGCGCACGCTCCACCTCTCCCGTGCTCGCCCCGAACACCGGATTGGATACGCAGTTCGGGTAATCCGCCACGCTCTGCTTGGGGGTCTTCCAGGCCCGTA
>WHTR01000110.1 GCA_009377635.1 Chloroflexota bacterium
CACCGAAGCGCGCCGCGATGGTCGAAACGGTATCCCCTGGGGCGACCTGGTAGGAGGTCGGCAGCGTCGGGGCGGCAGGGGGAGGCGGGGGAAGCGGATTCGCTCCGGGGAGGATGAGCTCCGTGCCCACTGAGATGGAGTCGACATCGTCGAGATAGTTGAAGTCGATGATCGGGCCCATGTCGACCTGGAACTTCTGGGCGATGCTCGACAGGGTATCCCCTTCCGCCACGTTATAGAGAAGTCCCGACACCGGAAGGATCATGATCTGGTCGCCGGGGCGAATCATGTTCGCGTCGGACACACCGTTGTTGTTCTTGATTGTGTCGACATCCACGCCGAACCGGGATGCGAGCGCCAGGAGCGTGTCGCCAGGCGAGATCTCGTATACGAACGGCCCCCGAGGCTCCTCATCGCCCCCCTGGCCCTCCGCGGGACGGGACCACAAGGGGATCTCGAGCGCGTTTCCGGCCACGATCAGGGCGGAGTCACCAAGACGGTTCGCAGCCACGATTGATTCGGGATCCACCCCAAGCTGCTGGGCGATCGAGAGGATTGTGTCACCCTCGGCGATCGTATAGATGGTCATCTCAGATCCGTCCCCGCCCTCAGCCGCGGCAGATTCCTCGGACGCTGACGGTGATACGCGGGGCGGCGGGAGGACGACGACGGGACGGTCGACTGGCTCATCCAGCAGATCCACACTCATGCTGTTGTAGACCGCCACGACCTCGACCGGAATGCTGTGCGACTCCGCGATCTCGCCAAGCGCGGAGCCGGGATCCACCGACTCGAGCACACTCGCCGCCGGTGGGACAACCAGCTCCTGGCCGATGCTCAGAAGTGGTTCCTCGCCCAGATTGTTGGCGACAGTGACCAGCTCCGACGTGGAATCGAGCTCGTACCCAATTGCGAGGAGCGTGTCACCCTCCTCGACCACGTGCCGGGCGGGCTCCGGGAACGTTGGCGCCTCGGGCGGCGCCAGACGTGGACGCAGATCCTCCGCGGTGTAGGTGACCGCCTCGACCGCTGTCGGCTCCTCCACCGCCGCAGGAATACTGCTGCGCCACAGAGCGACAACCAATGCCACCGCCAGGAAGCCAGCGAGCACCGCCGGAGCCGATACCGGAAAGCCGACATTCCAGAGAGAGGCGAGCTGCCCCTCCTTCGCACGCTGAGCCAGACGGCGCACGCGGCGGAGGCGGCGCGCCGCGATCGAGACGGAATCCTCAGCCAATCTCATCCCCTCGGAACGTTCGTGCTGCGTCGTTCGGGCATCGATGTCCCCGTTCTCGCAAAAAGCTCACGGAGTATAGCCAGCAGCATTCGAGCGGGCAAGGAGGCGGCTGCCCAATCAGATCTGATTGGGCAGAGTTTGCAGCGAGGTTACAGCTCGCGACGTGCAGGAACGGAAACTGGCAGGAGACTGCAAAGCGTTTAGCCTACGGGGTCAGATCGACCGGGGGGATTTGTCTGGCAGTCCGGCGCCCGCATGCGCCAGACGTGGACCGCGCGCGCAGAGCGAGCACATACCGTCGCGTCGAACGACAGTCCGTCTGCCGTGCGGCTGTACCAGCACATCTGCCGCCGCGCGCTCCGGTTCCGGGCGCCGGCCGCGAGGGGCGCGGCCGCAAAGGGTCATTCCGAGGAGTTCATGGGCCTGTCGGCCTGCCCCTAGCAGTGAAAAGGCACCCGCCGCCGTGAACGGCGGGCCCTGGGATGATCCGAAGGCCGGCCCTTCAGGGCCGCGACTGGTTTCATGGCAGGCGAGAACAGCTACTCTGGGGGCTCACGCTGCGGACGTGCCCGGGCGTCTTTGCCGACCGAGCCCCGGTTCGCATGTGAGCCACTAACCACAGAGGCCGTGCCGACTGTCGGATTCCCGCGGGTTGTGAGACCTGCCGGCACGCCACTGACCGCCTCAGCGTGGCTCGGGACGCCGCGTCCTACCCCGTGCTCGCCGCGCTCGCAGCGCTCCCGGCGCTCCCAATGCGGAACATGCGCGTCCCGCAGACCTCGCACTCGCCGCGCGTCGCGGGACGTCCGTTCTTCAGCGTTACCTGTTGCGCGTTTTTCATCATCCGCTTCTGGCGACACTTGACGCAATACGCTTCCATAACATCTCTCCTCTAGAGTGCAATCACGCCAGCCGTGAGCCCCACGAGTAGCCTCGTCTACATTCTACCCGCAATTCCCCCCCGTGAAAAGCGGTTGCTGCCTAGCAGACACCCTGGGTATACTGCGACGGCCTCGTGAGGCGCGGACTCGATCCGACGCTGGAGGAAGGATCAGGCCCGTGAGGGAACGGACGCTCATTCTGGTGAAGCCCGAGGCCGTTCAGCGCGGTCTCGCCGGCCGCATTCTGGCTCGGCTGGAGGCGCGCGGGCTTAAGCTCATTGCTCTGAAGTTCCTGAGCGTGCCCCTGCCGATGGCTCAGCGGCACTATGCCGTCCATGAAGGAAAGCCGTTCTACGACGGGCTCATCACGTCCATCACGTCGAGCCCGGTTGTAGCGGTGGTCTTCGAGGGACGCGATGCCGTTGCAGTCGTCCGAGCGACGGTCGGAGCCACCGACCCGGTGGCCGCCGCGCCGGGCACGATCCGCGGCGACTGGGCCCTAGAGATCGGCAGGAACCTCGTCCATGCGTCGGACTCGCGAGAAACGGGCGAGTCGGAGGTCGCACTCTGGTTCCAGCCCGAGGAGCTCGTGCCCTGGGAGCGCGACACGGACCGCTGGATCAGCGAGAACCAGTAGACGAGTTTTGCTCCGGCGATGATGACCACCCAACCGTCGTTGACGGATCTCTCATCGGAATCCAAAGTGAGACCCGCAAGATGTCGTGCCGGCGGAATGCAGGAGTCACGGAGGAATGAGAATAGCCCCTCACAAGCTACTGATCGGCGGTTTCGGTCGAACGGCCGACGCGGGAGCGCTCATGGTACAATGGCGCGATGAATGACTCCCTCCCCAAGGAGCGGGCAGGCATTCGGCCGGCCGGCTTGTTCGACACCCTTCAGGCCGGATTCACCCTCATCAACCGCCATGCCTGGCTTCTTGCCGTCCCGATTGCGGTCGATCTCGTGCTCTGGCTCGGGCCCCAGGTGACAGCAGAGGCGCTTCTCGAACCGTGGCTGGCACGCTCGGGGGCCGCGCTCGCACTGCAGCCCGGCGTGGAGGGCGCCGTGCAGGGTGCGCTGGTCAGCTACAGCCTGCTCTCCCTCCTGGCAGTGCCCCTGCTGGGCGTCCCCAGCGTCCGCGCGGGCACACTGGGCATCGGACCGATCATCCCCATCGACACGATCGGGGTTGCCGCGGTCGTTGCGGCCGGCGCGATCCTCGTCGGCGTCGGGATCGGCGCTCTGTTTTACGGCCTGCTCGGCCAGGTCGTTCGCGAGGGGCAAGCCAGGCCGTACGCGTTTCTTCCCGATCTCGGCGACCTCTACGTGTGGTCGCTTGGTCTCTTCGGGCTTTTTCTGGCGGCCTTTCTGGTCGGTGGTATACCGCTCGGCCTGCTTGTTACGACCGTGGACACCGTTTCTCCGACGTTCGTCGGCTTACTTGCTCCGGTTTTGCTGGGCTTGCTTGTCTGGGTATTCATTTACTTGTTCTTCACCGTAGACGCGTTGTTTGTGAGCCGCATCCCACCGCTCTCGGCCGCTCGCAAGAGTATCCAGGTCGTTCGGCATAACTTCTGGTCATCTCTGGGGTTAATTGGACTCATTCTGGTCATAAGCTCGGGATTTCCGATTCTCTGGACAGCGCTGGCGAATAACCTGCGGACACCGGGAACCATCGCAGGGATCATAGGTCACAGTTACCTATCAGCTGGACTCGCAGCGGCCAGCATGACGTATTATAAAGAGCGATTTGAGCGTATTCCGCAGAGGTGATCTGTGGTTAATCAGCTAACACGAGCAGAGGCGCCCTCCGAGTACACCGCTGCCGACATCCAGGTCCTTGAAGGACTCGAGGCCGTTCGGCGTCGGCCGGGCATGTACATCGGTAGCACCGACCAGCGCGGCCTCCACCACCTCGTGTGCGAGGTAGTGGATAACTCGGTCGACGAGGCGCTCGCGGGGCGTTGTGACACGATCCACGTCACGATTTACGCTGACGGGCGGGTGTCGGTCGCTGACAACGGGCAGGGGATCCCCGTCGACATCCACCCCGGCACGGGAAAGCCTGCCCTCGAGGTTGTCATGACCGTGCTCCACGCCGGCGGGAAGTTTGGAGGCGGCGGGTACAAGGTCTCCGGCGGTCTGCACGGCGTCGGCGTGTCCGTCGTGAACGCGCTCTCGTCCCACCTCGCGGCCGAGGTCCATCAGGGGGGGCGGGCGTACATTCAAGAGTATCAGCAGGGAATCCCGATCGGGCCAGTGCACCCCATCGGCGAGGCGCGCGACCACGGGACCACGGTGACCTTTCTGCCGGACCTCACCGTCTTCGGTGAGCTGAACTACAGCTTCGACACGCTGGCTCAGCGGTTTCGGGAGATGGCGTATCTGACCAAGGGGCTCAAGATCACGTTCGTGGATGAGCGGGACGACCGGGAGATCGCCTTCTACTTCGACGGTGGCATCGTGTCGTTCGTCCGCCACCTGAACCAGAACCGCACAGCCATCCATCCACACCCGATCGCGATCGAGCGACATATCAACTCCACACTCGTGGAGGTCGCGCTTCAGTACAACGACGGCTTCGCCGAGTCGGTATTCGCCTTCGCCAACAACATCAACACGGTCGACGGCGGCACGCACCTCACGGGCTTCCGGTCGGCGCTGACCCGCGCGCTCAATGACTGGGCGCGAAAGGCGGGCATGCTGAAGGACTCGGACCCCAATCTGACCGGCGACGACGTGCGCGAGGGGCTTACGGCCATTATCTCCGTCAAGCTCTCGGAGCCCCAGTTCGAGGGCCAGACGAAGGGGAAGCTCGGCAACGCCGAGATCCGCGTGCAAGTGGAGTCCGTCGTCAACGACGGGCTCTCCCGCCACCTCGAGGAGAACCCCCAGGAAGCGCGACGGATCATCGAGAAGTGCCTGACGGCCGCACGGGCGCGCGAGGCCGCACGAAAGGCTCGAGACCTCGTCATCCGAAAGAGCTCGCTCGACGGAATGACGCTCCCGGGCAAGCTCGCCGACTGCTCCGACCGCGAGCCCGAACGGTGTGAGCTGTACATCGTCGAGGGCGATTCGGCGGGTGGAAGCGCGAAGCAGGCTCGCGACCGTCGCTTCCAGGCAATCCTTCCCATACGAGGAAAGATCCTGAACGTCGAGCGCGCGCGCGCCGATAAAATGCTGTCCAACGAGGAGATTCGGACGGTCATCACGGCCCTCGGGACCAGCATTGGCGACCGATTCGATCTTGCCAAGCTCCGATACGGGCGCGTCATCCTGATGGCTGACGCAGACGTCGACGGCTCACACATCCGGACCCTGCTCCTGACGTTTTTCTTCCGACACATGGAACCGATCGTCAGCGAAGGGCACCTGTACATTGCCCAGCCGCCCCTCTATCGCGTCACTGCCGGGCGCGAGACGCGCTGGTGCTACAGCGATCGGGAGAAGGACGAGTTTGTCGCCGAGATCGAGCGGAAGCGGGCACGCGACGTGGACATCCAGCGGTACAAGGGACTCGGGGAGATGAACCCGCAGCAGCTCTGGGAGACCACGATGGACCCAGACTCACGGACGGTCCTGCAAGTCGAAGTGGACGACGCCGTCACGGCCGACGAGGTCTTCGACATGCTGATGGGCGACTCCGTTCCACCCCGCAAGCGCTTCATTCAGACGCACGCGCGCAGCGTTCGCAACCTCGACGTGTAGACGCATGGCCGCGAAGCCGCGGTGCTGACACCGGTCGTGGTCAGAGCAGCAGTTCTCCCGGGAGCTCGGCCGTCACGTCCCGGCCCGCTGACGACGTGGGCGGTCTGAGGGTGGGCAGCTCGTCCAGCGATGCGACGCCGAGCAGGGCGAGACACTCTGGGGTCGTCGCAAGCAGGATCGGGCGGCCGTGCCCTTCGGCGCGCCCCGCTTCAGCGATGAGGCCGTGTTGCAGCAGCGTCGCGATCGACGTGTCGCTGCTCACCCCCCGGGCCTCCTGAACCTGAGCTCGCGTCGTCGGCTGCGTGTACGCGATGACCGCCAGGGTTTCGACGGCTGCGGCCGACAGGCGAATCGCGCTCGGGGCCTGCACGAAGCGGCGAAGGCTTGCTGCTGTCTCTGGATGCGTGACGAGGCGCAGCAAATCGCCGTGCTCCTGAATCAGCAGCCCGGGGATCGAAGTACGCCTCGCGGCGTCGATGAGGATCGCGAGCTGGGCACTGGAGATGCCGAGGGCGCGTTGTACTGCGCCGCGCCGTGCGCTCTCACCCGCGACGAACAGGATCGCGACGAGGTCACTGATGTGGGCGCCTACGTCGTCTGGGGGGTGTTCCACACCAGTCCCTCGCTCAGGCACTGCCCCAGTGGGCACATTCGAGTAATGCAGTATGACGGGTACACGTGACTCACACTTCACGGAGTCGTGCCAGCCGATCGGCGGCTACGCGCAGACGACGAAGGAGTCCGTCGCCCCACACGAATAACGCCGCCGCCGCCACTCCCGTGAGCAGCGATGCAAACGCGCCTGCGCGGACGGACGCTGGCGCGTAGGTGAGCGTCACGGCATTCGCTCCGGGGGGCACCCACACGGCCTTGAAATGAACGTCGCCGCGGAGGACCGGCGCCGCTTGCCCGTCGACCTCCGCCGACCATCCGGGGAACCACGCGTCGTCCACGACCAGGTATCCGCTCCCGTCTCCGTCGACGCGGCGATACATCAGCCGTTCGGGGGAGCTTTCGACCCGCTCGAAATGCGCGGCACCGCCCGAGGCGCGCGGAAGCGCTCCATCCGCAGTGTCCGGGGAAAGGACGACGGTCGTTTCCAGCTCCTCCGCCGCGCTGGTCCTGAGGAATTCGAGGGCATCCTCGTCATCTCGCACGGCCGCCTCGTGTACGAGTGGAGTGATGCGATCAGGCTGGTCCCGCTCGTACAGCTTCAAGACGGAGAACAGGATACGGTTGAGCCCCGGCACAAGCATGAGCTGATGCTGCGCGCCGTTCTCCGCCTCCAGCGTAGCGGCGCGGATCGTCCACGGCGTCGAACCGGTCGATCGCCAGCCGATGGACGTGACCGGCGCCCCCTCCGGGATCGGAATGCGCGCAGCCGTGTCCATCCGTCCCTCCCGGCTCGGCCCGGCCGTGGGCTGCTCAGCGCTCAGGGGACCGGGGCGATCCTCTGTGAAAACCGCCTCTCCCACACGTAGCGGCACCTCGTCCCGCGTGCCGTCCACGCGCTCCAGGACCATCCGGCCCACGTCGGCACCGTCTGGACACGCGCCCGCGCTCGGTTCGCATGCTGCGCTTCCCAGCAGCGCGATCGCCGTGGCACGGACGGGCCCGGGCAGCAGAACCTGGAGCTCGTCACCCGGTTCGAGCGTTCGCGCCGTCGCAGTATCGTAGCGCACACCGTTGAGCTCGACGTCGCTCACCCGATTGGCGATGACCGCATCGATATTGAACAGGCGAAGGTACCGCTCCTCCGGAACGGCGATCAGGCGCGTTCGGAGGAGCCCGTCAGAGCGAAGCTCTGACGGAGGGACCAGAAGCGAAGCCACCTCGAGGAAGTGCCGCAACGGGAGCACGCCCCCGTCGTAGCCATCGACGGTGGCGAGTCCGTATCGGAGCGGCACGTTCGGCGACATGACCTCGTCGAGCTTGATGGCAGTCTGCAGCTCGAGCAGCGTGTCGTCATCCAGCCCCGAGTAGCGCGCGACAACCGCGGCGTGGTCCGCGAGCTCGTATTCGGTCCGGGCGACGCTCAGAATGCGCCCATCGGAGTGATTCGCCTGGAGAAAGGTCGGAACCTCGCGGTCCTCTACAGCATCGCTGGGGATGGCAAGGGTCTGCGGTACCCCCGTGCCAGCAAACCGGAGATCCAGCAGGGTAGCGGCGAGGATTGCCACGCCCACAACTGCGGCCGGCAGCCGTCGAGAGACGAGAGCGAGCACCCCAGCAGTGGCCAGCGCGGCGGCCCACAGAGCGATGATCGTGCGCGGAACGGCGGTTTGAAACGGGAGCGCGAGTGCGACGGCGCCAGCTAGTGCGATGAGGACAACTGGCGCACGCCACCCGCGAGGAGGCAGACGGTCGGCCCGAAGGGTCCAGTCAACTCCTGTGGCGGCGAGTATTGCCGCGCCGAAGCTGTACAGCAGGAGCCAACGGGCAGGCACGCGGAAGAGATCGAGACCCGGCACAACGTCGAACACGTGCGCGTAGATCGGGTTCGCCGCTCCAAGCGCCAGGAACAGGCCGATCCCCGCGATAGCCGCGCCCAGGACAACCGTCCTGATCGGCGCAGCGAGGAGGGCGATGACCGCAAAGCCGAGGGCGACGCCGCCGAGATAGGCGACGTGCTCCCCGGGCACGGTGTCCCAGTACTCCGGGAGCACGCTTCGTGCGAGCAGCGTCGGATCGAGCGAGAAGGATGTCGCTTCAGCGTAGGACAGACCTTCGCCCCTAATGGATTGACTCGAGAGCTCAAGCGTCGGAAGGAGCTGGGCAGACGCCAGGCCGAAGCCCACGCCCCCGATGAGGAACCCCGCAGCAATCGACCAGGCGAGGGTGCCAGCCACAGTTCTGATGGTGCGCGGAGCGAAGGATCTCCTCGCGAGAACGTCTGGTCGCGACTGCGCACCGGTGCCGGACGATCCGTCCACCGGCGCCTCATTGGTCCGGAGGCGCTGAATCGATTCTGCCTCGGGCGCGACGCCGGGGCCCGTCACAAGACGCCAGGCGAGCAGGATAGCAACGACCCAGAGGGTCATGTAGGTATGCTGCGCATGGCCTGCTAGCAGCTGCAGCGCCAACAGCACTCCGCCCGCTACCGCCCAGCGAACGCTCCGTCGCCGGAGACTGAGATCGGCAGCGAGCAGGATCGCGGGAAGCCAGGCCGTGGCGGCCAGCTGGTTGATGTGCCCCAGATGGCTCGAGGCGAAGCCGCCGAAGGCGAATGCGCAGGCCCCGACGATGGCGCCCCACCGATTGAGCTCCAGCGACCGACGGAAGAACGCGTACGAGAAGATCGCGGCCATGCAGACGTGAAGCAGGACCGAGAGGGAGTACGCGTAGGCGACCGGCAGGACGTAGAACAGGGCGGTCGGTGGGTACAGGAGCGCCGTCTGCGGGTTCGCGAAGAAGGGCGCGCCGAGGAAGGTGTCCGGATTCCAGAGCGGAAAGCGGCCCGACCGGATCGCCTCAGCCGCGTACGCGCGAAGCGGATAGAAGTAGGTCCAGGCGTCCTGATCGGCCAGCATGCGCGATGGAAGGACGATGTGTGGGTAGAAGGCCAGTGTGGCGAGACCGAGTACAGCACCGGGCAGGAGCCGATGAGCGGACCGACCTGAGCTATGTGAGTATCGAAACCTCAAGGGAGAAATCGGCAG
>WHTR01000111.1 GCA_009377635.1 Chloroflexota bacterium
GGTGCGCGTACCACGGCTGGACCTACAACACCAAGGGCAAGGTCGTGGATATGCCGTTCGAGCCGGCTTGCCTGCCGCTCAAGGTGAAGAGCTATGCGGTGCAGGAGCTGGGTGGCCTTGTCTGGGCCTGGCTGGGTCCGCAGGAGAACATCCCCCTGCTGCCGCGCCACAATCTGCTGCTTCAGAACATCGAGGAGGGGGAGCGGTGTCCGAGATCGATGACGTCATGCACGAGGTCGCGTTGGCCAACAGGGTGCTATTCCAGATGGGGCTCGCCGATTCGTCCACCATCGAGCGTGGCCACGTGAGCTACCGGGTGCCCGGGCAGCCAGACCGATTTGTCATCAAGGCGCTGGGTCCGGCCCTCTCCATGACCTACAAGGACCACATGGTTGTCGTTGACATGAATGGGTTCAAAATTGGCGGGCCCAAGGATCTGAACCTGCCCAACGAAGTCAAGATGCATTCGTGCATTTTGCGCGAGCGGCCGGAGGTCAACTCCGTGGTGCACGTGCATCCGCGGTACACGGTGCTCATGAGCGTCCTTCAGGAGCAGCTCGGCCCGATGTGCATCGAAGGGATGCAGCTCTTCGCCCAACCGCTCCCGATGTTCCCGAGCCCACGCTTGATCATCCGCGAGGAAGACGGCTCCGAAGTGGCAAAGCTCCTTGGTAACCGTGAGGCCATCCTACTCCAGGGCCACGGGGCAGCCACTGTAGGGGCGGACATGGAGGACTCGGTCACGAACATGCTCCTTCTGGAGGAGCAGGCGCGGATGAACTACTTGGCCTTCTGCGCCGCGGGCAAAGACCATTCAGTCATTAGCCCAGAGCAGCGCGCGGCATTCATCCAGAACATGCGAATGCTGGGCGAACAAGAGCACTTGAAGCCGGAACTCGCGCCCACGCCGCGCAAACCCAGCGGCATCTGGCTCCACTATGCCGCGCTCGCCGAGTGAACGTATGTTCGCACGGGCCCCGCGCCGTGTCTCCTTGGCCGGAGAGGCCGCGGTCCCCGCTCCTGAAAGCGATATCGTCCGGTCTCATCGAGGGGGGGCCGCGGGAGTGGACGCGTCATGACTGAGTCGCTGCAGCCCGCGACGCCATCGCGAGCCGCGACTGAGGCGGCCATGGGCACGGTCCTGTGTGTCGCAACGTGTGGGCCCAAGGAGCCCGTCCGAGCTCCATGCCGTTCGCTGCGGCTCTCGCCGCGGCAGGCGCGGGAGACCA
This sequence comes from Chloroflexota bacterium, assembly GCA_009377635.1. Lineage (GTDB taxonomy): Bacteria > Chloroflexota > UBA6077 > UBA6077 > SHYK01 > WHTR01. Next base: position 1,230 of record WHTR01000111.1, read on the forward strand.
GGCGCAGGTTGTCTTGCGCGGCAACGCGACCCTGCTCGTGAAGGATTTCGTTGCCGAACGGGTCCACGCCAAGGAATGGCCACCACTGGCGGACCTGCTCCGCCGCGTGGTGGCCAATGGCATCCCCGTGTTCGTCTGAGAGGCGTGCGGCCGGACCCGGCGGGTCTCGGAAGAGGATCTCGCGCAGAACAACGCCCGGTTCGCGTGCCCGACGGCAATTCAGGATCTTTGGGCCCACGCCGACCGGGTCATCGAACGCTGACAGAGCGACAATGGAACCTTAGCTCGCCCTTGCGCGTCTGACGGAGCGCCGAGCCCTGCGCGAACGCTACGACATCCTCACTCACGTTGACGAAGATACCCGAGCTATGCGCGGAGATCACCATGATGCCTGTCGCCTACCCGATGAAAGGCGAGGCGGGCTCAGGGGGAGTGAATGGCGCCGGTCGGGCACGAGGGCACACACGGGGTTGCAACGCAGGAGAGACAGGCCGCGGGGTTGCACACGTGAGCCAGGCCGTCCCACACGCGGATGGCTGAGAATGGACAGGCACTCCTGCACGCGTAACAGTCGATGCACTGCTCCGTATCGATCGCGATCGGGTCCGCTTCGCGGGGCGCGGATCGCTCGCCTTCAGCACAAAGGTCATCATCGAGATAGCCCGCTTCGATGAGGAGCCGGTACCGGAAAAGAACCTGGAGATCAACTCCCTCTAACACACCTTCGGCTCCGTTCCACCCTCCGCTGCGCGTGCTGCGCCCCAGGGGCGTCTACCTACCCGAACGGGTATCTGCTCGGTTGGTAGGCTCCCCGAGCGGGCGGGCCCAGTCCCGCCGTTTTTCGTCTGCTCGAAACCACCCGCGGGGCTGTGGTTCGCACCTCGGGTGTCATCCTAATACGTGATACGTGATAGCAAGCACATGCCCAGCATACCCGCGCGGAGTTCGAGCTGCAAGAGGCCCAGTCCAACATAGCGGTACCTACGCACTGAGGTGAGAGATCAATGACCCAAGCCAGATTCACCGACCGCATCACCGCTCAGGACTTCCCCAAGATGCCCGAGGCGTACCGGGAGCTCCTTGAGCGCCTGCTGACGATTCAGGCCGACTGCGAGATCGGCGGCTAGGGGCGTCCGCCGCCTTCGGGAGCTGATGGCGGCCAGACGCGAAGGGCTGGCCGCGGCTGTCGTTTTCATGGTCCAGCATGGCGCTGATTGATCGCTGCGCAGTCGATCGCGTCGTGTTCGCTCCCCGAAAGCTCCGCGGCATCCCGAGCGTGTTGATCGTTGGACCATTACTTGCTACCATCGGGCCATGTTGGCAAAGGCAGCACCGCTCGGAGCAAGGGGAGAATGATGCGCCCCATGAGCTCCCCGCTCGGCATCCCAGCACTTGTTGCGATCCTGCTCCTTGTGGGGTGTCAAGCCCCGCCCCAGACACAGGCTCCCAGCGAGGGGCCTGTCCATGCCACCGGAGCGCCGAAGCGAGTCACCGCCGTGATCATGGGCGACCCGCCCCATTTCGCAGGACGCTTCAATCCCTCCATTGGCTCCGTACCTGGCCTGGACGTCCTCGAGGAGATGTTGAATGCGGGCATGGCGAATTTCGACTAGGCGGGAACCCTGCGCCCCCAGCTCGCCGAGGAAGTGCCCAGCCTGGAGAATGGGCTCTGGAAACTGTTGCCCGATGGTCGGATGGAGACGACGTGGAAGATCCGACCGGGCGCAGTCTGGCATGACGGAACATCGTTCACCACCGACGACCTCGTCTTTACGGCACTGACCGGAAACGACCCGGAGCTTCCGGACTTCGCCAACGTCATCTACCCGAAGATCGAGCGGGCTGACGCGCCAGATGCTGCGACCGTCGTCGTGACGTGGAAGGGACCCTTCGTCGGCGCAGACACGCTCTTCACGCGCGCGCGAGGGCTGCCTCTGCCCAGGCACCTCCTGGAGGTGACCTATAACGAGAACAAAACAGCGCTGCGGGACCATCCCTACTGGGGCCACGAGTTTGTCGGCACCGGTCCCTATAAGCTCCGGGAGCTCGTCCGTGGCAGCCACGTGATCCTCGATGCGAACGACCAGTTCGTCCTCGGACGCCCCGCGATCGACATTATTGAAGTGAAGTTCACGCCCGACGCCAATGTGCTGATCACCACGCTTCTCGCGGGTACCGCGGAGATGACGTTCGGCGCTCGCATCTCGATCGACCAGGCGCTCCAGATCCAGGGTGCCTGGAGCGACGGAGCCGTTCTCTTTAACCCGGGCGGATGGCTCACGGCCATGCCGCAGTTCCTGAACCCCACGCCGGCGCTCCTCCTGGACGTGCGGCTCCGGCGTGCGCTCCAGCACGCCATCGACCGCCGGGTCATCGTGGACGACCTGCTGTACGGCAAGACGACGATCTCCGATGCGCCGCTTGCGCCGAACGAGAGCGATTTCAAGGATGTCGAATCCGCCATACCGCGTTACCCCTACGAGCCGCAGCGCGCGGCCGAGCTCCTGCAGGATCTCGGCTATACCCGAGGCGCCGATGGCATGCTGCGGGACGCCGCAGGCCAGCGCCTCACAATCGAGTCCCGCACGAACAACCAGCTCGATACACAGGTGAAGGCGGAGGCGATCGTCGCGGACTTCTGGCGTCAGGCCGGCGTCAATGTGGACGAGGTTGTCTACGGGCAGCAGCAGGTTGCCGATCGCGAATATCGCCACACGCGCCCCGGTTTCGAGGTGCTCGGGTTCGGGCTCCCGTCGGAGAGCTTCGCCAACTTCCACAGCAAGCAGACGCCGCTGGCGGAAACGCGCTGGCTGGGCCAGAATCGCACCCGCTACGTGAATCCCGAGTACGACGCCCTGATCGACACGTACTTCGTGACCGTCCCGCGTCCTGCCCGGATCGAGGTGTTGCGGGAGATCGTCCGGCACTTCGGCGAGCAGTTGGTCTTGCTACCGCTGACCTATACCACCAACCATGTGGCAGTTGGGAATCGAATCAGCAACGTGACCGGCCGCGGTCCGAACTGGACGGAAGGCTGGAACGTCGAGCAATGGGGGCTATCGAGCTGAAAGCCATCCGCGGGGCGAAGCCCCGTTCGTTTTCGAGCGACCACTACCACCAGATCGGCATGATGGGTTGAGCGATATGCTGTGCCGGATCGACGCACCGAGCTCGCGCCGGGCTATTGGAGCTGCCACTCGTGTATGTTCCACGTTGTCGCCACGTCTGGGACGACAACCTGAGGTCCCGTGAGTTCCGCGACGAAGGCCACACCGTCCGGGGAGAAGTAATACGGGATTGCTGGGAGCTCGTCGCTGAGGATCTTCGCCATCTGGACGATCTGCTGGATCCGCTCGGGGCGAGGCAGCGTCGAAAGAAAGCTCTCCGCCAGGCGATCGTACTCTGGGCTGGACCAGCCGCTGTAGTTTCTGCCCGCCCACCGGTTCTCGGCTTTCGGAATAGCATTCCTATGGAAGTTTGGCAGTGCGCGCTCGCCTGAGGCGCCGCCGCCGGCGAAGAACGCTGGGAGCGTTGCTTGCAGCTCTGCGTTCTGTGCTTGCACTGCCGGTATCACGCTTTCCTGCACGTCGAACCCCGCCTGGCGCAATTGGCTTCCGAGCAGGGGAAGCTCGACTTCCTGCTGGGCACCGGTCAACACCTGAAGGTCGGCGACAAAGCGCTCGCCTCCGCGCACGAAGATGCCGTCGCCGCCCCTGAGGTAGCCGACTTCGCGCATGAGCTGCTCCGCGCGCGTGGAGTCATACGGGTGCTTCGTCACCGCACGCTCGACCTCGGGGTAGTAGCTTGCGAGGGGCGAGATGATCGTGTCCGTTACTGCGCCGTGCCCGCCCACGACGGCCTCCTGCATGGCGTCGCGGTCGAGGGCGTGCGCCACCGCGGTCCGAACCCGGACGTCCGTCAAGACCGGCGGGTTGGCGTACTCGGGGCGCACCTGCACTTGGATCGATCGCCAGAGTGAGGGCCAGAGCAGGGCGGTTCCCCCATTGCGCGGGGCCCACTCACGCTGGAGGATGTCGGCTTGCTGGTAGCGAATGGAGCTTTCGATTGCGACGTGCACGGTCCCTGCGAGCAGATTCGCCAGCACCGTATTCGGATCGCCGAGGAAAAGCAACCGGATCCGATCGATCTTCGGCCGGCCCAGGGCGTGCCCATCGAACGCCGTGCCCTCAATGGAGGTGCCGGGCTCCCATCGGTCGACGCGATACGGCCCCAAGGCCACATAGTCCCGCGTCCAAAATGGAAGACTCAGAAAGGCATCTGGCGTGTCTTGGTGAAACGACTGCTCCAAGATATGGCGCGGCATCGGTTCGAAGAACCCAACTGTCAGTGTGCCCGCGTCGGGATAGGGCTGGCGCCAGCGGATAACCATCGTACGAGAGTCGGGCGCAATCACCTGCTCCATGAGCCCGTGCGGTTGCGAGGTCGGCGTCCCCAGCTCGGGGCTCGTCAGCAGCCGCCACGCGAAGACGAAGTCTTCGGCGGTGAGCGGAGTGCCATCGTGCCAGGTGAGGTTCGGCTTGAGCCGATAGGTTGTCTCCATCTGCCCGTCGGGGAACACGCGCCAGGTATCCGTGTTGAGCTGCGGCAGTGCCTCCGCCAAGTACGGGTGGGGATCACCACGCTGATCGAGCAGCGTGAGATCCGCGTTAAAGAGCCGCGGCGTGGAAAGGAAGGTGAATCGCCGCTGCCAGAACGGGGCGGGCGAGAGGCTTGTTACCTCGACTCGAGTTGAGATGACCATGGTCCGGCCAGAGGTCGTTGCTGCGATGGGGGGTTCGCCGCTCGCTTGGCGCGTCGCCGGGGCCGCGGCGCCGGGCCCGCAGGCGTTGACGAGGATAGCCCCGAGGATGAGCAGGACGGCTCCTTGCCGAACGCGCATGAGACCCTCCGTCCCAATGATACGATGATCCTCCCGCTGCATCGCTCCATTTAATGATGGCACGACCGCGCTGTCAAGCGGCAACGGCGACCAGATCTGATCGGGCCGAGCGCGCACGAGTTGGCAGGCGTGCTGGCCACCTCGAACGTCCCACAGCCAACAGCGCTGTGAACTCGTCCTCCGTCCGCTCGGGCCCACCGATCATGACGTCGCCAGCAGGCTTCGTTTGGGCACTGGAATGCTTACACTGAGGGTAACTACTCACCTTGTGCCGGCGTGAAGTGGTGGGGGTGATCGCTCCCACGAATGGCCAGGTTCGTGCGAACTGACCCACTAGTTGGATGCCGGTCCCCCGCAACGACACGCGCCCATATGAATAGGCCGACTCCGAATCCGCCGGAGATCGACAGGCGCGGAATGATGCGAAGGTGCCAGACAAAGCGGCCGGCTGCCCATCCCAATAGGTCGGCGCTGCAACGAGGATCTCGCGCGCCGGGATCGCGCGGAGACCACCCGCCCGGTCGTGGTTGGTGGCGGGGGCGCTGCGGAATCATTTGATCAGCGTGCGCGAGCGCCGGGTTGGAGCGCCGGACGTGGGCTGTCGCTGGTGGGGAGCTGCGCAATCCCGGCCGCTGCGCAACGGCGGAGGACGCCATGAGCGGCGTTGAGACGAAGCCGCCTGTTATCCGTGGGCTGCTGCTGGCTGAGGCCTACTCGCATCCGTCCGACGATATTGTCCTGCACGAGACGCACGGGGCGTGGGTGGTCCTCGCGGGTCCGTACGCCTACAAGCTCAAGAAGCCGGTCAATCTCGGCTTCTTCGACTTCTCCACGCCCGAGCGCCGCGCGGCGGATTCCGAGGCGGAGGTCCGCCTCAATCGGCGCCTGGCGCCCGCTACATACCTCGGCGTCGTCGACGTGGTCGAACGCGACGGCGCGATCTTCGTCGGCGGACCAGGACGGGTCCTCGAGCGAGCGGTCTGGATGCGGCGGCTGCCGGCCGATGGCATGCTCTCGTCCCTCCTCGATCGCAACGAAGCGACGCCAGCGCTCATCCGCCGCATCGCTCGGACCATGGCGCGCTTCCACGCCCGCGCCGCGACTGGCCCGGGGGTCGATGAGCACGGCGCGCGAGCCACCATCGAAGCGAACTGGCGCGAGAACATCGCGCAGATCGCGCCCTACGTCGATCGGACCATCCCGGCTGGGGAGCTGGCGCGGATTGAGCGGATCGTGACCGGCACCCTGCGGGCGAGGATCGAGCTGTTCGATCGCCGAGTGGCCGAGGGCCGGGTACGCGACGGGCACGGCGATCTCCACGCGCGCAGCATCTGTCTGGTCGGGGATGAGCTGGTCATCTTCGACTGCATCGAGTTCTCGGCGCGCTACCGTTGCGCTGATGTGGCTGCGGAGATCGCCTTCCTCGCCATGGACCTCGACCACGCAGGTCGGGCAGATCTTGGCTGGACGTTTGTAACGGAATACGTCCATCGCTCTGGCGATCGCGATCTGCCCCGCCTCCTCGACTTCTACACGTGCTATCGGGCGTTCGTTCGGGGCAAAGTGCTGAGCTTGCGTCTCGCGGAGGGCGGCCTCTCAGCCGACGAGCGACGCGCTCTGTGCGACGAGGCGCGTGCCTACTTCGATCTCGCCACAGCGTATGCGAACGGCGTTCATCCTCCGCTGGTCATCGCGACCTCCGGACTGCCCGGAAGCGGCAAATCAACGCTCGCTCGGGCCCTGGCTCGACGGCTCGGACTCGTCTACCTCTCGACCGACATCACCCGCAAGCGGGCCGTCGGCCTGCACCCGAGCGACCGAGCTGGTGCCGCCTTTCGCGCTGGCCTCTACGGGCCGGAGCAGACGCGCGCCACCTATGCTGCGCTGCGCCGGCACGCAGCGACCTGGCTGCGTCGCGGTGCGTCGGTCGTGCTGGATGGGACCTTCGGGGACCCGCACCAGCGCCAGCTGGCCCGTCGTCTGGCCCAGCGTGAGGGCGTCCGCTTCATCCTTGTGCGCACCACCTGCGATGAAGCGACCGCGCGGAACCGCATCCGCCAGCGGGAGGCAGATCCCGAGCGCGTCTCGGACGCGACCTGGGAGGTGTACCAGGAAATGGCTGGCGCCTACGTGGAACCCGCCGAGATCCCCGCCGATGAGCTGTACGTCGACGCCACCGGCGGGGCGGGTGCCGAGGAGCTCGTCCGCCTTCTGCTGGCTACGTGAACCGGGAAGCACGTTCGCGGTCAAGTGGACGCAGGGTGCGACGCTCCGGCAGGGCTCTGGTGCGCGGGCGCCCCAGCATCCGGCTCGCTTCAGCATGTGTCCGCCACCCCCGGGGGTGGCGCCAAGGCAACCCGTTGTGCCGCGCACAGCTACCCCTCCGACCGTGGTGCTCTGCCGCAACACCGCATAGACTACAGACAGAGTCGCACAGAGGAGCCAATTGCCATGAAGACTCTTACTGATGTGGTCCTGCGGCCGCGACCGACGACGGTCACCGATCCGCCCGTCGCACGGTTCCTGTTCGGCGACGTGCGGATGGCCTGGTTGTGGTTCGTGCTCCGTGTCTGGCTGGGCTGGAGCTGGCTGAGCTCCGGCTGGGAGAAGTTCCAGAGTCCGGCGTGGATCGACGGGCGAGTGCCGTTGAGGGAATGGGCCACAGTGCGAAGTCGATCCTAGGCTTAAGGTGCGACCAACAGCTAGTCGTCACGGGGTTCGCGCACGACCGATTCCTGGAGCGAGTGTGGCAGCGACCTCGCCGAACACGCCTATTTAGGGCCATCGGGAGAATCGAGCCCGACGCTGCGATCGCGTGGGGATACTCAGTGTGGCATCGTGACAGCACGGGCAGGACCTACCCGCGCAATGGCATACCGACCCATCCGTTCAGCCGCTACCTCCCGAGGCGGTTCGCTGCATTGAAGGAGCGAGTGCCCGACCGGCAGCAGCGACGGAGTTACTACGGAGCTGGCCTGAGCCTCCGCGTCTGTCAGTCCTGCTGGCGGAGGTTGATCGCATTCTCGACGCAGATACGTCAATAACCGAGGCTGATCGCTGACAGCAGATCGCGGCTGCACTCTGGGCCGCTCTCGGTCAGGGGCTCGTGAAGATAACCGGGGGCTCGGGGCAGCTACAAAGTGTCTTCGCCACCAGCGCCGCCTGCTGCTGTCCAAAGGTACTCAGCGGTGTGGTTACTCCCTAAGGGGTCGTTAAGGAATTACTTGCGTCAAGGGTAGTGTAAGGGCAACGCA
>WHTR01000112.1 GCA_009377635.1 Chloroflexota bacterium
CCCACGACCGCTTCACCCGATTCCAGGAGTCGCCTGGCGAGCGCAGCGCCGATGTACCCGAGCCCGGTGACGAGCGTTACCATGACTCCTCCGCGTGACTATATCGGCGAGAACGTGCAGGCCGCTACAGTATCTTGACTCTCCGCCACAGCCTCTTCATGACAAGACAAGAGCGGCGCCGCTGGTGGAGCGTCGCGCGCCCGGGTATGATGAGCCTGATGGTCTCCGCGATTCCGCTTCCTCGGGTCGAGATCCTTGGCGTCCGGGTGCACGACGTCACGGCGGACCAGGCATTGGATGTGCTCTCCGCGTTCGTCCGCAGCGGCCAACCGCACCGCGTGGTCACCCCGAACCCGGAGATCATCATGCAGGCGTTGCGTGACCCGGGCTATCGCGCGGTGCTCAACGAGGCCGATCTGGCCGTGCCCGACGGCGTCGGGCTCCAGATGGCGGCGCGGCTTGCCGGGACACCGCTTCGCGCCCACGTCCGCGGGACAGATCTCGTTCTGCGACTCGCGGAGCGCGCCGCGAGGGATGCGCAGCGCTGGTATCTCCTGGGTGGCGAGCCAGGCGTTGCGGTGGAGACGGGGACTCGGCTCTCTGCGCGATACCCGGGACTCCAGATCGCAGGTGCCATGCCGGGCGCACCGGACCCGGCCGAGGACTTCGCCCTGCGCGAGGCGATCCGAGGGGCGGGTCCCGTGCACGTCCTCCTGGTGGCGTACGGAGCTCCGCGCCAGGAGCGCTGGATAGCCCGAAACCAGGCAGCGCTGAACGTGCCCGTACAGATGGGCGTGGGCGGAGCGTTCAACTTCTTCGCCGGTCGCAGCCCGCGGGCACCGTCGTGGCTCCGCCAGCTCGAGCTCGAGTGGGCCTATCGTCTACTCACTGAACCCTGGCGGTGGCGCAGACAGCTCGCCCTGCCCGCCTTTGCGCTACTCGCGACGCTAGAGGCGGCGCGGCGTCGGTCTCGCGCGCGCTCCTAGATGTGCGGCCGAAAACGCCTTCTGTCATCCTGAGCGAAGCGAAGGATCTCCCCTTGAGCGTAAGTTGGCGGTCACGAGAGATCCTTCGTCGCTGCGCTCCTCAGAGTCTGTGAACAAATCGATTTTGTGACAATTCTCACGCAGCCGAGTTGATACTAACGACAAGCTATGATAAGTCAGATTCAATAGATTCACAAACTCTCAGGATGACGGGGCTTTGCGGCCGGGGTTCTAGACGTGCGCGAGCTTGGCGTCTGCGATGCCGGACACGCGCAGCTCGAGCGGCGCCCACGACTCGCCGCCGTCTTCGCTCGCGTAGATCTGTCCCTGACGGTAGGCGGCATACACTCGGTCCGGCTGCTCCCGGTCGAGGATCAGTACCTCGGGGAAGTCCTTCGTCGCCTCGCCCAGGCCGCTGTCGAGCTGCTGCCACTGCTGTCCGCCATCCGTTGACCGAATGATCGTGGACTCGGCACCTGTAGGTCGACGCCATTGGCTCGGCTGGCCGTGCGCAAGGGCGGAGTAGAGGATCCGCGGGTCCCGTGGATGCATGACCAGCGGAACCGAGTACTCCTGCATGAAGTTCATAGCGGCCGGCCTCCAGGTCGCGCCGCGGTCATCACTGGCGTAGAGCGCCTTTCCTGGGGCGCGTCCCTGCCGAGCGTCGTGGCCGCCCGTGGCCAGCACCACGTGATCGCGGTTGGTCGGATCAATGGCGATCGTGTGGACGTCGCAATCGAACGCGCCGTCCAGTAGCTTCCAGGTCTCGCCGCCGTCCGTGCTCCGAACGATGTATCCGACCTGGAGTGCGGCGTAGATCGTGTCCGGGTCGTTCGGGTCGACGGCGATGTCGCGAACGTGCGGCTCGACCGTCGCAACGGGGTACGTCACTGTGGCGACAAACGGCACGTCCCAGACGCCGTCCAAACGTGTCCAGTTTCTTCCCCGGTCCTCGCTGACGAACACGTCGATGGGCTCGCAGCCGGCATAGATCCGATCGTTTCCAGAATCGACCGTCACCGCACGGACTTTTCCGGGGCCGCGCTTCCCGTACGAGGGCTTCCTCCAGCTTTCGCCGGCATCCTCGCTCAGCCAGACGCCGTCTCCTCGCGTGCCAGCCCACACGCAGTTCGGAGCCTCCGGATCGACGGCAACCTTCGGGACCTCCCAACCCTGGAGGCCGCGGTGCTCTTCCCGCCACGACCGCCCGTCCGGGCTTTGCAGGGTGACGACGCCGTGGTCCGTGCCGATGTACAGTACCGAGTCCATCTTTCCTCCTCCCGCCTGCACGGGCTATAGACGATAGCGCGTTGCGTTGAGCATGTGGCCAAGCGGTCGCGCGTGCCGGCGACATGCCGGTTGTGTCGAGCCCATGATACAAGGAGCGCCCCGCGCAGTCCATAGTTCGATCCGCCGACGAGCGACGGTTGTCTTGCGCGACGTGCGAGATCTCCCGCAAACTTGTGCGCCGGCGCGAACTCGGAGCAGGTTGGTGAACCCGCGCCCCGAGTCGATCCGCGGACGTGCTCCAGAAGACACATGCGCACTGGAACGAACGTGCACGACTCAGGCGAGCCGCCTGCAACTGGGCCACTCCGGGGACTGCAGGTCCTCGAGCTGGGGACGCTGATTGCCGGCCCCTACGCGGCTCGGCTCCTTGCCGAGTACGGAGCGGAGGTCATCAAGGTCGAGTCGCCAGACGGAGGCGATCCGCTCCGAGGCTGGCGCCTTGTTCACCAGGGGACCTCCCTCTGGTGGTACGCGCAAGCGCGCAACAAACGCAGCATCACGCTCGATCTGCGCAATCCAAAAGGCCAGGAGCTCGCGAGGCGGCTCGCGGCCCGCGCCGACGTGCTCGTCGAGAACTTCCGTCCCGGCACGTTGGAACGGTGGGGGCTGGGATGGGATGACCTGCACCGGCTGAACCGGCGACTGATCATGGTCCGCATGTCCGGCTACGGTCAGACCGGGCCCCTCCGGGAGAAGCCTGGCTTTGCGGCCATCGCGGAGTCCATCGGCGGCATGCGATACATCACGGGATATCCCGACCGGCCGCCGGTGCGGGTCGGGGTCAGCCTCGGCGACTCCATTGCCGGTCTCTTTGGTGTGGTCGGCGCGCTCACAGCGATCTACAACCGAGACGTCGTAGGTACCGGCGAAGGGCAGGTGGTCGATGTGGCACTCCACGAGGGAGTTTTCGGTCTCATGGAGAGCATGCTGTCGGAGTACGACTTCGCCGGGGTGGTCCGCGAGCGGACGGGCGCCGCGCTCCCGGGCATCACGCCCTCCAACACGTATCCGACCAACGAAGGCAAGTACGTCATCATCGGCGCTAACAGCGACTCGATCTTCAAGCACCTCATGGAGGCAATCGGCCGGCCGGACATCGCCGCGGACTCTCGCTTCGCCGACAACGCCGGCCGTTCGCGGGGCGCAGACTTCCTCGACGAGGTCATCGCTGGCTGGACGTCGCAGCACAGCCTGGAAGAGTGCATTCGTCTGCTGGACGAGGCAGGGGTCCCGGCCGGTCCCATCTACAGTATCGCGGACATCGTCCGGGACCCGCAGTACGCCGCTCGAGGTATGATCGAGGAGGTCGAAGCCCCCGGCATCGGCCGGCTCAAGATCCCGGGGATCGTGCCGAAATTCAGCGCGACCCCGCCGTCGACGCGGTGGATCGGCCCTCCCCTGGGCGCGCACAACGACGAAGTCTACCGAGGACTCCTCGGTCTGTCCGACGCCGAGTTCCAAGCGCTGCGGTCGGAAGGGGTGATCTAGTGGATCACTTTTCACGATCGTGGCCATGTGGAGGCCGCACGAATGTGAGGGGGGCCGCCCTGAAGGGCGGGCCTACAGGCCGTCCTCCTGGACCGCCGTTAGGCGACTAACGGAGTAGTGTCATGCCGCCTGCTCCCGAACAAAAGGCTATCCGTATGGCCGACCTGCTCGGCGCGTTCTCCTTTGCCAGCAGCCTGGGCAGGGGGGCTCCACCGGAGCATGGCGCGAGGTGCTGCCACATTGGCATGCATATCGGACGTGAGCTGGCGCTGTCATCGGGCGAACAGACCAACCTGTACTACGCTGAGCTCTTGAAAGATAGCGGCTGCACGGCCTGGACCAGCAAGTTGGCAGCGTTCTGGCTGACCGACGAGATTGCCGCCAGGCGCGCATACGTGGCTCTCAACCCGAAGCACCCGTGGAAGAACCCCAGCAACCCCCTCAAGCTGCTCTCCTGGCTCATGAAGTACGTCGGTGTCGGTGCGCCTCTAGCCACCCGCGCCGGAATGGTGATGGAGCATGTCCGGCGCAGCCCCGAGTTTCTCCGTGAGGGGTTCGAGAACGCCTGCCACGTGGCTTCGCGCATCGCCCAGCGGCTGGACATGCCGCAGCCGGTGCAGGACGCCCTGATGCACACGTTCGAGCAGTGGGACGGGAACGGCCTGCTGTACGGGACCAAGGGTGAGGCGATTCCCCTCATCTCCCGGATCGTTGGGGTGACATGCTTCGTTGAGGGCTTTCACCGGATGGGAGGGCGTGAGGCGGCGAAACAGGTCGTCATCGAGCGAAGGGGCGAGGCCCTTGACCCTACGGTGGTCGACGCTTTCCTCTCAGCTTCGCAGGACGAGCGATTCTGGGAGGGACTGGAACAGGAGCCGGTATGGGACCGCGTGCGTTCCATGGAACCGGAGGGGTCGCCGCATCGGTACTTCGTGGAAGACAAGCTGTGGAATATCGCGCTTGCCCTCGCCGACTTTGCCGACCTCCATCTGTCCTCCACAGCCGCCCACTCGCGCAGGGTAGCGGAGACGGCGGACCGGATCGCCCGTCGAATGGCCGCTCCCCAACCAGAGGTGGAGGCCGTCCGCTACGCCGCGCTGCTCCATGACGTCGGGATCGTGACTGTCTCCTCCTTCGTGCTGAGCAAGCCGGAGGACCAGCTCACCGACGCCGAACGCGAGCAGATGCACCTCCACCCCTACCACTCGGAGCGTATCCTGTCCAGGGTCCCCGCCTTCAAGTTCGTTGCTCCCCTGGTGGCGGCGCACCATGAGCGGATGGATGGACAGGGCTACTACCGGCGGCTTCCCGGCACCCAGATACCGCTGGGCGCCCGAATCATCGCCGTGGCCGACCGTTTCGACGAGCTGGTATACCCTCTGCCCAACAGAGCCGTTCTCGACGTCGAGCAGGTCGTCGGCGTGATGCGCCACGAAGTCGGGCGCCGCCTGTGCCCCGATGCCTTCCAAGCGTTCGCGGAGGAGCTCGAAGGGGCGGCCCCTGTTCCGAAAGCGCGCCGGAGCGAGTGGCCGGCCGGGCTCACCGATCGTGAAGTGGAGGTGCTCCGCTTAGTCGGCCGAGCGCTCAGCAGACGAGAGGTCGCCGACGCGCTCTTCGTGAGCGAGAGCACCGTGCGCCATCACCTGGAGCACATCTACAGCAAAATCGGCGTCTCCACCCGTGCCGCCGCGATCCTGTACGCCATGGAGCACGGGCTGCTGAACTGACATTCCCCGTCCTTGACCCTGCCCTGGCATGAGAGGCCGTCCACCGGACGGCTAACATCGGGATGGCGGATCTGGCCGACCAGCACCGCAGAAGCTACCTCGACGCCGTCCGGTCCATCCATTGGGCAATCGGCGACATAGTGGTGCAGGAGCTAAAGGAGGCAGGATACCTTTGTCAATGTCAGTGCCCCTTGTGCGGCCCTGGGATCTGCAATTGTTCGCACATCCACACAAACTCGGAGGTACCAGCCCCAGAGCCGCCCATGGGTGGCATCGTTGTGCGGCAGCCCCGGGTGGGCAGCAACGCCGAACAAGCCGGTCTGCACGAGGGCGACGTCATCATGGCGGTAGACGACCAACAGGTGCGATCCTATGAAGCCATGCTGGAGCGGATGCGCGCCCACCAGCCGGGGGAGGAGGTTCAGCTTCGAGTCCGGCGGAGGGACGGTGAGCGCGAGGATGTCGTGATCATCCGATAGCGTGGCGGTCCGGCAGCGCCCGGTGCGCCTCGTCGGGCGGCCAGTCAGTAGCAGCAATGAAGGGAGGTTCTGATGGCACATCTCGTTTTCGCGGGTACACATGGTTCCGAGGATCCGACCAGGGCGGCCTTCCCATTCCTCCAGGCGGTGGCGAACAAGGAGCGCGGAGATGACGTCGAGATCGTCCTCGCCGGCGACGCCGTCGTTCTCGTGAAAGATGCCGTGGTCAACGCGGTGGTCCCGATCGGCTGGCCTCCGCTCAAGGAGACCTTCCCGAAGGTGGTGGGATACGGAATCCCGATCCATGTCTGAGGGGGCTGCTCGAGCGCCCGTGGGGTGACAGAGCAGGACCTCGCCGGAAAGAGCGCCCAGTTTATCACCTTCAAGGAATCCGCAGAGCTGATCGCCACCAGTGACAAATACCTGATCTACTAGATTGGCGGGCCGAAGCGTGTACGCTATATGCGTCCGGGCGCTCCGAGGAATCGGGGCATGGATAGCCCAGAAGAACTGGAGGAACGAGCTATGTCTGTGGAAGGATCGTCGGCGGACCTTGAAGCCGCTCGCAAGCGCAGCAAGGCCGTCTGGGACGATATGGCGGCGGGATGGCACGACGTCTCCCGAGACGAGCTGTGGGAGTGCTCTCGTCCCATCTCCGAGTGGATGGTCCGCAAGCTCGATCCGAAACCCGGGGAGACCGTGCTGGAGCTGGCCGCAGGGTCAGGCGAGACGGGCTTCCTCGCGGCCAAGCTGGTCGGCGAAACCGGGCGCCTGATCAGCACCGATTTCGCTGCGGGCATGGTCGCGGCTGCCCGCGAGCGAGCCGCGGAGATGACGATTACCAATGCGGAGTTCCGGGTACTGGATGCCGAGCGCATGGATCTGGAGACCAACCGCGTCGATGGCATCCTCTGCCGCTGGGGTTACATGCTCATGGTCGATCCGTCCGCCGCCTTCGCAGAGACCCGGCGCGTGCTCCGACCTGGAGGACGGCTCGTCTTCTCGAGCTTCGCCGCCGCCGATCGGAATCCTTGGGTCTCGCTTCTCATCCGCATCCTGGTGAGCCAAGGACATCTCCCGCCTCCCGACCCAGAAGCTCCGGGCATCTTTGCTCTCGCCGATCCGAACCGCGTCCACAAGCTGGTGACTGCGGCTGGTTTTGCAGAGCTGGAGATCGAAGAAGTGGCCTGGCGCTGGCGCTACGGCAGTCGAGATGCCTACTGGCGCTTCATGACCGAGGCAGCCGGCGCGATCTCTCCTATCCTGCGCGCCCTCCCGGCCGACGCCCAGACGGCCGTTCGGAATCAGCTGCACGAAGCAGTGCAGCCGTTCCACGCTGGCGACGGCTACGACTTCCCCGCCCTGTGCTTGAACGTCGTGGCTCAGTGATCGGCTTGCTTGCGGCTTCCGGATCGATGCCCGATCCGCTGTGGCACGCCCGGGGTCGTGCGCAGCCCTTGGCCAGCGCGGCCCGGCCTGGGCCCCTACCGTTCCGTCGAGCAAGCAGAGATGAAGCGCCGCGCCATCGACGGGTCGGAGGCGAAGTGCAGGTGCACGTATGACAGCAACATGTTGCCCGCGGCAAACCCCTCGAGCGCGTCTCCTCGCTCCGCAATCCGGTAGGCGGCCGCGCCCGCCGGTACCGGGGCGATCAGCTCCGAGTAGTGAAACTCGTGCCCCATCACGCACGTGCCGGCCTCGAGAATGGGGCTCGTTCGAAGCGCCGTTACGGAGCGGTACCCGAGCGTGACGCGTCGGCGCTGCATCCGCGATTCGACGGGGGCAAGCCCGACCATCGGGTGCCGACTGCCCTCGAAGTCGGTGAGCGCCTGACCCAGGTACATCAGCCCGCCACATTCGCCGTAGATAGGGGTCCCGGTCCGCGCTGCGGCACGAAGGGACTCGTGCATAGGTGTGTTTTCGGCGAGCTCCGACGCATGCAGCTCCGGGAAGCCCCCGCCCAGATAGACGCCCCGTGTCCCTTCGGGTAGGAGGCCGTCACGGAGTGGACTGTACGGCACGATCTCCGCGCCCCACGCCTCTAGGAGATCAAGGGTGTCCTGATAATAGAAGCTGAATGCCTCGTCCTGCGCGACCGCGATGGTCGTGCGTTTGGGGACCGGCCCTTGGGGGAACAGAACAGCATCATCGACCGGACTCGGGCCGCCGTTCTCGGGCACCGGGCTCGCGGCAATTGCCGCCAGGTGGTCGAGGTCGACGTGCCGCTCGGCCGCGTCTGCCAGCCGATCCATGAAGCCGGCGGCGGGGACCGACTCTGCCGCTGGGATGAGCCCGAGGTGCCGCTCTGGAATCGCGAGGCCCGGATCGCGAGGGAATGCTCCGATCACCGGGAGGCCAGTGGCGCTCTCCACGGCGTCCGTCGCCCACTTGGCGTGACTGGCGCTGCCGACGCGGTTGAGAACGAAGCCTGCCACCGGCGCCGTCGGGTCGAATCGGGCGCAACCGAGGGCGATGGCGCCCGCGCTGCGGGCAGTCTTGGCGACGTCGATCACGACAACAACCGGCGAGCCGAGCAGCTTCGCGATCTGCGCCGTCGAACCCTCCTCGTCGAAGCCATTGCGCCCGTCGAACAGCCCCATGACGCCCTCGATGACGGCGATGTCGGCATCCCGCGACGCGCGAGCGAACAGTGTCCGGAGCCGGCCGGGGGAGACGAGCACGCTATCGAGGTTGCGGGAGGGCCGCCCAGCGGCTCGGGCGTGGTGGCCCGGGTCAATGTAGTCCGGGCCCGCCTTGAACGGCTGCACCCGCCACCCTCGCCGCCGAAAGGCGGCCATGATGGCGCAGGTGATGGTGGTCTTCCCGACGCCGCTCGCCACGCCGGCGACCGTGAGTCGGCGCGCCTCACCTGCTGGACGACCGACCCGCATGCCTCTCTCCTCGATAGCCTCGACGCGTGACCAGACGGTCTCCCACCCTGATCGTCGCCGTGTTGCCGACGATCACGATCGTCAGCATGTCGACCGGGTGGTCGAGCAGATGCCCGAGGTCGGTGATCGTCGCTTCCTCGCCGGGACGGCTCGCGTTGCGGACGATCCCCACCGCCGTGTCCGATGACCGGTGGCGCAGGAGGATGGTCTGTGCGTCTCGGAGCTGGTGCTGACGGCGGCTGCTGGCGGGGTTGTAGAGCGTGAGCACGAGGTCGCTGCTCGCGGCGGCCTCGAGGCGACGCGCGATCTCGACCCACGGCGTCAGGATGTCGCTGAGGCTGATGGTGGCGAAGTCGCACATCAGCGGAGCGCCCACGAGTGCGGCGGCGGCCTGCGCGGCCGACACGCCGGGGATCACCTTGACGTCCGCGGGCCCCGGAGAGGAAGCGCGATCCCGATGGTCTTCGGCGAGGATCTCGAAGACGAT
>WHTR01000113.1 GCA_009377635.1 Chloroflexota bacterium
AGTTCGAGCGTTAGCCAGCGCTCGTCGCCCGGCTCGCCCTTCCGCGCCATCCGTGGAGCACGGTTCGTGGATGTCGCGAAGTGGACGTTGCCGATGCCTCCCTTGCCTCCTCGCGCGACGAGGACGCGCTGGCCATCGACCACGATATCCGCAAGCGGCTGGTCCCCTTCGAGGACGACCGTGCCCAGGGGAACGTCGATCAGCGTATCGGCTCCCCGCTTCCCATGCTGGTTCGCCCCGCGCCCGTTCCCGCCCGCTTGGCCGTGGAACCGAGTCTGGTGCTGAAACGCCAGCAATGTGTTGAGCCCGCGGTTCCCCCGAAGCACCGCGTCTCCGCCGCGGCCGCCGTCGCCCCCATCGGGGCCCCCACGCGGCACGTACTTTTCTCTTCGAAAGCTCACCACGCCGTTCCCACCATCGCCGCCCTTCACGGAGATGTGGGCCTCGTCGATGGCAGCAGACGGGTCGTCTCCCATACGTCCTCCCCGACGCGCGCCGTTGGAACTGGAACAAAGTCCACGTGTTTGGCCGATTGCGTGACGTTGCAGCGCGGCATCGGTACGTGTTCCCACGAGTTTTATAGTACATATGGGTCCGGGTATATGTGTATGTATGAGTCTCCGGAGTAGTGGCGTGGACAATGTGGAAAGCGATGCCCGACGCTCGTCGTCGTGCGGGAGCCGCGCGGTGGAAAACCGGCTGGCCTCGTGTGGAGCGAATGTGCATTCCGGCGGCGGACAGACGGTCCTGGCGCGGGAACTCCGGTCGGTGCAGCCGATGTGAGCGGGGATGACGGGAGCTCGGGGGAAAACGAGGCGAGATTTCCACAAGGGTGGCCAGGTTTTCCACGGTTTTCTGGGAGTTATCCACAGGTGCACCGGTCATAGGCCAGTGCGGCCGGTATGCCGACGGGTGATGCGGGTGTATGGTCGCCCGGGGCGACAGCGGGCGAGGGAGTGAATCCCGTGGATGATGTGGACGACGCACGCGCGGAGTTCCCAGCGACGTCGCTCTACCGGCAGCTCGTTGCCGACCACACCGACCGAGTCTACGGGTATGTGATGCTGCTGGTGGGCGAC
The DNA here is from genome assembly GCA_009377635.1 of Chloroflexota bacterium. Lineage (GTDB taxonomy): Bacteria > Chloroflexota > UBA6077 > UBA6077 > SHYK01 > WHTR01. Next base: position 1,080 of record WHTR01000113.1, read on the forward strand.
CGGTCCGTCTCCGAGAACATTGCCAACGACTCGTTCCGCCGCACGTCGCAGGCGCTGCTTCGCGGCCAAATCATGGGCGATGCAGAGGAGGTGCTGTATCGACATGCGACCCGCGAGGGGCTCAGGCGCTTGGCCCGGTCGAAGGAGCTGCGAGGCCAGCTTCCCCCCACATCCGCTGACGATCGGCAGATCACGGCGTTTGGGATCATCGATGGCTTCTCGCCCCAGCAGCGGGCCGCGATCTTCCTGGCAGCCTGGGGGCAGTTGGGCTACCGGGTCGCTGGCGTCGCCACGGGCATCGGGGAGGGGCGCGCGGCAGAGCTCGCCTTCGCGGCGCGCCAGGAGTACCGCGAGGCCCGTGGATACCCGTCTGACATGACTCCTGCGTGCCAGGATGCCGGACCGGTCCTTTCCGCTCGAGCGGATGGCGCCCGACTCGCCGGGGAGAACGCGGTGGATGACCACCTCGTGTCGTGCGATCTCTGTCGGGGGACGGCGGCGGCCTTCGACGAGTTCGGGGCGGTGGTGCGAGCGATTCACATCCCGTCGCCGACGACCGACGTCGCGGGCGCGGCACTCGGGGAGGTCGAGGCTCATGCGCGTCGCCGCGTAGCCGGGATCGGTGACATCCTTCGTCTTGCGGTTGGACCGGGTCTGCTGGTGGTCGTCCTCATCGTCGGGCTCCTGGTCTTTCAGCAGTGCAGCGAGGCTTCGGTGCAGACAGGCCTCGGCAGAACGTCCGACCTCCTCTACGTGCATCTCCGGGACGAGAGTGGCGACTGGATTGTCACACTCGATTCAGGGAGCGGTCGGGAGCTGAGTCGCGTGCCTGGCGGTACGCTCACCGGTAACGGACAGCGCGTCTACAGTGCCGAGGCGAGCTGCGAGGGTGGCCCCTGCGTGACGACGATCCGTCTTAGCGACACGGGGACGACGGAGAGGACCGATGTGGCACAGGTCGACGGCCGCTTGGAAGCCGTCGCCGTCGTCGAGGAGCGCCAGGATCTGTATCTCGTGGATGCCGCGTCGGGTTGGACGCGGTTGCTCCGATTCGATCTTGAGGTCGGCCGGCTGTCGGGGTCAGTCAGTGCCCCGACAGATCTGCTCGAGCCCTACCGACCGGGACGTACGGCGCTGGCGGAAGACGGCTCCGTCCTCTTCGGCGTGGCGTCGTCGGTCGACGATGAGTCGGGGCGCGTCCTTGCCACTGATCTCCGCGCCATGGAGATCATCGGATCCGTTCCCCTGGAGAGAGCTGAGCTGTCAAGCGTGAACGTGCTCCCCCGCACACTGAACGGACGTGCCTACGCGTACGAGCCAGGAGGTGGGCGTCTGCACGAGGTGTCGATCGACGGGGCGCAGTCCGTTGCATCCATCGACATGGAGACTGTTCGCTCAACAGCGGCCACAGGCGGCACAACGAGCGTGGTCGAAGGAGCGCTCGCGGCAGGGGCGCAAGGTCTCCTCTACGCGGTCCACCCCAGTGGCGGCATCGCTGTCGTGGAGGCAGATCCGCTGAGAGTCGTTCGCCAGGTTCGGGAGGACCGTCGCTACACCGCTGTCGTCGTGAGTAGTGACGGGGAAAAGCTCTATGCGCTCGAAGAAGGTGGCACGTACGTGGTGCTCGACGAGGCGACCGGAATGGAGCTGCTTCGCAGGAACCAGGGCCAGATTGTCGGATTTGTTCAAGTTAACGCGGGGCAGTGATACCGGGCTTATATAATGATGGCTCGCATGAGGGGCAAGCTGGCGTCAGGAGGAGGGCAGAGATGGCTGAGCGAGACCGTCGGCGCCTATATCGGACCCAGCATGATCGCATGATCGGCGGCGTGGCCGGTGGGCTTGCGGACTACTTCGACATCGACCCGGTGCTGGTGCGACTCCTCTGGGTCGTGATCGCGATCTTCACCGGCGGAGCCGCGGTACTTGTCTACATCCTGCTGTGGGTCATCGTTCCCCACCAAGGGGTTGCGGGGTCGCCCGCGAGGGTGATTCGCAGCAACGTCGACGATATGGCCACCGAGGCTCAACGGGTCGCTGACGAGTTCCGCCGGGCCACGACCGGCGAGAGCGAGGAGGAGCGGGCTGCCCAGGGCGAGGGGACCGCGTCGCTGCCCGGGGAGGAGCCGCGATCCTTCGAGCCGGAGGCGCCCGCCGAGCCCGCCCGCCGCGGAATGAGGAGCTGGGCCGGGTTCGGGCTCATCGTTCTTGGCCTCCTGTTCTTGGCCAGCAACCTGCGGCTCTTCACATGGTTCGACTGGGGGATGTACTGGCCGGTGGCGCTCGTCCTGATCGGCTTGGTCCTCCTCTGGAACCAGATCAGGAGCTGACGGCCGGTGGAGCAGCGGGAGCGCGCGCGGGTTCGAGACATGCTATGGCCAGGGCTGCTCATCGCGCTGGGCCTGGTGCTCCTGCTGACGAACCTCGGCATCGTCCCCGCCGTGGTGTGGAGAACGCTCTGGCCGTACTGGCCGGTGCTGCTCGTCCTTCTTGGCCTTCAGCTCCTGCTCACCGGCCGCGCCGCGTGGGGGGCGACCATCCTCACGCTAGCGATTGTCGCGGCTGTCGGCACCATTACTGGGGTCTACCTGCCGTCTCTCGGACTGCCGTGGGCCGCCCCCGCCGCCCGAGTTGACGACCTGCGTATCGTGCAGCCGTTGGGGGCGGTCCAGATGGCCGAGGTCCGCCTGAATGTTGGGCCGGCCCGCCTGAGTCTCGGATCCGGAGCCGAGGGAGACATGCTCCTGGAGGGAAGCGCCAGCAATGCGTGGGGACAACCAACGACGCGCTACAGCGTGCAGGACGGCGTGGGGCGCCTCGACTTCGAGCTGATCCGCCCGGCGGGCGCGATCTGGCTCTTCCGCGCGGGCAGAGCGTCCGACGCCGTCGTGGAGCTGAACCTCGCCCGTGCTGTTCCGATACGTCAGTTGGAGGTTCGCGCCGGCGCATCGGATGTGTCCCTCGACTTGCGAGATCTTCAGGTACAGAACCTCGACCTCGACGCCGCCGCCAGCCGCATCCGCATCACCCTCCCAGGTCAAGGAATCACCGTGGCCGATATCGACGGAGCCGCTGGCCGGTTGGAGCTGGATATACCCCCTGGCGTGGCGGCCTGGATCCGCGCGGATGGCGCCGTGGCGGACTACGAGGTCGACGAGGTGCGCTTCCCGCAGATCCACCAGGACGGGCTCGCCAGCGTCGTCGTCGACCGGGAGTACCGCTCGCCAGGCTTCGAGACCGCGCCGAACCGGGTGGAGCTCCGCATCACCGGCGCCGCAGCCAGCGTCGAAATACGTTGAAGCGCAACGACCCAGCCTATCGCTGTCCGCATCAGACAGATACCCTATCTACCGAGCTGCAGAGGGCGTCTCTCGCGGTGGGCGCGCGATGACCGATGACGACCGCGAGTGCCAGGTGCCGGGGCCCGATCAGGATGCACATACGCACCTCTCGCACGCCTTGAACGACCGCGGCGTCGCGGTCCTGGCTGCTTTCCTCACCTGGCTTCGAACCGAGGAGCCGCGATCTCTTCTCACTCAACCGTGACACGCGCGCGTCGCCGACACGTCAGCCGGTGCAGTGATCGATAGTGAACTCAATCTCGCGCATCGCAGTTTCCTGATTTAGAAGGCAACCACGGGGAAGTCCGGTGGAACCCCGAGGTACACCTGCCCGAAGGTCCCATAGCGTTGCTCAGAGGCCCAGACATGATGTCTCATCGTCTGAACATCGCGGAAGCAACGTTCCAGGGGGTTGGTGGATCGAAACGCCGTCGATCCCGCGATGCTGCATGCGAGCTCGACCGACTGGACTGCGCTGCTCATCGCGTGAGCCATCGCGAGCAGGAGATCCGCCTTCTGCTCCAGCGAGTGGGTCTCGCCGTCGACGCATCTCTGCCACGCTTTGCTCAGGGTGTCAAGAAGCAGCAAGCGCCCTGAGCGCAGGATCGCTTCCGCTCGGCCCAGCTGGACTTGCGCCGACGCCCGTTCCCTCACCAGGCCGCTCGATGCCACAGGAGTCTTGGTCCGGGCGAGTTCGGTCACCTCGTCGAGAGCTCGTCGCGCCACCCCCAGCATCGGCGTCGGAATACCAGTCGCCAACACGCCCGCGACCGGGAGCCGATACAGCGGGCCCCGATAATGCGATCCCGGCTCGAAGTCCGGCACCATCGGAAACGTCCTGGACTTGGGCACGTAGACGTCGGTCACCGAGATGTCGTTGCTGCCTGTGCCCCGCATCCCCATGACGTCCCACGTGTCGATGATTTCGCACCCCTCGCGGAGGAAGTAGACCATGCGCATCCCGGGCTCGCCCACGGCGCATTCGTCGTCGTCCACGCAGACCGTCGACAAGATCCAGTCGGCGTCATAGCAGTTGCTGACGAACGGGGCTCGACCGGAGATGCGGTATCCGCCATCGGTCGAGGTTGCGTTCAGTGGGCGGCCGAACTGGCCGGCGATCAAGATGTCCGCTCCGCCGCTGTAGATCTCCTCGGCTCCTTCGTCGGGGAGACGGCAACAGATGTAGGCCCAGTCCAAAGGGTTCTCCAGGGTCCACGCCGCGGCAGAGTCGTGGCGACCGATCTCCTCAACGACGAGGGCGCGGGTAACGGGGTCGGTCTCCAACCCCCCGAGCGAACGGGGAGTTGTGATTCGCAGGAGGCCCGTCTCGCGCAGTGCCTTCAAGACCGGCTGCGACAGTCGTCGTTCCCGCTCTGCTTCCTCGCCGTGCGCCCGGATGATCGGGGCGATCTCGCGCGCTGCGTCGAGCAGAGAGGTGTCGGGTTCCCAAGGCATTTGGCTTGTTCCTGGCGTTGACAGGGGTCCAGTCATCGCGCTCACCTCCGCTTCGCCGGTGCGATGTTCTGGTTGACGTGGAAGAGGTTGTCCGGGTCGTAGGTCGCCTTCACGGCGGAGAGCCGCTCGTAGTTGGCGCCGTAGTTCTCGGCGGCACGGTGCGCGTCGTCGCCGGACATGAAGTTGATGTAGCCCCCAGCACTGCCCGAGTGGGGATGAATGGCTGCGTAGTAGTCCCTCACCCATTTTGTGTTGGTCTCGCTTTCGGCAGGGTCAGGCCAGATCCCGACGATCACCGGCGCAAAGCTCTTGTCCCGGTGTCCGAAGGCGGTCTCGTCGGCGCCGACGCGCTGCGCCGCGCCGTTGATGGGGTGGAGATGCATGGACGAGTGCACGTTCGGCGTCCTCTTGCCATGTTCGACGTGAGCGGCGATCGCCGCGTCGGTGAGCTCGGTGGCGAAGTCCGCTTTCCAGTAGTTCTGCATGCCTTTCGGGACGAAATCGTCGAAGGCGCTCTGCAGGGCCGGGAACGGCATCACCTCGACCAGCTCCGCCTGCACCTCGGCGACATCGCGCAGTGGCCGGAGCACCTGCTCGGCCTCCTCATGGGGACCGTTCCAGCACGTGACCAGGACGCAGAACAGGTCCCCGACCCGGTCCTCGGCGATGAACGGCAGCCGAGGCGCGATCTGCCAGCCGAAGAAGCATCCCAGTTGCTCGGGCGCCTCGCTGATGAAGGAGCGGTAGCACTCCAGGACCGCCGTGGCATCGTCGAAGTCGTAGAACAGCGGGCCGCCCACGACATCACCGACCTCGTGGAGCCGGAACTCGAAGCTGGTGACGACACCGAAGTTGCCGCCACCGCCGCGCAGTGCCCAAAACAGATCCTCGTTCTGATAGTCGCTGGCCGTGACCTGCCGGCCATCGGCGAGAACGACATCGGCCGAGAGCAGGTTGTCGATGGAGAGCCCCACGCTGCGGGTGAGGTAGCCGATGCCGCCACCCAGCGTGAGGCCCGCCACCCCGGTCGTGGAGACGATCCCGCCGGGCGGGGCCAGGCCGAACGGGTAGGTCGCGTGGTCGACATCCCCCCAGGTCGCGCCGCCCCCGACCCGGGCGACCTTCTTGGCCGGGTCGACCCGCACGCCCTTCATGGGCGAGAGGTCGATGACCAGCCCGTCGTCGACGGTCCCGAATCCGGGGACGCTGTGGCCCCCACCCCGAACGGCGAGGTCGAGTCCGCCGTCGCGGGCAGCGGCGATCACGGCCATCACGTCGGCCGAATCCGTGCACTGGACGACGGCGCGGGGCTTGCGGTCGTGCATGGCGTTGTAGACGGCGCGGGCGTCGTCGTAGTCGGGATCCGAGGCGGTGATGACGTTACCCCGCACCGTCTCGGTCAATGCCTTGATCGTGTCGCTCATTGGGTGCTCCTCATCTCGGTTTCACCTAGATGAGGGAAGGATGCACCCTCAGGCGTTCCTGAAGCGTTCCCTCTCAGCCGGGCTCGCTCAGCAGGTCCGTTGCTGCACGGAACGCCGGGAGATCATGGCCCGACGGAATGGTCTCGACGAGGTCTCCGAGCTGCTCACGCACAGTTTGATCGGGAAATCGATTGGCGAAGGAGTGCAGCGCCCGAAGCTCCAGCCAGCCCGCCCCTTGTTGGGAGGCGAGCTCGACGGCATTGTGTAAAGAGGCGGCCGCGGCTTCGGCTTCTCCGCTGCGATACGCCAGCTCACCGTCGACTCGCCACAGCTCAGCCTCGAGATAGCCTTGGTTACGGCGGTGTGACAACGAGAGCCCCTCCCGTATCGCGGCTCGTCCTTCGCGGAGCTCGCCGGCCATGCCACGAGCTCGAGCGAGAAGAAGGAGCGTGTAGGTCAGGTGGAGGCTCTCCCCGTCGATGCGCGAGCGCGCCACCGATCGCACGATCCGGTCGATGCCCCCGGGTGACCCCTTGCAGACGTCCAGCCAGCCCCGCAGGGCCTCTCCAACGATCATGAGGTAGCGCATCGGAAGACGCTTCTCGAGCAGCTCAGCATCCCCGAGCAGCTCGGCGAGGCGAACGAGATCCTCGGATTCGGCCGCGATGATCGCCGCGTAGGTGAGGACGTACCACAGCGTCATGAGATGATCGAGATCGACGGCCAGCTCGAGAGCAGATCGGGCCCTCTCGTCTGCCCGCCCGGCGTCTCCCGCCCACAGGTCAACCCAGGCCAGCCGTACGAGACAAACCGCCTTCGGGTCCTGGGCGTACAACGCCAGATGCTCGTGGCGATGAGACACGTCATAGGCGTCAATGGCGCCTTCGAGGTACTGACGGGCCCTCGCCAGATCACCCCGCCAGAAGGCGCTCACGCCGAGGAGATACCGTCCCTCAGTCCGAGCGATCGGATCATGGCTCTCGTGGTCGACGAGAGCCTGGCCGAGCTCGCTGCATTCGTCGAAGCGGCAGCCCTGTAGCCGGGCAAGGCCGAGACCGCGGAGAATCGGGGGGTCCACGGCTCGGTGGAGCTTGCGGCAGAGCGAAAGGGCTCGCTCGTAGAGTTGGTGCGCTCCGCGGGAGCCATAGCCTTCGAGGGCCACCAGGGGTGAGCCGAGGGCGATCTGGATGGCGAGTTCGAGCGCATCACGACCGGGTGACGGTGGCAACTCCGCGAGCAATGAGAGTGCTCGCCGGAACATGGTGACCGCTTCGTCGAGGGCCGACACCGCCACCGCTCGGGCTCCGGCCACGCGGTAGGCATCGATGGCCGGTTCGACCATGCCGGCCTGGTCGTAGTGTGCGGCCAGCGCTGCGCTGGCCGCGTCAAGGTCGTTGTGGAACTCGACCGCGATCGCCTCGGCGACGGCCCGGTGGAGTTGACGTCGACGAGCTGGACTGAGCATCTCCAGGGCAACCGCCCGAAGCTTGTCGTGGCTGAAGTCGTACGTGAGCCCCTGATCGCGGATGATCCGTCGACGCCAGAGTTCGTCGAGATGGTCGACGAGCGCTGGCTCACCGATCCCGGTGGCCGAGACCAGCAGACCGACCGAGAAGGGCCGACCGATGACAGCGGCCACCTCGGCAAGGCGCCGAGCGCCGTCAGGGAGTTGGCCCAGTCGGGCACCCAGCACTGCCCGCATCGTGGGAGTGAGCGCCGCCTGGCTTCGATCAGGGGAGACCCCGGCTCGAAGCACTTCGATGACGAAGAGCGGGTTGCCTTCGGTCTCCGCCCAGAGTCGTGCCGCCAGTTCCGGATCGATCGTGTCGGCATTGCGGAGCCGAGCAGCGAGTGTCGCCGTCGTGGCTTCGTCAAGCGGGTCGAGTGGCAC
>WHTR01000114.1 GCA_009377635.1 Chloroflexota bacterium
CGAAGCGGACCTTTTCTCTGGCAAGGATGGGCATGTCCCGCATGGAACGGCCAAGCCGATAGGCCGGCAGGTCGGCGGCTGTCAGCACGGCGTGGACGCCGGGGAGGGCTCGGGCGCGACTCGCGTCAATGCTGACGATCCGCGCGTGCGGCAGAGGGGAGCGGAGGGCCTTCGCGTACAGCATGTCGGAGCGGGCGATGTCGGACGCGTACCTCGCCGCCCCAGTCACCTTCTCGCGACCATCGACGCGAACGTCATACTCGACAGAACGATGCGCATCCATACGTGGTCCTCCGACACCATCTGCTCGGCTGCGTGTATCAGTCGATGCGCGAATACCCGCACCACTGGCGCATGAGGACGCAGTTCAGGAGAGAGAGGGCCGTCGTCGGGTGGGCGACGAGGGATCTCCCCCGAACGACTACGCGCACGTTGTGACGATCTGACGCCGCGAGAGCCGCTGTGCCTACCGCCGAACGCGACGCAGCGGGTGGTCCATGCTCACCTGCGCGCCGTTCTTCCCGCACTCGCGCTCGAAGATCTCGAAGACGTCCGGGTCCTCGTGCTCGTACTCGATCTGCCAGCCGCCCTCTCGCTCACTGACGTCCGCGCCGGTCGACGCCTCCGTGTTGTGGACGACGAGTCCGCCGAACGTGTAGGCGAGGTACCGCGCGGGCGTCGGGCCGCTATTGAAGTGCTGGTGGTATTCTGCATCCCGGGGCGAAAAGATCGAGCCCTCTTTCCAGTCTACTTTGGTCTTTTCCTTCTGGCCGGGGAACCAGAGCAGCGAGTACCCGACCCCATTGAGGATGATGAGCTCGGCGCCGGGCCCGTGTCGGTGGGCCTTCTTGTAGCTCCCCGGTGGGAACTCGCTCATGTGGGCAGACATGGCGTTGCCCGACATGACGAAGAACATGTTGGAGCCGCCCGCGCCACGCTCCTTCCACTCCTCAAGCTTGAACGCGCGGGTGTCCGGAATGAGGTTGGTCTGCCAGCGTCGCGTCGCGATCCTCTGGCCGGGGTTGGTGAAGTAGTCCTCCGCCGCGTTGTACCGGTCGCCGAACACGTGGTCGCTCCCGAAGATGAACTCCGGGCTTCGCACGATATTGAGCATCAGCGGAAACGTCGTCGCCGCGAACAGCCGCGCGGGGCGCTGTCCGTCGAGGTTGAAGTGCTGGTAGAAGCAGTTGAGCGGCGGCGAGAACAGGCTCCCGCTCTGCCACTCCACCGTTTGCTTGCTGCTCGATCCCGGCCGCCAGATGGTCGTCGCGCCTCTCCCCTCAACGACATAGTTCGTCGCCTCGAACAGGTGATGTAGTGGCTCGCTCTGCCGACCTGGGGCGAGCTCGATGAGCCAGCCATCGTCCTGCTCCTGTGCCGCGAGGCTGATGATCGCACCCCTGGCGCCGACAAGTGGCCAGTCAGCAACCTCCGCCGTGTGCAGGTCCTCGACATATGCTCCCGTGTAATGCGGAACCGCCTGCTGCTTCACCCACTGGCGGTAGGCGGTCTCCTGGTTCTGCGCCCAGCCTCGGCGCCCGTCCTGCTGCTCCTCCATCGGTCGTCCCTCCGTGTTGCTTAGCTACCAGCCCCGCTGTGGGGAACCTCTATCCGCATGACTGGGACCGGCTGCGACCCGGCGTCCCGGGCCGATGATACAAGGAATCGGGCGCCCTGTACAGGCGGAGGGGGATCGTGATATGTTTGCGCCACACGAAACGGAATCCAACGTGAGACCCGCAAGATGGCGAGATGCTTCGCCTACGGGCATGCGGAATGCGGGAATCACGGAAGAATGAGATAGATGGCGAGGTAGTCAACATGTGGCACGCACCGATTCTCCGCCTCGCGCTCCTCGCGGCCCTTGCGATCACTGCCTGCGCGCCAGCGGGGCAGCCGGCTGGAGCCCCGGGGGCCACGGGCGGCGATCAGGCGTCCGGTGCGTCGTCCCGAACGCTCGCGGTTGCGATCCGCGTCGAACCGCCGACGGTCGCCACGAGACCGCTCGAGACGGCCGGCATCGCCCTGTACCTGCCGAGCCGGATGTTCAATGCCGAGGTAGCGCTGTTCGATAACAACGGCAGCGCCCATCCCTACTTGGCCGAAGCGCTCCCCCAGCTCAATTCGGAGAGCTGGCGCCTGTTCCCCGACGGCCGCATGGAGACGACCTATCGCCTCAATCCCGACGTCACGTGGCACGATGGGACTTCCTTGAGTGCCGGCGACTTCGTGTTCGGGTGGCAGGTGTATGCAACGCCGGCCCTGGGCCATACCGGGTCCGCACCGCTCCGCGCGATCGAGGAGGTGCGTGCCCCTGACGCACGCACGGTCCTGATCCGGTGGAGGCAGGTCTTTCCGGACGTGTCGCTGTCCGAGCGGTTCAACCTCCCGCCGCTTCCGCGTCACATCCTGGAGGCGACATTTCAGCCCGATCAGCTCGAGCCGTTCGCGGCCAATCCCTACTGGACCCGCGAATACGTCGGCCTCGGCCCGTACCAAATGAGCCAGTGGGAGTCGGGCGCCTTCATCGAGGCCGTGCGGTTCGACGGACACATCCTCGGCGCGTCGAAGATCTCGAAGATCAGGCTCGATTTCGCCGCCGACCCCCGAACCGCCCTCGCGCGGATCCTCGCGGGGGAGGCTCAGCTCACCGACGGGAGCTCGGTCGGGCTATCGGAGGTCGCCCTGCTCAAGGAGGAGTGGATCCCGCAGGGGAAGGGAGACGTCTTCATTCACCCGAACCAGTGGCGTGCCGCCCACTTCCAGCACCGGCCGGAGCTCGTGAATCCCCAGACCCTGCTCAATCGCACGATGCGAAAGGCATTGGCCCACGCGATCGACAAGACGACGCTGAATGAGACGCTCAACTTCGGGCTGGGCATCGTCACCGACAGCCCCATCGCTCCCAACTCGATCTGGGGCGCCGCGGCCGAACGGGGCGCCGTGAAATACCTGTACGATCTGCGGCGGACCGACGAGCTAATGCAGCAGGCAGGGTTTCGGAAGGGCCCCGACGGTGTGTACACGAGCCCGACCGAGGGACGGCTCGCCTGGGTGACCCAGACCAACTCCGGCGAGGACAACGAATCCGAGATGTCCGTGCTCGCCGCCAACTGGCGGCAGGCGGGGTTCGACGTCGAAGAGCAGGTACTCTCCCGCGCGGAGGCGCGCGACCCGGAGAAGCGGTCCACGTACCCGGCGACGTTCAGTCACAGCACCGGTTGCTGCGAGCCGGCGCTGCTCGCGTACGCGAGCGACAACATCAGTCGGGCCGAGACCGGCTGGACGGGCGGCAATCGATGGGGATGGTCAGCCCCCGAGTACGACCGCCTGCTGGACGCGTTCACGCAGTCGCTGCAGCGGACCGAGCGGGAACAGCAGGTCGAGCAGATGGTGCGCCTGTCGACTGACGACGTGGAGTCCATCACGCTCGCGATCCGCGGCCAGCCGTGGGTGTACGTCTCGGATCTCAAGGGCATCGTCCTCGTGCCGCCCGAGGGAAACATGAGCTGGAACATCCACGATTGGGAGTTCCGCTAGGAGGGACAGCGGTCTGAGGACGCGCTACGGCAGCTCTTCCAGGAGGCGGCCGTACCCCAATACCGACTGACGCACGTGCAGCTTGCGCTGGACCGCCCATACCCGGGCCGCCACCGGATGCACAACCGGCACGTCGAGGTCCTCCTCGAGGGTCTGGACCATGTCCAGCACACGCCAGCCGGACCCCAGGAGGTAGATCCCGTCGACGTCGGGATGCTGGAGATACGCCCGCTTGGCAGACGCGTAGATCTCGCGCGATGAGAGCCGCGCGACCTCCGTGAATGGCACGTCAATGCCTTCCATGGCACGCACGTCGAAGCCAGCGTCAACGAAGTACCGGGCGAAAGTGTCGTTGATCTCGCCCGTGAAGTAGGTGAGGCCGACGAAGCTCTGCATGTCCAGGGCGCTCATGGCCTCGACCTGCGTTTGCCCTGCCGTCATGATCGGAATGCCGTGCGACTCCTCCCACCGCTTGACGATGGCACGCTCGCCCTCGAAGCCGTGGACCATGAAGGGCGGAGCACCCTCCGGGTGGATGAGGTCTACTTTGAGGGCGGCAAGCTCGGCAACGCGATCTTCGTAGGCGTCAAGCGCCTGGCGGAACTCGGCCTCGCCTCCTTCCCGGATGTTCAGAAATAGCGGGATCACCCCGATCCCCTCGGGAAGGAGCCGAATGAACTCCTCCAGCGATCCCGGCCGCATCGTGGGCTTGATGACGCCAACGGTCCCGCGCCAGCTCATGAACGCCACAGCCGCCTCCCGCACCAGGTGTGTCGCGATCGACGTTCCACCATAGCACACAAGTCTCGGTTTCGAAGGAGACGCGAGGTCACGCGCATCGATCGACCCGCTCCCAAGTATGCCGACGTGAGACGCTCCAGCTATATTCGCGGTCCTACGGCTGGGCGACCTCGCCAGCCGTCGCCGTCAGTCGCGCAGCGGCGACCACCTCGCCGCTCTGGCGCGCGAGTCCGTACTCGATACTATCCGCCAACGCCTCCCAGCTCGCCTCCAGAATATTCGGTGAGACACCGACAGTCGTCCACGCGCCATGTTCGTCGGCCGATTCGATTAGAACGCGCACCTGCGTTCCTGTCCCCTGCGTCCCATCAAGGACGCGCACGCGGTAGTCGGTTAGATGGATCCGCTGGACGTCTGGAAAGAAGGGCTGCAGAGCCTTTCGGAGCGCCCGGTCAAGAGCGTGCACCGGTCCGTCCCCTTCTGCGGCCGTATGTTCCGCTCGGTCACCGACGACCACCTGGATCGTTGCATCGGCCCGCGGCTGCGCGTCGCCACGATGATCGACGGTGACGCGGTAGCCTAGGAGAGTGAACCGGGGCGTCCAGATGCCAAGCTGCCGCCGGAGCAAGAGCTCGAGCGATGCGTCGGCCGCCTCAAACTGGTATCCCCGGTTCTCAAGCTCCTTGACCGACTGCACCGCGTGCTGGACCGCCGGTGCATTGTCATCGAGCGAGATGCCCATCTGCGCGGCCGCGGCGGAGAGGTTGCTTCGGCCGGACAGATCCGACACGAGGACGCGCCGGAGGTTGCCAACGACGGCAGGGTCGACGTGCTCGTACGTGTGCTCGTTGCGCATGACCGCGCTGACGTGTATGCCACCCTTGTGGGCGAACGCGCTTCGCCCGACGTAGGGTTGGTTGTCCACCGGCACGAGGTTGGCCACGTCGTACACGAACGCCGAGAGGGCGGTGAGCTGATCCAAGTTCGGCGCGCAGGCCATGTCATAACCGAGCTTGACGACGGCCCCGGCGATCACGGGACAGAGGTCAACATTGCCACACCGCTCGCCGATGCCGTTGACGGTGCCCTGAACCTGCGTCGCACCTGCCCGAAGGGCCGCCAGCGTGCTCGCGACTGCCGTCCCGGCGTCATTGTGGACGTGGATGCCGAGGCGGGCGTGGCCTGCCGCAGCCACGCGGGCGACGATCTCTTCGATCTCCCACGGTAGGGCACCGCCGTTCGTGTCGCAAAGGATGATCCAGTCGGCGCCGGCCTCCCTCGCTGCAGTCAGCGTGTCCAGCGCATACTCGGGGTCGGCGCGATAGCCGTCAAAGAAGTGCTCCGCGTCGTAGATCACCTCGCGGCCCTCGGCCTTGAGCAGGGCAAGCGACGAGTGGATCATCTCCAGATTCTCGTGCAGCGTCGTTCGGAGTGCCTCGGTTACGTGGAGCGTCCAGCTCTTCCCGACGACCGTCACCACCGGCGTCTCGGCCATGAGGAGGGCGCGGAGCCCCTCGTCGCTGCCAGCATCTATGCCCGGCCGGCGCGTGCTCCCGAAGGCGGCCAGGTGCGCGTGGCGGAGGTGCAGCCCCCGCGCGCGCGCGAAGAAGTCGGAGTCCTTCGGGTTGGAACCCGGCCACCCGCCCTCAATGTAGTCGATGCCGAACTCGTCGAGCCTCTGCGCGATGCGCAGCTTGTCCTCGACCGTCAGGGAGATGTGCTCGCCCTGCGTCCCGTCGCGGAGCGTGGTGTCGTATACATAGACGCGCGTCATTACGTGCCTCCTTGATGCCGCAGAGTCAAAAAAAAATCCCGTCCCCGATGGGACGGGATCTCTTCCCGCGGTACCACCCAACTTGGCTCGGCGCCCACTCACTCAGGGTACGTGATCATACCCTCGCCTGAGATAACGGGTGGCGGACCCGGCCACGTCTACTTGGGGGTCGGGACATGGGAGTTCGGGCCCGGGAGCGCTCACGCTATCTCCCGACTCCGAGCCCTAAGCCCGCCGTTCCCGTTCGGGTGGCGGCTCGGGGAGGATCTTCGGCTGGGTCGTCGTACCCGCTCACACCTGGCCGGGCTCTCTGGACGACGGGGCACCAGCCTACTCGTTCCCGTCAGCGCCTTTGTCGATGAAACTAGGCCGATTCTACGTCATCGAGCTCCTGAGCGCAACCATGTGAGCTCGTTCAGCCGGATTGACGCCGTTCAATGAATGCGTCCTCATTGCCGGCACGACGGGATGCGACCTGCATCCAGCGATGCTACGCCGAGGCGGCCAGCGGTTGTGCCGCGGCCCGTACCACGACCTCCCCAAAAAGGGTGTCCTGGGTGAGGGAGACACGTCCCTGGCGAGTCAGAATCAGGCACGCGAGAAACGCCGCTACATGCCCGTCGCGCGTGTCGCCCGCGACGTCCCTGAGGCAGAGATGCCCCTGATGCGAGACCCGCTCGAGGATCAGCGTCGACGAGTGCTCGATGGACACACGGATCACTCTCGGCGTGAGGACTCCGGGAGCCGCCCGCCGGCGAGCCAGGACCGCCGTCATCACATCGCACAGACGTCGCGGCCGAACGGTCTCGAGTGGAGGGACCATGCGCTCATGGACACGCACGGGGCCGGCAAAGGTCCACGGGCCCCCCGCGATCCGCTCCATCAGCCAGCCACGCCAGAGCGGCAGCTCGGGCAGCGGCGCGGCCACGGGCAGACGCTCCTCTTCTTCGACCGGTTCGGGTGAGCTGGAGAGCCGCCGGGCCTTCAATACGGCCAGTCTCGCCGCCGTCTCCAAGACGGCACAGACCTCACCGATCGAATCGCGACCGTCTCGCCGCACCGCGTCGAGCAGCCAGTCCAGAACGCTGGACAGCCGAACCTGCCCGATGTCAAGCCGCCCACGGTCGATCATCTCTCGCACGCGAGCGAGCAGGCGTTCAGGACCCACGTGCAACGATCGCCGCGAGTCCGTCACCGTGGTGGCGGTCATACCCACGAACGAGCGCCTCCAGACCTCGATCAGATATCGGTCCAGCCACTGAAGCTCCGCCAACAGCGTGCCACAAAGGCCAGTGACCGGCATAGAGAACTCGGATCACAGTCCCATCACGAGGTCGCCGTCGCACGTGCAACCCGGGCCTCTGGCCAAGGCCTTCAAGACGCAGGAGACCTCGATGGCGCCTCGCAGGCCGCCCGCAGGCGTGAGATGTACACCCGCACAGCCGGCACCATCGAGGCATCGGGTGTTCCGGCAAGCAGGTCCGCGATGGCACCACCCACAGCGACTGCGTCCGCGTATGGACGGACCGAGACGATGTGCTCCGGCCGGGCGATCCCGAAGCCGAGTAGGAGCGGCTGGCTCACGTGGGCACGCACGGCGGCCATGAATGCCGGGACGCGCTCCGAGACCTGCGGCCTCGCCCCGGTCGTGCCGAGGAGCGAGACACAGTAGACGAAGCCCCGGGCGGTGCGGCCGACCTCCTCGAGGCGCTCCGGCGTCGTGGTCGGTGCGACCATTGGAATCAGGTAGAACCCATGTCCGCCTGCAACTTCGAGCAGGTCCGCAGCCTCTCCCGACGGGAGGTCAGCGACGATGACGCCGTCTGCCCCAGCACGAACCGCGTCATCGACGAAACGCGCGCCGCCGTATCGATGCACCGGATTAAAGGAGGTCAGCAAGACAATGGGAGCATCGACCTGCACCCGCAGTCGCTCCGTGAGCGCGAGGGTCCACGCAAGCGACGCGCCGTTGCGGAGCGCCACCTCACTGGCACGCTGCAGCGTGGCGCCATCGGCTAGCGGGTCCGAGAACGGCACGCCGAGCTCGAGCCCGTCGGCGCCGGCCTCCAATGCCACCAGCGCCAGTCGCTCCGTCGCCTCGAGCGTTGGGTACCCGGCCGTGAAAAATGGGAAGAGGCCCATACGTCCGGCAGCGCGCAACGCGTGAAACACGGCGTCGATGCGGTTCGCGTTCATCGACGCACCACCCGACACTGCTGTCGCCTCATTCAGCCGTCCCGATCTCCGCTCCGGTCGCCCGCGCATACGGCGCGATGTCCTTGTCCCCGCGGCCGGACAGGATGGCGAGCACGAGCGCGTCGGGTGGGAACTCGGCGCCGTGCGCAAGCAGATACGCGAGCGCATGTGACGGTTCGAGGGCCGGGATGATGCCCTCGAGCTCGCAGAGGACTCGGAACGCCCGCAGGGCCTCATCATCAGTGGCCGCCACGTATCGGGCACGACCGGTCGCCCGCAGGTACGCATGCTCGGGCCCCACGCCCGGATAGTCGAGGCCAGCCGAGACGCTGTGCGTGCCCCTGATCTGGCCGTCGGGATCCTGGAGAACAAATGACCGCGTGCCGTGGAGGACCCCCGGCTCGCCCGCGCTCAGCGACGCCGCGTGCGCTCCCGTCTCGAGCCCGAGGCCCGCCGCTTCGACACCGATAAGGGCCACCTGCGGATCATCCACGAAGGGCATGAAGCCGCCGATGGCGTTGCTGCCGCCGCCGACGCAGGCGACGACGACCTCTGGAAGCCGGCCGAAGGTCGCCAGGCATTGGATGCGCGCCTCCCATCCGATGACCGACTGGAAGTCGCGGACCATGAGCGGATATGGATGCGGCCCGACCGCCGAGCCCAACAGGTAGTGGGTGGACTCAACGTTCGTGACCCAGTCGCGAATCGCCTCGTTCACCGCGTCCTTGAGGGTGCGCGTGCCGCTATCGACGGGTCGCACCTCGGCGCCCAGGAGCCGCATCCGATGCACGTTCGGCGCCTGGCGTTGGATATCCTCCGAGCCCATATACACAACGCACTCGAGCCCTAGCTTCGCGCAGACCGTCGCGGTCGCTACACCGTGCTGCCCGGCGCCCGTCTCGGCGACGATCCGACGGCGACCGAG
>WHTR01000115.1 GCA_009377635.1 Chloroflexota bacterium
AGGCGCTTCGCGCTGGAGACTTCACGCGTTACGGTGAGGAGCTGCGGCAGCTGGAGGAGACGCTGAACCGGCTTTCCCAGACGACTCAGCAGCCGTCACCGTGACCGTCCTCCTGAACCGCCCCCGCGCGAAGCGGACCGCGCGGCGCGGACGCACCGGGCATCTGGCCTGCGGCGGCCTGGACTGCCTCGACGATCTCGCCGTAGCTCGCGCACCGGCAGAGGTTCCCTGCCATGTACTCCTTGATCTCATCGACGGACGGCGCTGGATTCTCCTCGAGCAGGCAGGCCGCGGTGAGCACCATGCCCGGCGTGCAGTACGAGCACTGGAACGCCCCGTGAGCGAGGAATGCCTCCTGGACCGGATGCAGTGCGCCGGGCCGGCCGAGTCCTTCGATCGTGATGATGGAACGACCGTTCGCCCGGGCCGCGAGGTAGCTGCAGGAGCTCACCGGGAGGCCGTCCACGAGCGTCGTGCAGGCGCCGCAGAGTGACATCCCGCAGCTCTCCCGCGCCCCGAACAGCTTGAGCTCGCCGCGAAGCACCTCGAGCAGCGTGCGGTGGCTTTCGACCACCATTCGATGGACCCGCCCGTTCACCGTGAGCGTTACATCATGTTTCATGGTGGTGCGATCGCTCGGAGCACCTTCTCGGGCGTGATGGGGAGGCTCGGGATCCGCGCCCCGACCGCGTCAGCGACCGCGTTGGCGATGGCTGGGGCGATGGCGAAGATGCCAGCCTCTCCGATCCCCTTCGCGCCATAGGGTCCATCAGGGTGGGGATCCTCGACGGTAAGCGGCTGCAACCGGTCGGGCAGGTCCAGAAACGACGGAATCTTGTAATCGACGAAGGACGGATTGGTCAGCTGCCCGGCCTCGAAGAGCATCTCTTCCAACAGCGCGGGCCCCGTTCCCTGCACACTGGCGCCACCGATCTGCTGGCGGCACGCGAACGGGTTGATCGCATTGCCCACGTCCACAGCGGTGGCGAGGTTGACGATCCGTACCTGGCCCGTGTCGGTGTCCACCTCGACCTCCGCCGCCGTTGCGCCGCACATCCAATGGGCGGTCACACGGTCGCTCTGACCGGTATCCAGATCCGTCGATCCATGGTGGGTCTCGAACAGGCCGTGCCCCTCGATAGTGCCCGCCCGGCCGCCGAACCGGGCCATCATGATCTGGCCGTGGGTCAGCGATCGGTCGGATGCGGTGCGAGCCCATACGCGCCCATCCTGAGCCGTGAGGTCGTCGGGAGCGGCATCCAGCAGCTCGGCTGCTGTGGGCCAGAGCTGGCTCCGGGCGTCGATTGCCGCCATCCGGACAGCGTTGCCCATGTGGAAGGTCGTCCGACTGCCGGCTGTTATGAGGTCGTAGGGCGTCACGTCCGTGTCTGGATGGACGATCGCGACGTCCTGCAGGCGCGCACCGAGCTCTTCAGCGACGATCTGGCAGAGCGCGGTGTCCGATCCCTGCCCCATCTCCACGCTGCTCGACAGAACCGACGCGCTTCCGTCGGAGTGGACGAGCACCGTGGCAGCCGACACGGACGGGGTGATGACCGCCTTCATGCTGCACGCCACCCCCTTGCCCCGGACCAGATGGCGCGCTCCGTCGCCTGTGGGATGAGGCGCGCTCGCTTCTCGATAGTCCCACGCGACGGCATCGGCCACGGCGCGCACGCACTGGTCCAGCCCCAGGCTGTGGACGACTGTGCCCGTTGCCTGCACGTCCCCCTCGCGCAAGACGTTTTTCAGGCGGAACTCCACCGGGTCCCAGCCCATCTCCCGGGCGATGATGTCCATCTGCGACTCGTACGCCCAGCAGACCTGCATGATGCCGAACCCCCGGAAGGCGCCGGCGGGAGGCTTGTTCGTGTAGACGCTGAAGGAGTCGATCCGCACGTTGGGGATCTGGTACGGCCCGGCGCTTGTGTACCCGGACTTGTGGGTGACCCGCGGCCCGATGTCCGCGTAGGCGCCGGTATCCCACATGATCTGGCAGTCGCGGGCTAGCAGGCGTCCGTCTCGCGTCACGCCCGTCGTCAGCTTCGCCACAAGCCCGTGCTTGGTGATGGTGAAGAACTCTTCGTTGCGCGTCAGACGGATCTTCACGGGCCTGCCCGCGACCAGCGCCAGAAGGGCGGCCAGGGGCTCGAGCTTCATGTACAGCTTGCTTCCGAAGCCGCCGCCCAGGTACGGAACCCTGACGCGGACCCGCGACTCGGGGAGGCGGAACATGTTGGCGAGCATGATCCGAACGTACGAGGGGCTCTGTGTCGCCGTCCAGACCTGCAGCCGGTTCGATGCCTCCCACTGGGCGATCGAGCAATGGTACTCGAGGTCACTGTGCTGCGTTGGGGGGTTGGAGAACGTGTGCTCGAAGACGCGGTCCGAACGGCGCAGGCCTTCCGCGACGTCGCCCCGCCGGAGCTTGTACTGGAAGCAGGCGTTGGAGGTTGCGGGAACGTCGCCACCGCCGAGCAGCTCGATGAGGTCGGCGAACGTGCCAGCCGGGACGAGGCGCTCGCAGACGAGGGGCGCATCCGGCCGGAGCGCGTCCTGGACGTCGAACACGGCCGGCAGCTCCTCGACCTCGACATCGATGAGGTCCAGTGCCTCCTCCGCCGTGTCGCGGTCGACCGCCGCCACGGCTGCCACGGGGTCGCCAGCGTACCGTACTTTGCCGATGGCCAGCGGCGCCTGGTCCTTGAACGCGGGCCCGATGTAGGGATCGATGTCCATGCGCAGCAGGTCTTCGCCGGTGAGGACGGCGTACACGCCGGACAGCTGCCGGGCCCGGCTCGTGTCGATCCGGCGGATGCGCCCGTGGGGAACCTGACTCCGTCGGATCATCCCGTGCAGCATGCCGGGAGGCTCGATGTTGTCCACGAACGTCACGTGTCCGGTAACCTTGTCGATCCCTTCGACGCGAGGGACATCGGCGCCGATGACAGCGGGCCTCGGGTTGCTCATTGCGCTTCGGCCTCCGTTATCGTCTCATCAATGCATGGCGCGCTCATGCGAGTCCAGCCCGCGTGGCAGCGGCCTCGACCGCCCGACGGACGTAGACCTCGGTGACGCGGCGCTTGTAGTCCTCCGAGCCGCGGATGTCCGGTAAAGGGTCAGCCGCCCGCCCGTATCGGCGCGCCACTTCGGCGACCGCACCGCTGTTCAAACGCTCACCCCGGAGGAGGTCTTCCGCTTCGGTCAGCCGCAGGGGTCGCGGCGAAACGGATCCGACCACGATCCGGGCTTCGGCAATCCGCTCGCCGTCCGCGCGCAGGAATGCCGCAACGCCGACGGTCGGCCAGTCGTTCGGAGAGAGCGAGCAGTACTTCAGGTAGACCCCCTGGAGGCCCGGGGGCGGGGTCGGCACGTCGACAGCGGCGATCATCTCGGTGGGCGCGAGGCACGTCTCGTAGTAACCGACGAACAGCTCATCCAGCGAGAAGTGCCGGTCCCCGTGGCGCCCAAGGACCACGACCGATGCTCCGAGGGCGCACAGGACAGGGGGTAGGTCAAGGTGGACGTCCGCGTGGGCGAGGTGACCGCCGATCGTCGCGACGTTGCGCACCCGGATGTTCCCGACCGAGCGCAGCGCCTCCGCGAGGACCGGGCATCGTGCCCGGATGGTGTCGGAACGCTCGATCGCTCGAAGCGTGGACGCTGCTCCCAGGCGGAGCGTATTGTGATCGGAGCTGATGGCGTTGAGGCCCGGGATGTCTGCCACGTTGATGAGATAACGCGGCGCCACGAGGCGCTGCCGAAGGAGGATCGTCAGCATTGCACCCCCGCCGAGGAGGCGTGCGTCCTCTCCATGCTGCGCCAAAAGCGCGACAGCCTCGTCTACGGTTGCTGGTTGGAGCAGGTCGAAGGGCCGCACGGAGGCTCCCTCTGGGCAGGGCTGCGCCGGAGTATAGCGGGATACGGTGCTACAATGCCGCCGGATATATCGCACGACGATGGCGCCAATCATTTTCCCATCGACGCGGCCTCGCGCGTCGCGCTCACCGAGGCGCGGAGCGTTCTAGATCGGAACGTGTCTATGGGACGGGTTGCTATCGTGCGTTTCGGCGCGTACGGGGACGTGTTCGGTAGAGTCCGACTCGAGGAGTGAAGCGCATGATGGAGCAAGGGGGCGTGGTCGTGAGGCGGGGCACGGTCGTCGCGGTCCAGGTCGCAGAGGCGGCGAGTGCACCGATGACGCCGGTTGAGCAGGTGCGCGCGGTCGCGGGGCGAGGACTGGAGGGCGACCGCTACTTCAATGATGGCGGAACATGGTCCCGCGAGGCGGCGGCCGGCCAGCAGGTCACCCTCATTGAGGCGGAGGCCATCGAGGCGGCGCGCGGAGACGCCGGGGTCCAGCTCGAGGCGCGAGATAGCCGACGCAACATCGTGACGCGGGGCGTCTCGCTGAACGAGCTAGTCGGGAAGGCATTCCGAGTGGGCGGCGCGACGCTGTGGGGCGTCGGCTTGTGCGAGCCGTGCTCCCACATGGTCCGGCTGAGTGGCAAGGAGATCCTCCGGAGCCTGGTTCACCGAGGTGGCCTGCGGGCAGACATCGTCATTGGCGGCACGGTTCGTGTTGGCGATCCGGTCGAGCCGGACTAGAACAGGATAAGGACGGAGGTGACACCATGCAGCGCCAGCTCGCGAGCGCCAATCTCGTCCGCGCCTATGCGATCGGTGAGGTTGCCCTCGGCCTCTTCGCCGACCGCTCGATGGGCCGCTATCGGGAGCTGCGGTTCTCCCTTGCGCCGTCGAGCGGCAGTTCGAATCCTCCGCCTCTCGTCCTCGCGACCGATTCCCCAGACGCGATACGGGCCGTCGCCCGTGGGGATATCGATCTCTCCACAGTGAACCCCTCGGCGCTGCTGACGATGGCGTACCGGGGCACCGGCCCCTTTGCAGATCCCCTTCCTGTCCGCGCCATCGCCGTCCTTCCGTCGTGGGACCGAATGGCCTTCGCGGTTGCCGAGCGTACCGGGCTTGCCTCGCTCGCGGAGATCCGGAACCGGCAGTACCCGCTCCGTGTGTCGGTTCGGGCGGACCAAACGCACGCGACGCGCTTTCTGATCGATGAGGCGCTCGCTGCGCTCGGCTTCTCGCTTCGAGAGATCGAGGCCTGGGGTGGACTGATTCAATTAGCCGACGGCCCGCAGGACGAGCTCCGTCTACAGGGGATGCGCGACGGAGCGATCGAGGCCGTGTTCGATGAGGGCATCACTGGATGGGGTGGACTCGCGCTCGAATGCCACATGCGGTTTCTGTCCATCGACGGGGAGCCGCGACGGCGGATGGAGGGTCTCGGTTGGCCAGTGGGGCGAATCCCGCGCTCCCAGTTTCCGAATCTGAGGGAGGAGGTAAGCGCCGCCAGCTTCAGTGGGTGGCCCCTCTTCACCCACGCGAGCCTTCCAGACGACGTCGCGTACCGGATGTGCCGTGCCCTCGATGCAGCCCGTCCGCATATGGCGTGGGATCTTGACGGGCCTGGGGAGCTGCGTGACCTATGCAACGACTCGGATGCGTCGCCACTCGGAGTTCCGCTCCACCCCGGTGCGGAGCGCTACTATCATGAGCACCGAGCGCTGGATTAGGAGTCTGGTCTCTGGTGATTGAGGTGTGATGCATCACCGGGATGAGGAGGGAGACGATGGCCGCAACCCTCGAACCCGTGCGCGACCCCGTCTACACGACGTGGGAGCTGCCGACGTTCTCCATGGAGGAGCGCGAGCGGCGGTGGGGGCGAGTCCGCGACCTGATGCGAAGAGACGGGATCGATTGTATCGTCGGTCTGAACAGCACCGGCACCCACAATCGGAATCAGGCAGATGTCCGCTATCTCACGCAGATCGGCAACAACTGCGAAGAGGTCGCGGTGTGCTTCCCGATCGACGGAAAGGTCACCGCCATCACGAACCGCGGCGGCTACTGGCCGTCGGGCGACTGGATCGGCGAGACGATGCGGTCGGGCCGGGCCTGGTCTGCCAGCCTGGTGCAATGCCTCAAGGAGGCGGGCATGGACCGGGCCACGGTGGGCGTGTGTGGGCTGACTCACAGCCTGTATTGCTGCGTGCGCCAGCCGGACGGCTACGCCGGCTACACCGCCGTGACGCGCATGAAAGACGCGCTGCCCAACGCCCGATTCGTGAGCGCGTCGGACCTGATGGGCGAGACGCGCTTCGTGAAGAGCCCGGAGGAGATCGAGTTTCTCCGCAGAGGAACGCAGATCGCGGAGCGTGCGTGCCATGCCATGCTGCAGACCGCGCGCGTAGGAGTGTTTGAGCCGCTGATCATGGCCAATATGTACCAGGCGGAGATCGCCGCGGGCGGGAGCATGCCGGTCATGTTCGGCTGGGTCTCCGGGCCGTTGGGGCGCGCCTACCATCGGATCGAGCAGCCGACCCATCGCTTGGTCGAGAGCGGTGACTACCTGACCGTGGAGATCGAGGGTCGTTGGGGCGGGTACACCGCGCAGATCGACCAGTCGGTCACCATCGGCGAGGTGCCATCGTGGGCTCCGGAAGCCCACAAGGCGGCGGCCCAGTGCTTCTGGGACATCGTCGGCACCCTGCGGCCGGGCGCGACCTCCGGCGAGCTCCAGCAGGCGGCACGTCGAGTCAACGTCAACGGGAAGGCGGAAGGTTTCCTCACACTGCATGGGCGCGGCCTCGGCGACGATGGTCCCCTCATCACGAATCAGTCGCAGCCGGAGATCGCGAACCTCCCGTTGCAAGAGGGGAATGTGTTCATCGTCAAACCGAGCGTCCGCTACAACGGGATGAGCGAGGTGGGTCACGTGGGCGACTCTGTCGCCGTCACGGCCACGGGCGTTCAGCGCCTCGGGACGCGCCCCATCGACCAATACTGGCACGTCGACTGACGCTGACGCTCAGCGCCGAAGCCAGCGGCGGAAATCCTCGGCCAGTACCACGGGGTCCTCGAGGAAGTACGGGGTGGGCGGTGCCTCGATGCCGACGCGCAGGCGGAGCAAGACCGGGCCACGGGTCGTCATCATGTCCTCGATTGCCTGCCGCAGGCCCGCCGCGCCCTCGACGTCGCGGGCCTCAAAGCCGCAGGCGCGCGCGGCGGCCACGAAGTCGGTGGTGCTGGCCGCGGTCGGCTGGCCCCCAGTGGCCAGGTACACGCCGTTGTCGAGCACGATGATGAGCAGCTTCCTGGGCTGCAGCAGCCCGATGGTGCTCAGAACCGAAAAGCCCATGAGCAGACTACCGTCGCCCTCGATGACCGTCACGCGCGTGTAGCGCTCGTCCTCCTCGAGCCCGAGCGCCAACCCGACGCCGATCGGCACGGACAGTCCCATGGAGTCCAGCACGTGGAGGTGGTTCGGTCGCCGGCCGGCGACTGAGAACATCTCCCGGATGGTCCCACCGAGCGTGAGGATGATTGGCTGGTCGGGGAGCAGCTCCGCGATGATTCGGAGCGCATCGGGTCGCGAAAGACGTGCGGTCCTCATCGCGTCCTTCTCACCCGCCCATGAGGTTGACGAGCAGGAACACGGGCCGGTGGGTGATCTGCGCGAACTCATACGCGCGCACCACGGTCGGCGCCCATTCCTCGATCGGCGATCGATGGTCCAGCTGGAAGTACCGGACGTTGGCCGCGTCCAGCAGGCGCTCGGTCCGCTCGGAGACGTTGTGGATCATGGAGTTGTACTCGCCCAGCCCACCGCGCCGCGCGGTCACGATCAGCATCGGCAGGTGATAGGCCTGGGGAAAGGTGGCGAGGGCGGTGATGAGATTGCCGATGCCGTTGTCCTGGATGATCATCACGGCCCGCCGACCCGCGAGCACGAGTCCCGACAGGATGCCGATGCCCTCTTCCTCGCGTGGGATCGGGAACGTGCGCACACCTGGCCGGTCGAGGAAGTGCCCGATGATCGCGCGAAGCGTGCTGCTCGGGAGCTCCAACACGAACTCCGGTCGGAGCCGCTCGATCCCGTCGATCACCGCCTGGCTGCGCGGGTCTGTGTCCCCCGCCGATGCTGCCGTCATGGATCTTCCCCGGGCCGTCACGCGCGGCGGCTCGTCCCGTTCGCTGAGTTTGGTCAGTCCAGCGTGGCTCCCGCAATCATACGGGTATCGGCTTGGATTCCGTTTTGCCCTGTCTTGCGTAGAATGGATACCACGCATCTTCGTCGATGGCAACGAGCAGCGCAGCGCGTTCCCAATCTCTCCATAGGGGGAGGGAATAGACGCCTCCCCCCTCGTGGTGAAGTCCGGCCGCCGGGCCGAAGGCCCAAGGACGGGAGGGGGGCACCGCGACGAACAAGCAAGACAAGTGTCATCAAGTCCCACGGTGTGAGGTATGAGGCGATGAGGCATCCCATCCACCCGAAGGCGCCAGAGGTCGCGGGCGCGTCGATCGAGGAGATCCTCGATCGGTATTCCGCGCGTTTCGCCGACCGCGCGGCTGACTGGGACGCCTTCGCGGATGCGCGGGTCGAGGGCTATCGGCGGGCACAACGCCGCTACATCGGCGCCGGCGGGTCCGGCAAGCACGACGACCCGAGCGTCGTCCCGCCCCGCGCCTTTACCCTCAGCGTCATGTATGTCGAGCCGGACCAGGGCAACGCGGCCCATACGCACGAGGTGGAGGAGGTCTTCTTCGTCCTCACGGGCCAGCTCACCGTGTTCCTCGAGGACGAGAGCGGGCAGAGGGTCGACATACATCTCGGAGCATGGGACTGCATCTCGTGCCCGCCCGGCGTCATCCACGGGTACATCAACGAGGGCCCGGAGCCGGTCTCCTTCCAGGTGTTGCTCGGCACCGCGCGGCCGGAGCTCATGGGCTACGCGGACGCCGAGCTTCTGCGAGAGCGGGACGCTCATCTGACTCAGCCGCGGCAGGCTTGAAACGCGGACCCCCTTCATGGCTGGGGTGGCGCAGTGTCGGCCGCACCTGAGCGGGCACGGGGGCACTAGCGCGTTGACGCGCTGCCTGCAGCCCGATATACTACCGCTATATCTTCTACTAAGTCCCGTGCTTTAGTCGGAAATTAGCCCGGCGGGACTATCGGGCGGCGCGTCAGGAGCGACTCGGGAGGAGCCGATGTCCGAAGAGATCGAGCAGCAGGAAGAGACTCAAGGTAACCCTCTTCGGTCGGACGTCGAGCTGCTCAAGGAGCGAAGCGAACACCTCCGCCT
>WHTR01000116.1 GCA_009377635.1 Chloroflexota bacterium
TGAAGTGCGTAAAACCCTCTTCCATCATGCTGCCGACCGCCGTGACCAGCTCGGCGGTCCCCAGTTTGACCTTGAAGTGCGTAAAACCCTCTTCCATCATGCTGCCGACCGCCGTGACCAGCTCGGCCGGTGGCTTGATCCCCACCATGCGCACGATCTGCAGCGTGGAGCTTACGGCCCCGCCCCATAATGCATGACACGGGAGGTTCACGGCCTTGCCGAGGAGGTCGTACAGCGCCATGTCCACCGCTGAAACGACTGACCGATGGACCTCGGCCATCTGGAGGGAATGGAGGATCAACGTGTGAGCGCTCACATCCCGCCCCACGAGCAACCGCCGAACGGGGTCGATGAACGCGCGTTCCAGCACGTCGGCCGGCGTGCCGTTCGGGCGTGCGATGGCGGCGCCCAGGCCTGTATGCCCATCGGCGTGCACCTGGAGGATCAGGCCCTCCACCGAGCTCGCTGCATAGGAGGCTGTCCGCCACTGCGGGTCGACCCGCGGCATCGTCGCTCGCACAACGTCAATGCCGTCGACGTTCATCGCTCTCCTCTCCACCCGCTCAGAAACGCCATCTCCACTCCCAGACGCTCCGGATGCCTCTGCCCGCATCCGGACTGAGGGCAGCAACCGGGCCTTCGAGGGCGGCGACATGGGTAGATCGGGCATCAGTGTAACACTCTCGCGTATGATGTGCTGCTAGGAGTCGGACGTAGACGGACTCCGTTCGGTTTCTTCACAGGCGGGTGTGTCCGTACGGGGAGCAGATGCCGTGAACGCAGCCCTGGGATTCGGAATACTGGGCCTTGGGCGGGGCAGCGTCGGGAGTCGCAGACGCATGCACTCTGGCCAGCCGTTCGTGGACAAGAAGAAGACACGCGTCAGTGGCCCGTTCACGGTGGAGGCCGTGCCGGCTCCGTCGGTCAAGTCGGTGGAGGATATTGTAGGGGCGGGCCTCGTGCCCGCCCAAGACAGGGCAGGGACAAGCCCTGCCCCTACGGGCGCCGATGCCTCTATCGCCCGCTCCGGCGAGACCCTGCGTCAGGGCGAATGGCGCGACGAGCTGCTGAGCGCTGGGATTCGCGGCAAGGCGGGCCAGCACATCCGCAAATTCAGAACGCCTGGACGGAACAGGCATTGACCACGCCGCAGGCCACCATCGACCGCCTCATCATCAACTCGCCCCACGAGGAGCCGAGGCGTCACTGGCGTTACGAGCGCGAGACGCGCACCTTTGATCAGCTGGAGGGCCGCGCAGGACAGGGTGAAGCGCCGCGACCTGGACGAGTGGACGCAGGCTGTCAACGCCCACGGCGCATTCGGACGCCGGCGGTCGGCGGTGGCGCATCACCCCGGCGATATACGGAACATTCTGATGCAAGGCGAGGAAGCGCGAGCGGGAGGTTAACAACCGGTTGCAGCGGCCCGCCGCTGAACCGGGGCGTTCTCGGAGGGCAGATGGACGACACGTCGTGTCTACGCGCAGCGGATCCTGATGCGTAACGTTGGCAGGTAAGGAGGTGGCATCTCATGGCAGACATGACACGGGTCTACGCGGGAACTCAGGAGGGCTTGTTCGTCGTGCGATCGAGCGGCGGCACGTGGGAAACAGTGAACCGGGTCTTTCCCAACAGCGTACTGGAGTCGGTCTCCGGCTGTCGCGGCGACCCACGACGGGTCTATGCCGGGGTAGCCCACGATGGGCTGTACCGGACCGAGGACGGTGGACTGCGCTGGACGAAGGTATTCGACGGTGACGTGCGCGCGACATCGGTCGACCCGACGGACGACAATGTGGTCTACACGGGCACTGAGCCGATCCACCTCTACCGGAGCGAGGACCGCGGTGAGACCTGGGAAGAGCTCACCGGGCTGCAGAATCTCCCGGACGAGGCCAAGAACCACTGGTGGTTCCCAGTTGAGCCACACATCGGTCACGTCATCACCATCTTCGTGCATCCCGAGGACCCGACGATGATCTACCTCGCCCTCGAGCACGGCGGCATCGTACGGAGCTTCGACCGGGGTGAGACGTGGGAGGATGTGAGCAAGGGGATCGACTACCTGGACATTCACGTCATCTCCAGCGAGCCGCACCGATTCGACCGCTGGTTTGTCTCGAGCGCGCGCGGATTCTACGCGAGCGACGATCCGGCGGAGGGCTGGACGCGGGCCGAGGACGGATTCACCCGGGACTACTTCCACGACTTCATCTTCTTCCCCCCCGAGCGAGTGGGTGAAAGCCCAACGATGTTGATCGCGACGGCGGACAAGTCGCCGGGATCCTGGAACCGACCGGAGTATGCGCGGTCAGCGGTATTCCGGAGCGATGACGGGGCGAAGTCGTGGCGACGGGTTGGCACAGGACTGGACGATGACCTGAAGCCGATGGTGTGGGCCCTCGTGCCCCATCCGACTGACCGCAACGCCGCTTTCGCGGGACTCGGGCACGTGTCCCGCGGTCCAGCGCATGGCCCCAGCGGACCCGGCTCCCTGCTCGTGACCCGAGATCGAGGGGAGAGCTGGCAGCGGATCATCGACCTCCCAGGGGATCGCGTGCTCTGGGCAGCAACCGAGTAGGTCTGGGCGGGCAAGAGCCCGCAGACGAGACGACGTGGAGGATCAAGGAGCCATGCTCACGAAAGACGACGCCGAGCTGCTCATGCGGGTCGGGCCGGGTACGCCGATGGGGAGCCTGATCCGACGAACCTGGATTCCGGCCTGCTTGTCCGAGGAGCTGCCCGAGCCGGACGGTGACCCGATCCGCGTCCGGCTGCTGGGCGAGGACTTCGTGGGGTTCCGCGACAGCGACGGCCGGGTGGGGGTGATGGAGGAGCACTGCCCGCATCGAGGCGCCTCCCTCTTCTTCGGACGGAACGAGGCGGGCGGCCTGCGCTGTCTCTACCACGGGTGGAAGATGGACGTCCACGGCACTGTGCTCGAAACACCGTGTGAGCCGGCCGAGAGCCGGATGCGGTTCCACGTCAAGCACGCGGCCTATCCGGTCGTCGAGCAGGGGGACGTCGTGTGGACCTACCTCGGCCCGCCGGACAAGCAGCCGCCCTTCCCAAACTTCTGGTGGACTACGGTTCCGCCCGAGAACCGGTGCGTCGGGAAGATCGACTACGCCTGCAACTATCTCCAGGCAATCGAAGGGGCGATCGAGCACATCCACGGCGATGTACTCCACTCCGGCCATGACCTGATGCACTGGAGCGAAGAGCAGATACACAAGCTCGATGCCGCGTACTACGGATTCCGGCCGACCGCCCGCCACTACGAGAACTGCGATACGCCGTACGGATTTCGCTTCGCGGGCATCAAGCCGGCGGACGGCGACCAGAAGTCGGTGAATGTCACCCCGTTCGTCGTTCCATTCCACGTTCTGCTTGCCGGGTCTCCCCACATGTTCGTCCCAATGGACGACGAGCACACGTGGTATTTCGACGTGCGGGCAGGCACGCGTCGCACGGTCGACCGCGCCCAAGCGCTATCCGAACGGGGCGAAGTCGTCGGTGTCGACGTGACGCCCGATCGCCGGAAAATCCGCACCCTCCAGAACAACTATCTCCAGGACCGCAGGGCAATGCGGGAGCGGCAGGCGCACTGGAGCTTCTCGGGCATCCCGTGGGGGAAGCCGCATCAGGACATGGCAATGATCGAGAGCATGGGACCACGCACCGACTGGAGCAAGGAACATCTGGGCATGGCCGATGTCGTGGTCGCGCACATGCGCCAGCGTATGCTGGCCGCGGTGCGCCGGTTCATCGACGACGGTGAGCTGGCTGAGGCAGACCCCTCGATCCCCTTCGATCGCATTCGCGGCGAGGGCAAGGTCATGCCGGCTGACGCCCCTTGGCAGTCGGTCGGAGCCTATGCGGGAGAGGTTGCCCCTGCATTCGCCTGACGCCGGCCGCTACCGGGGCAGAGCACATGGTGCGCGTTCGCTCAGTCCAGTTGAGAGGGTTCGCTGCCTGCCCACTGTGGCAGGCATGGCCGTCCACCGGCGTCGGGAGGATCGAGGAATAAGGAGAACGAGATGCGCCTGGCTGAGTGGAGTACCCACCCGATTCACCTGAGCTACCCACGGGCGATCCAATGGGCATCGTCCGGAGAGGACGGCGCCGACTACCTGTTGCTGCGCCTCGTCGCTGACGATGGGTCGATTGGAGTGGCGGAGGGCGTCGCCAAGGCCGCGTGGCACGGGGTTACGCCACGCTCGCTGGCCGTTGTGCTGGAGGAGCTGTTCATCCCCCTCCTTCGCGAGATCGACCTGCTCGACGAGACCGCCGTGGCCCGCGCACTGACTCGGATTCCCGAGCAGCGGTTGGCCCGGTCGATGATCGACGTCGCGTGCTGGGACCTGCGCTCGCAGGCCCGGGGCATGCCGCTGTGGCAATTGTGGAACGGCGACCCCGACGTCCCCGTCTCCTGGACCGTGACCCGCCAGGAGCCCACGACCATGGCGCGCGAGGCCGAAGCGATGGTTGACCGGCACGGATTCCGTACCCTGAAGGTAAAGGGAGGTCAGGGCCGGGACCGCGATCGGAGGGCGCTGACTGAGATCCGCGCCGCCGTGGGACCGGACGTCGTCCTGTACGTCGACGCGAATCGCGCCTACACACAGGACGAGGCGCTCGCCTACCTGCGCGAGCTGGCCGACCAGGGCGTTGTCGTGGCCGAAGACCCCTGCCAGTTTCAGCCGGACCACGCCTTCCACCAACTTCAGGAAGAGAGTCCGCTTCCCCTCCTGGTCGACAACGGGTGTCGGAGTGCCCGAGACGCCGCGCTCTTCCTCGGGCAGGGTGCACGGGCACTGAGCCTGAAACTCAGCGGCACCGGCGTGACAGAGGCTATGCGCATGGCCGAGATGGCTCACGTGCAGCACTGTTCCGCCCACATCGGTTTCATCGGAGAGTCCTCGCTTGGTGCGCTGATGGCGTTGCAGGTGCAGAGCGCGCTCCCCACCCGCAGCTACAGCCTGCCCGCCGAAGCCAGCTTCTTCCTGATGTTCGGCGAGGAGTATGTGGCGGAGCGGTTGCGCGTGGAGGACGGTCAGGTGCGCCTCCCGACGACGCCCGGCCACGCCCGCTGGGTCGACTGGGAGCGCGTCCGTGCCACGCCAGCGTAACCGGCAAGGCAACGCGCGTGCCTGCCCGTTCCCGACGTCTGTGCAGAAATTCGGCTGAGCCGTCGTCAAGCGGGCCAGACAGCGATGTTCTGGCCGTGCGGGCGGAGCCAGACCTGGCCGCCCTCGTCCACCATCTGTTCGCGCCGACCGTACACGAGGAGCGGCTCCTGGTCAGGGACGGCGACCCGGTACTCGGTCCGCTCGCCCATGAACAGCCGAGCCTCCACTGTCCCCCCGATGGCGCTCGTGGGGGTGCCGATTCCCTCGCCAGCGACCAGCTCGACGTCCTCGGGACGGATGGCCACGTTCACCTCCTGGCCGGGCGTGAAGCCGCGTATGTCGTAGCCTCTTGCGAAAAGTACGCAATCGTCGGCGCCGCGCACTCCGACAGCCACCTGTCCGTCTGCGCCACGTGCCGACACGAGTCCGCGCAGCAGGATCGTCTTCCCCAGGAAGTCGCGGACGAATGGGTTGGCCGGGTGCTGGTACAGCAGCTCCGGCTTTCCCACCTGTTGCAGCTCGCCCAGATTCATCACGGCGATGTGGTCGGAGAGGCTCAAGGCCTCGACTTGGTCATGAGTCACAAAGACGACGGTAATCCCCAGGCGATGCTGAAGGAGTTTGACCTCCACTCGCATCTGGTCGCGTAGCTTCGCGTCGAGATTACTGAACGGCTCGTCCAGCAGGAGCAGATCCGGCTCATAGACTAACGCCCTCGCCAGAGCAACACGTTGCTGCTGCCCGCCGCTCAGGAGAGGCGCGGGCCGCTTTTCCATGCCAGCCATCCCCACGAGCTGCAGCGTGGCCGCTACCTGCTCACGTATCCGTCCCCGAGACACGCCCCGCAGCTTGAGCGGGTAGCCGACGTTCTCCTCCACCGTCATATGTGGCCAGATGGCGTACGACTGAAACACCATGCCAACGTTCCGAACGTTGGCCCGGACGAAGATCCGCTGCGCGATATCGACGATCCGTCTGTCCCGAAAGGAGATGACGCCGGCATCCGGCTCCTCCAGGCCCGCGATGAGACGGAGCGTGGTGGTCTTCCCGCATCCGCTCGGCCCAACGAGCGTAAAGATCTCCCCCTCAGGGATCTCGAGTGAGAGGTCCCGCACGGCCTGGGTGCCACCGGGGTACGTCTTGGTGACGTGCTCCACGTGAACCATCGAGGACGCCATCGGGTTGGATGCCTCCGGTTCCCAATATGTGGCGGGAACGCTCGGCGCGGGCAACGATCGCCGGCCCGCCTACAGCATTCTGCTCAGACCTACGCGGAAGCCAAGAGTCCGAGCCATGACCGCGACGCCCACGTTGAGGAGCAATACCATGATACCGACAATTGAGCTGCGCTCAAGGTCGCCGGCCAGAACGTACTCGAGTTGCCGCAACGCCAATGGTTTGCTGGCTGGCGACGCCAGAAGCGCCGGCATGATCGCGTTCCCCGCCGCGCCGACGAAGTTAATGACCCAGAGCACCACCATGGTGGGCGCGAGCAGCGGTACCACGATGGTCCGCATCGTCGTGATCCAATTCCCACCGGCGACTATCGCAGACTCCTCGAGCTCAGTGCCGAGCTGCATGATGCTTGACTTCATGAGCTGGACAGCCAGTGTCATCCCGCTCAAGCCCGAGACCAAGATGAGCGCCCAGATGGACCCGGTCAGCGGGGCCAGGACCGGTGTTCGCAGGAAGATCCAGAACCAGGCGAGGGCGATCAGGATGCCGGGCAGGGCCGCCGGAACCCACGTGAGGGCGTCCATCGGCGAACGCAGTGTAAAGCGCCAGCGCACGAGGACATACGCGACGACCGTATACAGGACCGCTGTGAGGGTGGCTCCGCCCAGGGCAAGGTACAGGGTATTCTGCACAAGCCCCGTGAACGACCGATCCCCTAGCACGGCTCGCCAGTGCTCCGTGGTCCAGACGCCGGACGGGACATCGAACACCCCGTAGATCTTCATGAAGCTCCCCATGAGCAGAAAAACGACGGGCACCACAGTCATCGTGACACCCGTGAGCGATATGAACGCGAAGGCGGGCCAACGCCAGGCACCCAGATTCACGGGCTGCGGTTTGAAGGCGCTCGTAACGGTGGTAAAGCTGCGCCGCGAAGTCAAGTGCCGATGCAGGACGATGAGGGGCACCATCAACAGCATGACGTACGTGCCCATCGCCGTGGCCGCGCCGTAGTCGGGTGGCGCGAGGCGGGTCAGGTCGTAGATCTT
Source organism: Chloroflexota bacterium (assembly GCA_009377635.1). GTDB lineage: Bacteria > Chloroflexota > UBA6077 > UBA6077 > SHYK01 > WHTR01. Next base: position 7,358 of record WHTR01000116.1, read on the forward strand.
CGAACCGAAGACGAAGAAGTTGATGGGCAGGCCCAGGACCAACTCGATCTCCACAGCCTGGAAGGCACGGACCAGCGCGAGGACCATGACTGTGACGAGCGTGGGCGTGAGGAGGGGAACTGTGACGCGCCGAAGCGTCTGTAGGACGCTGGCGCCACTCACTGTAGAGGCTTCCTCCGTCGTCGCGTCGAGATTCCTGAAGGCAGGAGCGAACAGCATCACCTTAATAGCAACGGTAGACGTCACCAGGTGCATCCACACCATGCCCCAGAACGAGAAGATGTTGAACGGCCCGGATTCAAAAAAGGGCAGGCCTGCAAGGAGACGGTTGATGATGCCGTAGTTCGGATCAAGGAGAAGGATCCATGCCTGAACGGTGGGTATGGCGGGCATGAAGAAGGTGAGCCAGAAGAAGAACTCCACGCCCCTGGCGAACGGCAGATTGGTCCGTCCGATGAGCCAGGCGATGAGAATCGCGATGGGGAGCGAGATTGCCTGATGCACCGCCGCGAGCTGGACGGTGTTCCACATCGCCGCGAGCATGCTCTGGTCGAGGAGTGCGAAGCGCCACGCGTTCAGACCATACTGAGGAGGCTCCCAGGGCCTGGTGATAACGAAACTATTGATGATGAGAATCAGAATCGGGTAGACGATCACGAAAGACAGCAGGCCCACGGTGGCAAGGATGAGCGCGGAGCGGGCCTCCAGGCGGAAGCGGGGAGCCGCTATGCGAGCGACACCGAGCGCCAAGGTGGTCCTCCTTCCGTGGTCTAACGCCTGTCCGTCCGCGGGCGCGGCCTAGCGGCCGAACATCTCAAACCCGAGGTCGTGCGTCAGGGTCCGCAAGAAGAAGTTCGAGCGCGTGTGGATGGACACGTAGGCCCCGTCAGCCGCGAGCGGCTCCCACTCCTTCGCTTGCTGGCCACTCTGGCGCCACGTCTCCGCGCACCACTGCTGGAGGTCGGCGCGCCGGCTGCAGGTCGAGTCCACGTCCGGATTGGGCCAGGCCATCTGCCCGTCCTTGCTCAGCAGCCAGTTCACGAACACCCTCGCGGCATTCGGGTTGGGCGGGTTCTTGGCGATGGAGAGCATCGTGTACGCGCTCCCGCCGCCGACCCAACCGTCGAGAGTGTCCTTCTGCTTCCCGGTTCCACAGCACGTGAGCAGCAGCTTGCCTTTGTACGCATCCGCGATGCCCGGCCGGAACACGTTCCACTCCTGAATGTTCAACCCGACCCCCTCCGCGTGCAGGTTCGTGACCCGCGCGCCGACGGAGACCAAGCACACCCCGTGCAGTGTGTCGAGCGTGAGCTTGCCGTAGTCGCGGATCACCACCGGTTGCAGCTCCGTGAATAGTCGGCGAACCATATCCTCGCCGTACATGCCGGCGATTTGGCCGAAGTTGCCGTCCGAGGCGCCCTCGACCCGGGGATCGAAGGTACAGAATTTGCCCTTCAACTCCGGGATGGTGAAGACGTCCTCCAGTTTGTTGAGTCTGCTCTCCGGTAGGACGTCTCGGTTGACCCACCACTGAGACCCCTGCGACAGCTCTGTCTGATGGTGGATCTTGAACTTCTTCGTGTCGTTATCCACCCAGATGTCGCCGAACCCGCCCACCCAGCTCGCATCATCGGTGATGTCGGGAAAGATGAACGCATCGTTGAGGTCGCCGAATACGCCGGCGGTGTCGAGTCCCTCGGAGATACCGGAGCTTCCACCCAG
>WHTR01000117.1 GCA_009377635.1 Chloroflexota bacterium
CATGGCGTTACCGCCAGTGAGCCAAGGTCACCGAAGTGCTTCACGACTCGCTCCAGTCGGGCGCTGTAGTCCCACCCCGCGTGGAACGTCTCGAAGACGTGACGCAGGTCAGACTCGCCCAGCCCGTAGAGTCGCGCCACTGCGGCGTCGAGCTGCGCGATGAGATCGAGCCTTTCCTCCTCGTCCACAACTGAGGCGACGGGCACCCCCACGGGCTCGGCCCAGGCGTCATATCGCTCGTCGACCGCCGCCAGGCGCCCGGCGATGTTCTCGACTCTGCGACGCAGCGGATCATCGCGCGCCGGCCGCGGAATCGGGAAGCCGTTGAAGATATGGAAGTTGAGGTTGACCTCGACCACTCGGCGCGCATACCAGTCGAGTGGTATCGAACAAAGCACTCCCAATAGATATGCTTCATCTCGCTCGTCGCCCTCGGGCCACAGCAAGTAGGGGGCGGCATTAGTGAGAACAATCTCTCCCGGAACCAGCGTCACTATCGCTGTACGCGTATCAGTGGCTCTTGCCACCTGCCTGTAAGCAATACGTGGGTACCAGCACGGCAGTGTGTCCGAGTCGGCCACGTAGTCACCGTCGAACTCGCTGAATGCTGACTTGGCAAGGCGCTGTTGACGCACACGCTTGTCCTGCAGAAGGTTCGTCACGTGACCCGGATCTGCCCACGCATAGTAGGTGCTGGTATCCGGGTGCCAGATGTTGAACGACGCCCCCTTGTAGACGGGCCACAATCCCACAGTTTCGTCGGGATCGAACTGCAAGTGCTTCTTGTCGGCGGTCGCGTGGAACTCGGCGACCGGCCGTGCCCGCCAGCCGTGGCCCTCGGCGTCGAGGCGAGGGTGGCGACGCAACTTGAGAAAGACCTCGAGGGAGCGCGCCGACGGCAGCGTTGGGAATGACGCTCCGCTAGACCAGCTGCGGAGATCGTCGGCTGAGAACTCCGCTTTGCTCAGTCGCCGGATGGCGCCGAGGTAACCGGCATAGTTTGCGAACGGTCCTGTGAGGCAGATGGATCCCGCGAATTCCTGCCCTTTGCGAACACTGACCAGGGCCATCGTGTATCGATGCTCCGCATCGTCGAAGACCCAGCCCGCCGTGTTCAGGAGCATGGTGACGTCGATGAACGCGCCGCCGTCGAGGATCGCCTCGCGCCAGCGGGAGCTTCCCGACGCCGAAAGCGCGGAGCGAGGTAGCACGACACCGATTGCGCCGTTCTCTCTGATCAGGTGCCAGAATCGCCAACAGAACGCTTTGTATAGATCAGGGTCCCCAGACTGCATCCCCAGGCCCGCCGATACCAGCACTCGCCGAAGCGCCGCCACGCCTTCGGCCTCACGCTCGTACTCCACAACGAGATCGGGCCGGCTTCGGCGGAGGCGTCCGATCTCACGCTGCTGCTGCCCCTGGCCTATGCCCTTGAGGCCGGGGTAACGCAGGGACCAGAAATCCCGCTCTTCGTGCTTGATCTCCTCCCATGGCGGGTTACCGAGGATGCAGTCGAAGCCGGGCCGCACTCGCAGGAACACCTCCGGAAAGACAACCGGAAAGTGGAGCGCCTGGAGCTCATCACACAGCGCCTCGGCCCGCTCGAGGTCTGCATGTGCGCTGACCGCCTCCTCGCTGATCTCCACCGGAAGGTCGATCTCGCCGAGGCGCGCTGTCACGGTGAGATCGAAGAGCTGACGGGCGGGCTCAACCGCGGCCGCAGCTTCGTCCCAGGCGTCTCGGGCCGCCTCGACCTCGGCCGCGGTGGCCTCGGTAATACGCGCCATGCGGCGGAGCGCCGCTTCCGCGCGCCCAAGGAACTCCCGGATTCGATCGCCGATCAACGAACCACCCTTAGAGGCATCCCGAGCGGGATCGAGGACTTCCAGCGCCTCGTCGAGAGTGGCGATGCCCGTGAGGCTGTTGCCCTCCACGAGGTTGTGATCGAGGAAGCTCAGAGGAAGTCCGGGCACGAAGGTGTGGATCCACAACGCCAAGCGCGCGAGCTCGACCGCTATCGAGTTGAGGTCCACGCCGTAGACACAGCGGCGGGCGGCCTGCCTCCGCAGCAGGCTGGCGGGCTCAATTTCCACGCCGTCGGCGAGGTCCCCGAGGGCCTTCAGCGCCGCGGAGCGGAGCCTCTGCAGCTCGGCGGTGACCGGTGCTACAGGATGCAGCGCCAGGAAGGCCGAGAGGCGGGCCTCGATGCGGTCGATCGCGGCCACGAGGAAGTGCCCGGAACCCATGGCGAGATCGACACAGCGGAAGTCGAAGAAGGCGTCGGTGACGGCCGCCTCGTCGCCCTTCTCATACAGCTCCTTCAGGCGCGCGATGTGATCGTCCAACGCCGGTTCCAGTGCGTGGTCTAGGAGGTGCTCGACCGCGAACGGCTTGGTGAAGTAGCTCCCGGATGACTTGCGGGCGCCCGAGCGGTTGTGGAAGTAGACCTCGCCCTGTGTGATCTCGACGTCGTCGGCCTTCCTGGTTGTTGGAACGTAGTTGCCGCGCGCGTCCACAGTGAGATCGGACGGCGCAACTGACAGACGGCTTTCGAGGAGGCCTTCGTAGATAGTGCCGAACTCCCGCACCGACAAGCTGCGAAAATCCACCGGCCCGTAGACTTCGTCTTCCCCCTCGTTGACCAACAGGGCGAACAGGGCGGGTCCGATGTCCGCGTTGGTCAGACTGATGCCCGCCAGGGCGACACCCGCCTCGTTGATGTTGGGCTCGTTGCTGAACAGGCCCCCGTTGTAAGCGGGGACGCCCCAGTCACGGTTGCCCTTGTCCACCGCCCTCCACAGCGAACGCACCTGTTCCCAGAGGTTGGTTGCGTTCGGATCGAACTCGATGTCGCTCGCACCGCTACGCCGCTGATCGGCGAGATCTCGGGCAAGGGTCTTGAGAGCGTAGCGTTGGTAGCGGCCGTTGGTCCGGTAGGGAAGAAGGTCCTTGTCCTCGGCGTAGGCCACGAACAGCAAGCGGAACAGGATGACAAGGGTCTGCTCATAGGCTGCCTGGAGCTCTTCCTCACCAAGATTCGAGGGGTCACCCATGCGCGCTGCCACTGCCTTGGCGAGCGTCGGCACGGCGCGGAAGTAGACGCGCTCGCGCAGCCGCTCGCCAAGCTCGGCGGCGTGGTCGGCCGAAGCCTCGAGGATCTGCTCGAGCGTCCCGCCGTCGGTCAGCGCATCGGGGGCGAAAAGGAGCGCGAGGTAGCCAGCGGCCTCCTCCGGCAGCAGGGCGAGGTTGAGCTCCACGAAGGTTTGCTCCGGACCCCTGTGGCCGACCCCTGTTCCTACTCGGGCGGAGTAGAGACGGATCTGATGTCCGCGCGTGAGCACGACCCAGGGGAGGTTCTCGCGGTCGGCGAGAGCAAGGGCGTGCGATACGGGGCTCCCGCCGCTGAATCGGGTGGCCGGGTCTTCGAAACCTTCTCCCTCGTCGAGGAAGACGGCGACCACCCGTTTGGCTCCCTCGATCGTCAAGACTGAGGAGTTCGTGCTGAGGGTTTCGACCCCGAACCCAAGTGCTTCGACCAATTGACGGCCCCGCAGCGGCAGCAGCTTCTTGCTCAACTGACTGGACTCATCCCAGTCCGGCCGCTGAGGCACGCCAACCCTGAGTTCGTGCGTCGCCAGCATCCCCATGTTTCGGATCCCGGGGATGAGCTCGGCATGCAGTCCCTCGAGCATCGCCACCAGGAACCGCACGGCCACGTGGCGGGTCGGCTCGGCAAGGGCCGCGGCGCATAGGCGCTCCACCTGGGCCAGCTCCAACCCACCCACGACAGGAGGGTTCTCGCCCACGGGCCCACAGATCATCGCCCGCTCCGTGCCGTGGTCGGGGTGGGCGACGACCACGAGCACGGGGCTCGGCCGTCCGCCGTGGCGGTACTTCCAGAGCTTGCGCACGTCCTCGACCCGCGGGCGGCTCCGAGAACGAGCCAAAGCCACCTCGAGGCCGTGCTCGCTCGGGCCGATGAAGACCAGTTCCAGACCGAGGCCCGTCGGGACCTTATCAGTCGTGGACCAGCGGATCACGTGCTCGTGGTCCGCCAGGAACTCCTTCGCCGTCAACTCTCTTCGACCCCCGTCATCCGCGGCCGGTAGCCGCACTCACTTGCTCACTTGACCCTACCTGGGACATGCGACGCCTTCGGGCTTCAACGCGCGGCAGCGAGGGGCTCCGCCACCGCCTTGCCGTTCAAGGAGGAATGAAGCCGCCGGGCCCGCTTCTTGCTTGACGATCCAAGAGCGGAGCGACCAGCGGCACAAGGACGTCACGGCGGCCCAGAGCGTAACGTGCTGCCTTGGTCGCGACGCGGCGTATCTTCCAGTGAATGGCGAGGTGGTCGCCTGGTGAGAGGGTAGTCGTGCTTGGCGCCGGCGCAACGCGCGGTGCTGAGTTCGTCGTGGCGCCTCCATCCGGTGTAGCCCCGCCTAAATGTCTGCCACCCCTCAACGCAGACTTCTTCACACAGCTCCAGCGCGTCACGACAGAGAGACACCAGGAGGCTGTCAGAGCTGTCGTTCGTGATGTCGTCGGAATCTATGGCCCAAACTTCTCGCTCACCCTGGAGCAATACTTCACACAGCTCGAAGCAATGCTCGCAACAGCTAGACCGGCGAAAGTTGTCGCTGAGAGCTACAAGCCGGCGAACCTCTCCTCGATGCGGACAAGCCTGCTTGACGCGCTCTCCGCCGTTCTCGAGGAATCGGCGGATGTAGCGAAGATGGACTCACTGGCGCGACGGCATCCGTGCTCGTATCACGCGAGTTTGGTCAACATTCTTGAGCCCCAGGACACCATCATCAGCTTCAACTACGACTGCGTGATGGACCACGCGCTTCGGACGACCGGCGTGGGGAAGTGGTCGGCCAGGTTCGGGTACACGTTTCCGAATGCGAACAGAGTTGAGGGATACTCGGCATGGAGCGCGCAACGCGCACCGACAGCCCACAACCGCTCGATCAACCTCATAAAGCTGCATGGTTCGCTCAACTGGTATCCCTTCCCCGAGTCTGAGAGAGAACCGCTCCGACTCCGCGAGAGGCCTTACAAGCAGAGAGGCCAGAAGCTCTACGAGATCGTGCCGCCCGAGTACGTAAAGAGCGCCACTGCGCGTCCTATCTACCCGATCCTTTGGGCCAACGCCGAGCTGGCGTTGCGACGAGCAGAATTGATCGCCTTCGTCGGCTTCTCCTTCACGCCTACAGATCTGGACGTTGAGGCCCTCTTCCGACTTGCTATGGCCTCCAACAAGAAGCTCAAACGAGTCGTTATTGCCAACCCGAACGATGAGCACCGTTGGCGAATCCGGTCGATCCTTGCCACTGCGCTTCAGGACGGCGCCGTCGTGACACAGTTCGACTCCTTCCGAGATTTGGCCCCTCACCTAAATGAACTGTTTGGGTGACAGGGTGTTGGACCAGCGCGAGGAGAACGAGGCCGAGAAGCTGAGCTCCAGCTACGAGGATCTGGGAGTCCGCTCGCGGACTCGACCTGGCCCGAGGGTCTGCTCGATGCCGCACCCAACCGGCTCCGAGCTCCAATAGAACAGGGGAAGCCACGACGTGATTGCTGTGCCTTTTAGACGCTTTAACAGTCCCCGGCCAGATGGCGCTTTCAAACGTGCGACGGGGGGGTTCTGGGTTCTCAGTCGAGAATCTTGATCGTGCTTTTCGAGGAGTTGGAGAGGGATTTCAGATCGACCGTTGACGCCGGGACGCTGGGAGAGGCCTTCGTAGGATGGCGCTCCAACCACTCCGCTCTCCACCGCTACTCCGACGCCCAAGCGCTCATCGCGGACTTTCGCGACGAGACGGTCTCCTACGAGTCCACCGAGGATCCCCTGTTCGCCCTTTGCGGACTCGTCCAAGAAGACGACGACCTCGCCATCTCCCTTGTCTTGGAGCTCTACATGCCCTCCCTCCGCAAGATGGTGGGAGAGAACCGGGCAAGGTCCCCCCTCGCCCTGGAGGAGCTTGAGTCCGCGGCGGTGGAGGGCTTTCTTACCGCCGTCCGGAATCTCTCTCCGGGCCAGCACAAGCCTCACCGCGCCCTCACGCGTGGCGCCGAAAGAAGGGTTTTGGCCGCGGTGAGAGCAGCCAGAGAGCCCAGGACTCAACCCTATGCCGAGGTGCCCGAGACGGCTTCGGCACGCGGAGCCGAGGAGGAGTGGTTTGCGCACATTGAGCTGGCTGGCGACCCAAAGGAGCTGATCGACGAGGCCGAACGCACAGGGCTCATCAGCAACTTCGACGCTCGCCTGATCGAGGTGACCCAACTGGGAGACGTCTCTCTGGACGGATTCGCTCGCTGGGTGGGGAAGTCCTACGGGGCTGTCAGACAACGCCGCAGCCGGGCCGAGAAGAAGCTCGTCACGTGGCTCTGGACGAAGGCTCGCTTGCCCGGAAAACCTCCACCCCGCCGGATGTAACTATCGGGCCTCCTGCCACTACTTGTAGGGGTATGAGCGACTTGCTGGATTGCCCGAGAGATCTTGCTGCCTCCGCTCAAGCTTGGGCGGGGACGCTCCTCCTGGCGCGTCCAAGAGGCCGCCACCCTTCTCGCCCGAGAGGCGACGAGGACACCCCCGACGGATGGCTCGCGCGCTTCCTCCTTGACCTCTTCCTTCGCCCCGAGCGGCTGTGGCGCAAGGCGACGCGCTTCCTCGATGGCGCGGTCGACGCGGCCGCTCCGGTCGCGCTCAGGTGTCTCGTGCTCACCGCAGTCGCCCTTATCGCCCTTCGCGCCTTTGTGGTCTTGCGCGACCGCAGGCTCCGCCGAGGCGGTCGTCGCCTCCGCATCCAGTCGCCCCCGGAGGTCGCGCCGCACACCGCCGAGGTTCTGTGGACCGGGCTGCACGGCTTCATCCGTCCGCGCTGGCGACGCGTCCTCTTCGGTCAGCCCGCCCTCACATGGGAGCTGAGAGCGCGCGAGGACGACGTCGAGTTGTCGCTGTGGGTGCCGGACGCGATCCCCGTGTCGTACGTGGAGCGTGCGATCGCATCCGCGTGGCCGGGCGCGTCGATCGTCGAGGTGGATGTCGACCCATGGGAACCGTGCGACGGCAGCGCCACGGCGGTAACGGAGCTGCGGCTCGCTCGGCCCCAGTGGTATCCGATCGGCGAGGGCCCCGATGCGGACCCCATCCGCCTGGTGCTCGCCGCACTGGCTAACCTCGACCCGACCGAAGGTGCGGTCATGCAGATCGTGGCGCAACCCGTTCCGTCGTATGGCGGACGCAGGCTCATCCGCGGCTTTCACAAAGCGCGGCGGAAGGCATCGGATTCGGTGTCGACTACGATGAGGAGTGAGCGACCTTCGCCTCCAGGGTTAAATCGCGACCCGACCGCCGATGCGGAGCTGCGAGCGGTTCACTCCAAGGCGGCCGCTCCGTTGTGGCAGTGCATCATGAGGCTCGCGGTGGCGGCGCCAAGCCGCGGTCGCGCGAAAGCGCGCGTTCACTCGGCCGCAAGCGCGTTCGCGATGTTCGAGGGGACGAACGGGTTCAGGCGCCGGCGCGTGCTGCGTGGAGCGGCCGCGATAAGGGCTCGCAAGTCGAAGAAGGGCCTTCTGCTTTCGGTCGGCGAGCTCGCGCGCGTGGCCACGCTTCCGGAGGGCGACGTCCCGGGGTTCGAGATAGCGGGCGCCCGCAGCGTCTCTCCGCCCAAGCTGCTCCCCCAAGACGGTCGAACGCTCGGCCGCGCCAACAGCGGAGCGGAGAGGCGGCCGGTTGCTCTTTCAGTGTCCGACTGCCGTCACCACCTCCACGTGCTCGGGACTGGGACGGGCAAGTCGACGCTACTCGCGCAGCTGGCGCTCGAAGACGCTGCGGGCGGCCGGGCCGCGGTCGTGGTCGACCCCAAGGGCGATCTCGTGGAGGCGATCCTTCAGCGCCTGCCGAAAGATGCCGAAGCCCGCACGTGTCTCATCGATCCCACCGACTCGAGCACCGCGGTGGGGCTCAACGTGCTTGCAGGGCCCGACCATGACCTTGTAACCGACCAGATCGTCACGCTGTTCAAGCGCATCTACGAGAACCACTGGGGCCCGCGCTCCGACGACATCCTGAGAGCCGCCTGCCTGACTCTGTGCCAGATCGAGGGCGCGACCCTTGCCGAGGTTCCGCTGCTGCTCACGCGCGCCGAGTGGCGCAAGGCGATCCGGCCGCGCTTGGCCGATCCCGCGTTGCGGCTTTTCTGGGAGCAGTTCGACAACAAGGTTGAGGCCCGCCGCCAGGATGACATCTCACCCTTGATGAACAAGCTGCGCGCGTTCCTCTTGCGAAGCGCGATCCGAACCATCGTTGGCCAAACCGAGCCCAGAGTGGATCTCGCGGACCTGATCGAGTCGGGCGGTCTCGTGCTCGTCCGGATTCCAAAGGGTCTCATCGGTGAGGACACCTCGCGCCTTCTGGGCGGGATGGTCATCGCCAGGGTGTGGCAGATCGCCATGTCGCGGGCGAACGCGCCCGAGGACAAGCGACCGGACCTTGCCCTGTACGTCGATGAGATGCACAACTACCTGACCCTGCCGCGAAGCT
>WHTR01000118.1 GCA_009377635.1 Chloroflexota bacterium
CTCGGGCTCGTCGTCGGCGTTCGTTGTGCCCGACATCCGGGCGAGCAGACGCCCGTCAGCAGTGACCGCTGCCACCCGAAACTGTGTTCCGCCGAGGTCGATGGCCAGCGCGACGCGGGGATCGGCGGCTGAGGGGCGAGGATCGTGTGCTGACGGCTGGCGCAACGCTGGAACGACCTCCGGGTTGCCTGCCCGGCAGTATAGCAGCGGCGTGATGCGGAAGACGGACGGCAGACCGGGCCGGGAGGATAATACGTCAGTGCAGTGAACCCTGAGTCTGGAGCATTCTTATCCCGCAGCAGTCGTCACGGATTCATCGGTCCTCGAAGCCCCACCTCGCGGTCATCACGGGGGCGACGGCTGTCGGAAAGTCGGCCCTGGCGCTCGAGGTCGCTACGCGTATCGGCGCGGAAGTCGTTTCCGCCGACTCGCGGCAAGTTTATCAGTATATGGACATCGGAACGGCTAAGCCGACAGCGGCAGCGCGCGCCGCTGTACCCCACCATTTGATCAACGTCGCATATCCCAACGAGCGCTACAGCGTCGTGGAGTATCGTCGAACGGCGGAACGGGTGCTCGCGCAGCTCCGAGCGCGAGGACGCGCCTCGCTGGTGGTCGGCGGCAGCCCCCACTATATTCAGGCCCTCATCGATAGACTGCGGCCGGCCCCGCGCAGCCTCGCCCTCCGCGCCTGGCTGGAGCGGGTGGATCGCGTGGACCCGGGACTGCTGGATGCCTGGCTCCGGGCGCTCGACGCGGAGGCCAGTCGGCAAATCGATCCACGGAACCGGCGCCGATTGCTACGAGCCGTCGAGGTCGTCCTGCTTACAGGCCGACCGTTCTCGCAAACCGGGCGTCAGCGAGGTCCGCCGGTTCCCGCGGTGTGGGTCGGCCTTCGAATGGATCGCGCGGCGCTCTATGACCGGGCCGATCGTCGCATCGAGACGATGCTCAGCCAGGGGTGGATCGAAGAGGTCCGAACCCTTCTCGCGATGGGGTACGACGCAAGCCTGCCGGCCATGAGCGCCACGGGATACGCGGAGCTCGCCCGCGCGCTGCGCGGCGATGTTGCATTCGAGGCTGCCGTGGAACGCGTCCGGCTCGCGACCCACGCGTTCATCCGCCGGCAAGAGCAGTGGCTCCGGGCCGACGACCGGGTCCAATGGTTTGACGCCGAGGACCCGGCGCTCGTGGAGCAGGTCGTCGCCGCCTGCTCCGAGCTGCGGCACGCCGGGCGCTGATGCTGAGCGCGCTAGATCGGTGCCTGCTCTGTACGGTACGGTTCGACAAGCCGCTTCAAGGCCGTACAATGGCCTCACGTACAATCTACCTGGCGACCTACCGCTTACCGGTAGATCTACCGGCTACCTGTGGACCTGCCGCGAGACATGGGCAGGGCGCGGGCAGACATTTGGAGTATCGACCGAGTGCAGTTCGTCAAGATGCATGGCGCGGGGAATGACTTCATCCTGGTCGATCTGCTCGGCGAGCAGTCGCCAGGAATTGGACCGGGGGAGGATGCTGCCTGGAGTGCGCTGGCTCGATCCATGTGCGATCGCCACTTTGGGATCGGCTCGGATGGACTGCTGCTGGTCGCCCCTTCGGACACGGCGGACGTGCGCATGCGCATGTTCAACCCCGACGGGTCGGAATCGGCGAGCTGTGGCAACGGCATCCGCTGTCTGGGCCGCTACGTGCGCGACCGTCACGGACTCGGACGCCCTGAGCTCCGCGTTGAGACCGGCAGCGGCGTGAGTGCCATCGCAGTCGCGCCCGATGGCTCGGTCTCCGTGGATATGGGCGCCCCGGTTTTCGAGCCGTCCCGCATCCCGGCCGTCGTCTCGGGTGACGATGCGCTGAAGGTGATGCTCAATCTGGACGGCCACGCTGTGGCGGTCAGCTGTGTATCGATGGGAAACCCTCACGCCGTCACCTTTGTCGAGCGCGGAGGCCTGGACGCCTACCCGCTTGAGACCGTGGGACCGAAGGTCGAGCGTCACGCCACCTTCCCAGAGCGGACGAACTTCGAGGTATGTGAGGTGCTCGCACCGGACCACCTGCGCGTGCGGGTGTGGGAGCGCGGAGCGGGCGTAACGCTCGCCTGCGGGACCGGCGCCTGTGCCTCCGCGGTGGTCGCAGCGGTCAAGGGACATGCGCGCTCACCGGTGCGCGTCGGCCTGCCGGGCGGCCAGCTCTCGATTGAGTGGTCCGAAGGCCGCTCCGTTCTCATGACAGGCCCAACCGCGTATGTCTTCACGGGAACCTGGTCGATGGACAGGAACGACCAACTCTTAATCCCCTCGGAGGCGGCCCCTGTTGCCGGATGAATCCGCCGCGATCCGGCCCGCCCGACGCATCGAGAGCTTGCCTCCGTACCTGTTCGCGGACGTCGACCGCCGTATCGCGGAGAAGCGCGCTGCCGGGTTCGACGTCATCAGCCTCGGGATCGGGGACCCGGACCTCCCGAGCCCTGCGCACGTGGTGGCGACCGCCCAGGAAGCGGTCGCGGAGCCGCGCTACCATCGCTACCCCGACTACTACGGGCGGCCGGAATTCCGTCAGGCCATCGCCCGCTGGTACGAGCGTCGATTCGGGATTGAGCTGGACCCGAACGGGGAGGTTCTGCCCCTCATCGGCTCCAAGGAGGGCATCGCCCACATGCCCACCGCGTTCGTCGATCCGGGCGACGTGGTCCTGGTACCGGATCCCGGGTACCCCGTGTACAGCATCGGTACGTTGCTGGCGAACGGCGAGTCCTATGTCATGCCGCTTCAGGCCGAGCGCGGATTTCTTCCTGACCTGAACGCCGTCCCCGAGGGCGTCGCGCTGCGGGCGCGGCTGCTGTGGATCAACTACCCGAACAATCCGACCGCCGCGGTCGCGCCGCTCGAGTTCTTCGAGGAGGTCGTGGCGTTCGCGCGCCGGTACAGCATCCTCGTTTGCCACGACAATGCCTATTCCGAGGTGACGTACGACGGCTACCGCGCGCCGAGCTTCCTCGAGGTGCCCGGAGCGCGGGAGGTCGGCGTGGAGTTCCACTCCCTGTCCAAGACGTACAACATGACCGGTTGGCGCACGGGGATGGTCGTGGGGAATCCCGTCGCCATCGAGGCGCTCGGGCGCGTGAAGACCAACGTGGATAGCGGCATTTTCGACGCCGTCCAGATCGCGTCCATCACCGCGCTGGATGGTGACCAGGCGTGGGTCGAGGAACGGAACGTGCGCTTCCAGACCCGGCGAGATGCTGTTATCGCCACCTTGCGCCGCGTCGGGATCGAGGCGCCGGTGCCGAAGGCGTCCCTCTATGTCTGGGCCCCGATCCCAGCCGGGTACAGCTCCGTGGACTTTTCGCTGCGCATCCTGGACGATGCAGCCGTGTGGGTCACGCCGGGAGTCGGGTTCGGAGCAAACGGCGAAGGCTACTTTCGGATCTCGCTCACGGTAGCGGATCAACGTCTCGCCGAGGCCCTCGAGCGGATGGAGCGCGTGCGTCTATGAGGAACAGCAGCCAGCCCCTGGCGCAGCGGGCGCTCCTGGTCGCTGTTGAGAACCCTCGTGCCCCCATTGACGCACCCACGTCTCTGGCCGAGCTCGCCGGCCTCTGCGACAGCGCTGGCCTGGAGCCGGTCGATCAGATGTGGCAGCGCCTCCCGCATCCCGACCCGACCCACTACGTCGGGAAGGGGAAGCTGGAGGAGGTGAAGGAACGCGCCGCGCTCGTGACCGCGGACGCCGTCGTCACAGACGACGAGCTGCCTCCGCGAGCGCAGAAGACCCTCGAGGACGAGCTGGGCCGACAGGTGATCGACCGGACCACGCTCATCCTCGACATCTTCGCGCAACGGGCACGGAGCCACGAGGGGCGCGTGCAGGTCGAGCTGGCGCAGTACGAGTTCCTCCTGCCACGCCTGGTCGGGCGCGGCGCGATGCTCTCACGGCTGGGCGGCGGCATCGGGACTCGCGGCCCTGGCGAGACACGTCTGGAGGTCGACCGACGGCGTGTCCGCAACCGGATCAGCGCGCTCAAACGCGAGATCAACGAGATCCGAGAGCACCGTCGGCGATCCCGCGAGCAGCGCCGTCGAGAGGCGCTCCCGGTGGCAGGGCTGGTCGGCTACACGAACGTCGGGAAGTCCACGCTCCTGACCGCGCTGACCGGGAGCCAAGCGCCCGCTGCGAACGCGCCATTCGTCACGCTTGACCCGCTTACCCGGGTGATGCGGCTCGGAAGCGGCCAGCACGTGCTGGTGTCGGACACGGTAGGGTTCATCTCCAAGCTGCCAACGACCGTGGTGGCAGCTTTCCGGGCCACGCTGGAGGAGCTGCTCGAGGCGAACGTGCTGATCCACGTCGTCGACATCTCCGACGCCCGCGCGGCAGAGCGCAGCGCCGTGGTGCACGACATCCTTCGAGAGATCGGACTCCACGACGTGCCGATGATCACCGCCATCAACAAGGTGGACGCTGCCAGCGAGGTCGGAGCCGGGCTCGAGGCCCCACCGCATCCGGACACCGTCCTGGTCTCCGCTCGCACGGGTCTGGGCCTGGAGACGCTGCGTGGGCGCATCGAGGAGAAGGTCAGCGAGGGAATGCCGTGGGTGGCGGTGCGGATTCCGTACGATCGGTCCGAGCTGGTCGAGCTCTTCCACCGCCGGGGCCGCGCGACTCGGATGGCCTACTGCCCGGATGGGACCGAGATCGAGGGTTGGCTCCCGACGCGTTTCCTGGAGCGCCTTCGGCCCTATCTGCTCGCCCGCGCACCAGTGGCTGCCCGTTGAACGTCCGGAGCGGTTCGCGCGTGTGATCCAGTAGAATTGAGCGATCGGGCGAGTAGCTCAGCCGGTCAGAGCGCACGGCTCACATCCGTGAGGCCGGGGGTTCGAGTCCCTCCTCGCCCACCCTGTCTTTGCTGATGCCCACGCCTCTGCCCAGCCGGACGACACGCCGCGAGATGGTCGCCAAGCCGGTGGCCATATCGATATCGGACCACTTCAGGCCGACCAGATCTCCCTTGCGCACGCCGGTCGTGGCGAAGAGCGACAAGATGGCGGCCGCGCGCGGGTCGTCAATGCTGCCCAGGAATCGCACGAGCCATGACCGATCCCACGCTCTCGGCACCGACGGCGCCCCCACGGCGATCCGTACCTTGTCGCACGGGTTCCGGTCGAGGCGGATCAATGAAGGCACGCTGGTCTACAACCGGCGCCAGGCGAAGGGGCGCAGCCACGTGGCGCGTCCCGCCGAGGATCACGTGGTGGTGGAGGGGTTCTGCGAACCGATCTTCAGCGAACAGCAGATGGTAGCGGTCCTGCGGATCGCCGCCGAGATCGAGGGGGAGGCGCCACGTCGGACGGCGAACGAGCACCTGCTCTCAGGGCTGGTCTATTGTCAGTGCGGGAGCCGGATGCACGCGGTTAAGAACTACGTGACCAGGCGGCGCGGACGGCACTCCGTGGTGTACTACCGCGTGAGGGTGTACGCCGTCTACCTATCGCTTATGCAATGTCTCGTACCGGGTGATGAACTGGTCAACGGGCGTGCGGGCGATCGTTTCGCCGATGAGGTCCAGTGGAAGGTCTTCCGGCTTCTTGAAGCGCACGCACGACTTACCCATGTTCAGCGTCTTCCCGCTGATCTTGTAGCGCTCATGGAACCAGTTGCTCGCTTCGGCATCTGCGTAGACGCCCATCAGGTAGATGGACATGTAGTTCTTCTGAGACGCGATGCCCGCGTAAGCCAGGGGCTGGCCGTTGTACGTGACGGGGTGCCTTTCCAACGGCACGACGTAGCCGATCATGCCGTACTGCATGCATTCGGCGTAGCCGTCGGGCAGGTTACGGAGCACCACTTCTCGCAAGGCGATCATCGCTTCTCGGCGGGCAGGGGACAACTCTGCCAGGTACTCGTCTACCGTCTGCGCCTGGCTTGACACCATCGCAACACCTCTGAAGAGGACTGCGGTACTGCCGGGTACGAAACGGTCGACTACCTGCTTGCAGGCAGACCGCGCCCTTGAACTGCTCCGCGGGCACGGCCGCAGCATAGTGTAGCTCACAAGGAGTCCGTTGCGCGGTTTCGGATCACTCCGTGGAGGTCTTCTCCAGCTTCAGTGCTGCCGAGTTGATGCAGAACCGCTGACCTGTTGGGCGGGGGCCGTCATCAAATACGTGGCCCAGGTGTCCGCCGCAGGTGGCACATTCCACCTCGGTGCGGACCACGCCGTGCGACGTATCCGTTTCCGTCCGCACGTTTTCCGCGTCCGCGGGCGCCCAGAAGCTCGGCCAACCGGAGCCGGAGTCGAACTTCTCGTCCGAGCGGAACAGAACGGAGCCGCAACCGGCGCACCGGTAGATGCCGGGCTCCGTGCTGTGGTCGTATTCGCCCGTGAATGGCCGCTCGGTACCCTTTTCGCGGAGAACGTGGTACTGGGACGGGGTGAGTCGGCGGCGCCACTCGCCTTCGGTCTGCGGGATGTTAGCATGATCGGTCACTGAGGGTTCCTCCCTTCTCCACGGAACTTCGTTTGTAACAACTCACCTGGGTCACTGACCCCCGAGACAATTGAGCGACCCGCGTCCCAGTCGCCTGCTGCAGTGACCGACACGCGTGCCGCTACTACCGCTTCCAGGCGGCGTGGGAGACAACGATCGCGCGCATTCGGGACGCGGCGGCCGACACGCGGGCGCTGGTGGATTCCACCGGCGTTGGCGATTCGTCCGTCGAGCGCCTGCAGCGCGAGCCCGGCATGCGCGTGACCGGCTACACGTTCATCTCGACCAGCAAGCAACAGCTCATGGAGGAGCTGGCTGTGGCGATGCAGCACCGCGAGGTCAGCTACCCAAACGGCCCCATCGCCGCCGAGATCGAGGCGTTCGACTTCGTCTACACCCGGACGGATGTGCGCTACTCGGCACCCGAGGGCCTGCACGACGACTGCGTCTGCGCCTTGGCGCTGGCCGTGCACGCGGCCGGTCGCCGCTCGAGATGGGTGCCGTTATGAATCCGTTCGCCTGCATCAAGCGGGACGGGCGCCTCGCTGTCTCGCTGGCCACCTTTCGGCGCTATGTCGCCGACCCTGTGGCCAAGTGGTCGACGTGGCCTCCTTCGACCAGCTCCGATTCCGCTTGTCCACCCCCGCTGGCATTATGCATCCGTCGCACCAAACACCAGTCCCATTGTCCAAGCGCAACATTTCAGGCGCTGCTCAATATCTTCCTTACATCATCCGTCACGATGCATCGTTCTATGCGATTCAACGAATGAACTTGGAAGCCGCCGGAGCCAAGTTCGATTCATGGGACGCTGTCAAGCAGTCACAAAAGCTGTTCGATGAGAAGATGTCGCTCGACGGCCTGAACGAGGGGGTCCATGCTTACGTGGCAGTTGGGATAGCATTCGGTGTTCGCTACCCAGAGGTCGTCGAGCGATGCTATCGAAGCCAGTACTCCCCGGAGAAGTGGGAGGAAGGCAAACGACTTGGCGTCGTGTCCGGCGAGTCGAAGGCGATTCCCATCGAGGACCGGGAGAACGATCTGATGGCGCTAGCGGCTGTCTTTCTGACGACCCGTCGACCGGGAATCGTGCTTGATCCGGCGGGCCTGGGGCGATATGCACCCGAGGTGAATGGGTAACAAGACGGAGCGCGCGAAATCCCAGGGATCGACTGGCGCATCGAATCCTCGCCCGAGAGCCCGGCCGCGTTCCGGGATAGCGCCCCCACCATGGACAGCAGCACCGCTGTTGCTGTACAGTGGTGCTGTCGGGAGAGGCAGGAGGCGGGGACGGGATGGCGCGAGCGAGGGAGGTCATCCGAGCGCTTGAGCGACTTGGCTGGGTGCAGGCCCGCCAGGAGGGCTCGCACGTGATTCTTCGGCGGGACCGAGCCCACGTGACTGTCCCAGCGCACCGAGGAGATATCCCAACCGGGACGCTTCGCAACATCGCTCGCCAAGCTGGCCTCAGCCTCCGCGAGCTCCGAGACCTGCTCTAGGGGAAGGGGGAAACGCATGGAGTACACCGTTGTTCTGACCGAAGATCCAGATGAGCCCGGCGTCTACAACGTCGAAGTCCCGGCCCTGCCCGGCTGCTTTACCTTCGGCACAGGGCGCGAGGAGGCGTTAGCAATGGCTCGGGAAGCGATCCATCTCTATGTCGAAACGCTCCGGTCCGAAGGGGAGCCCGTGCCCGAGGATGTCCGCCCCGAGATCGGCCGCGTCGCCGTGGCCCTCTAGGGAGCAGGCAGCAATGATCGACAGCACCGAAGCCGCCCGCACTCTCGCCGCGCTGCGTCCGATACGCGAGCTCACCTGCGTCGAATGTGGCCGACCCTTCGAAACATCCAGCAACGGCAAGTACTGCTCCGACCGCTGCCGGTGGCGGGCGTCGAATCGTGCGCGTGCGGAGCGGAAGCGGGCAAAGGGAGAGGAACACTGATGGGATTT
>WHTR01000119.1 GCA_009377635.1 Chloroflexota bacterium
CTGTCGCACATGGCCTCCGCGCTGTCGAACGTCTTTACGCCGAGAGACGCGAAGTCCTCAAGCGCCTTTTGCCGAACGTCGGCCACGCCTGCGAGCTCAACACCCGGTACGTGCTTGAAGGACGGCAAGACCTGCCGAGCCGCCCCTCCCAGGCCTGCGATTCCAACTTGCAAGGCCATTTCTTGTATCCCTCCTCAGCTAGTGACATCCCACAGGTGCGCGTTCCAGGTGACCGTCCCGTCGCCGGTCTTCTGGCTGGCGACGTTGCGCAGGCGATTGCTCACGACGATGGACTCCGCGTTGTACCAGAGTCCGATGACGCTCACCTGGTCGCTCTGATGTTGGACGACCTGGGCGAGGAGGGGGATCCGGTCCCTCCCCGAGATCGTCGCTATGTAGCGGTCAATCAGTGCATCGAGGTCCGGGTTCATGTAGCGTGCGCGGTTACTGTTCTGCCGGAAGTTGTTCTCGGGCGTGCCCGCCTGCCGACTGTGGTAGCGATTGAGGTCCCACAGATCGTTCGGGAGGCGCCAGAGCCGGAGGCCGGGGTAGCTCACGTTGGCCGCACGGTCCTGGCGTTCGGCCTGCGGGATGAAGTAAGGCTCAGCGGCGATGCCGGCTCGCCGGAGGCTGTCCACCACGCTGAGAACGCCTGACTCGTGGGTGTCGTCGCCTCCGCTCGTGCGCACCTCCAGGGCGAGGCGCTGTCCAGCGGCGTCGAGGAACATGCCGTCCGGTCCTCGGGTGTACCCGAGCGGCTCGATCATCGGCCGACCCAGGACGTACTGGTCGAACGCCTCGAGCACTGCATGGCTGCCCCGAACCCACTCGCGGAGCTTGAATGCGCCCGTCCCGATGTGTTGGTCGGTCCAGTACGGATGCGTGAAGATGGAGGACTTGTCCTCGCTGTACGGCTGCTCAAGCACGTGCTTCGGCCGCACCACCTGATCGTCCGCGAACATCGCGTCGGCGCGGATGAATGCCTGATTCCACGTGACCATGATTCCGCACACCGCGGGCGGCACGGCTTTACCGCCGGAGCTCGTGGGAGGCAGAGGATGGTCGGGGTTGCCGTCCTCGAGATTCGGCTCTGAACGGTCGGACGCGGGGTAATAGGAGGATCCGATCGATCCTGGTCTACTTCGAAGCCGAGAAGCTGATGATCCGGTACTTGTCGGGATCGCGGATGACACCGATCGGGTCCTCCCCCCGCTTGACTTTCTCGATGTTCTCCTTGAGTAGCTGGCGCCAGAGGGCGACACCCTTGTCGGCGGCGCCGAGGTGCTCGACGCTCCGGTCGCGGACGGGACCCTGGGTCTCCCAGGCCATCGAGTCCTGACTGGGGAAGCTGCGCATGTGGAAGTTGCCTTCCTCGTCTTTAAGCTCAATGTAGGTACTCGGTGGGTCCTCTGACTCCTCGAGGAGCGATCCGTCGGGGCTTGGGTCGAATCCGAGCCAGAAGGTCTGGGTGTGGGTGTCGTCGATCGGCACGCGGAAGTGGAGGTCGATGGGACCCCACCCCGAAGAATGTCGAAGAACGTTAGGGAAAATGGCTGGATGCCCTTCCTCTCTGTATCCGTTATCCCCGCCGAACGCTCGTCGCTTGATCACGCCCCACTCGATCACCTCGAATTCCAGCGAGATGGGACGAAACGTCCAATCGGGCCGCAGGCCGAGGACGTAGGCGGTCTTGTTGTGGAGGAAGGTGTTGTGGGTAGGGTCGAGGTTGGTCTCCTGCATCTGCAGCCAGTTGCAGGTGAGAACGGGATGAATCTCAATGCGGCGGGTGCCGTCCCCCCGGGCAATGACGTCCCAGGGCGGGATAATCGGCGTGGGCAGCGGTCCGAGGTACGCAAAGAGGAGCCCGCGCACCTTTTCCACCGGGTAGGCTCGGAGAAGGATGGTGTGTCGGAGGATCGACTGCGCAGGCTCGAATGGCTGTTCGAGACAGCGGCCGGTCTTGTCGTAGAGCCAACCGTGATACGGACAACGGATGCCGCCATCTTCGAGGAACCCGTAGTAGAGGGATGCGCCGCGGTGAAGGCACTGCTCCGCCACTAACCCGTATCCACCGTCCGGATCGCGATAGATGACGAGATCCTCGCCGAGGAGCCGGACGCGCTTCTTCGGTCGCTCGGGCGTGAGCTCGGCGGCGACCGCGATTGGGTGCCAGTACCGGCGCAGCAGCTCGCCGCCCGGGGTCCTGGGGCCCACCTGGGTGAGCTCGTCGTTCTCCTCTCGAGTCAATACTATGACAGCACCTCCCTCGTGGGAC
Organism: Chloroflexota bacterium; assembly: GCA_009377635.1. Lineage (GTDB taxonomy): Bacteria > Chloroflexota > UBA6077 > UBA6077 > SHYK01 > WHTR01. The sequence continues at coordinate 2,276 of WHTR01000119.1, forward strand.
GGAATGCACAATACCATCGCCGGAGGGGGGCGTCAAGGACGCGACACCTCGACCCGAGCCGATCGCCGCGGGGTCAGGTCACAGACTCCACGCAAGGCCGCAGTTACGGCACGACGCAGGCGGATTGGATGAGTACAGCTGGGTGCGAAATCGATCGTACTGCTCGCCGTGCCAGACCGCTGCGACCCCGTCCTGGAGATAGTTCCCGAGTGTGATCTCCTGGAAGGGGACGCCGGTGAACGGCGCGATGCAACAGGGGAGCGCAGTACCGTTGGACGTCATGTAGGCGAGACGCAGCGGACGACTGCATGCTCGCCAGGGCTCGGCGTCGGGCGGGCGCTCGAAGAGGTTCTCGCGCGGGCTCAGCGCCCCCGCGCCGTTGAAGGCGATCCCGAGTTCGGCCGCGCGTTGCTCCGCTGCGGCGATGATCGCCTCGACCTCCTCCTGCTCGTTCCGGTGAATGCTCTGCTCCGCGACAGCGAGTCCCTCGCCCCAGAACGTCAGGCGCTGGAGGTACACTTCGTCGACTCCGAGCCGGCCGGCCAGCTCAACCACGCCCGGAAGCTCGGACAGATTCTCGCGCAGGCCTGTGACCCAGAATGAGACGCGAGGGTTCGTGGCGCCCATCTCGTGGCGGGCACGGACCATCTGTCCGACGTTGCGGACAACCTGGGCGAACCTCGGGATGCCGCGCACCCGCAGGTAGGTCTCCGGGCTGCTGCCGTCGATCGAGATACGGATCTCGTCCAGTCCGCTCTCGATCAGCGCGATCTGTCGCTTTCGCGTGAGAAGGGTGGCGTTCGTGTTGAAGACGACGTGGATGTTGCGGCCCTTCAGGTGACGGAGCATCGCCGGAAGACTGCAGTTGAGCAAGGGCTCTCCGATCCCGTGCATCACCGCGCGCTGGAGATCGGGAAGCTGCGCCGCGATGGCCACGAAGTCCTCGAGTGACAGGTATCGGGCCGGTTCATGTGGCCCGAACGTGAGCGGGCACGTCGCGCACCGGCTATTGCACCGATTCGCCACCTCAAAGTAGGCCTCAACCGGCGACGGAAGGGTGTGGCCGTCCTTCCCCAATGCGACGAGCTCGGCGTGCTTGCTATGCGTGTTGGATGCCGATGCTTTCATTCGCGTGCTCCTTCGCAGCGTGAGATTGTATGCGGAGGAGTTGCGCTCGGCTTCCTCGGCTTCATAGAGCGCCCGCGCTCCTTCGCGAGGCGCTCCATGGTCGCGCGCGTGCGACCGGCGCCGTCGGCTCGACTCTGCCGAAGGTCGACTTCGAGCCGCTGGAGCGATGTCAGGTCGTCGACGTCGTACCATGTGGTGAGTCGGTGGGTGGCCAGCCCCTCCGATGCGCACCGCGCGAGGGTCAGGTTCGCCACGCTGTCTGTGCTCCAGGGCATCTCCGAGAAGAGCTGCGGGTGCAGCGTGCGTGCCGCCAGCAGATAGTAGCCGCCGTCGTCGCTGGGACCGAGGACGACGTCGGCGCCCTGCCCGAGCGCGCAGAATGCCTCACGCAGCACCACAGGCGGGAGTGTGGGGCTATCCGAGCCCAGTACAGCGACGTCGGCGAACCCGTCCCGAAACCCTTGGACGAATGCGCTCAGCAGTGCCGCGCCAAGCCCTGAACCTGATTGCGTCGCGACCTCAGCCTTCCTGCCAACCATGCGACGCAACGCTCTGCGCTCTGCAGCATCGCGGCAGAGCACTCTGGGCACGCAGGCTGCCTCGCGGACGCTTTCGATTGCATCGTCGATAAACGCCGCGGCAAGCTCCGCCGCCTCGACCGGTTCGAGTGGCGGGTACAGCCGCGTCTTGCTCACACCCGGCTGTGGCGACTTGGCGACCACGTAGACGACATGACCCTTCTTCATCCAGGTGTTCGAGACGTGCGGGCGTAATGTGGGATCCTCATGCCTCAAGGATAAGGAGGAGACGAACGGAAAGGATTACAGAGCTTACGGCCTCGGCGATTCTTGGCTATGCGAGGACCGGTCGGAGCTCGATCGTGGGAGATCGCCCCGACGGATGGAGCGAGCGGCGGCTGCAATCACGAGGGCCGTGAGCCCGGCGGCAGTCACGGCAGTCAGCCCGACGCCGAGCTGGAGTGTCCATGACTCGTAGCGAAGCTCGATTTCATGGTCTCCGGGCGGGATCGGCACAGCACGAAGCGCGTGGTCGGCGACGAAGAGTGGCGCCGGCCTGCCGTCGACATAGGCTCGCCAGGCCGGGTAGTGCACTTCGCTCAGCACGACGAGCCCCGAGTCCGTGGTTGTCGCGCGCAAACGGATGCGGTCCGCCTCGTACTTCGTCACGTGAACGCTGTCCACGGTGCCTGGCTCCGTTCCGGACAGCGGCGGGGGTGCCTGCTCCAGCAGCACGGTGCGCCGGGGATCGATCCTCCCGGATGCTAGCAGCTCGAGCGCCTCTCCGGGGGCGACCTCGTGCGCGTCGCGCACGATCCAGGCACGCGGCAGAACGTCACGATTCTCCACGATCTCGACCTGCGCATCCCGATATATCGTGGAGAACGATGCGTCGAGACTAGACATGCTCGGAGCTGCCACACTCGTTGGAATCACGATGTAGCGCGCGTTGAGCAGGTCGAGGAGGGGAGAGGTGAGGCCCGTCGCGAAGATCTCGGCGTTGTGATAGTTCTGCCCGCGGCCGTTCAGCGCCTCCAGGAACGCATCGTACCGAGCGACGTGCGTCGGATTGTAGCCCTGGACATCGTGCAATCCCGACAGGAGCGCGCCGTTGTTCGCCCCGATTGCCGCGAGCGCGGGTTCGGCGAAACGTTGTGTGTAGGCGAGCCCGCCGGGGTCGGGGTCGAACCCGAAAGAGCGAGATGGTCCATCCGCCGCCAGCCCGCTCAAGAATCGGTCAGCTGCCGTTGGGTGGTACCTCGTCGCCAGGTCCGCGACCTGCCAGGTATGGACAACTGAAGCGGCCTGGGACTGCTGAGTGAAGGTCTGCGCAGCGGCGTGGAGATCAACGAGCGTGACCAGTGCGAGTGCGAGGGAGAGAAATGGACGGAGTGCCGCCACGAGTCCATGCGCGAGGACGACGAGCGCGCTGATGGCCAGCGTCACCACGGACAGTGGGGGAGCGTTGCTCGCGATGCTCAGGACAATTACGAGCGTCAGTGCGACCAGGACGATGACGATGCCACTGCGGTCGCTCTCCGTCCCGCGCAGAATCCGCCCGCTCACGCGCGAGAGATGCGTGAGGAGCGCGGACGTCCGCGCCGCCGCCCGTGATCGGCTCAGATGGCTTACGGTGGCGCCGCTCAGGAGGGCGGGACCAAGGTAGAAGACCGTCATGATGCGCTCGGGAAGATGCGGGTGAAGGTCCGCGAAGCCGGGGAGGAGATAGACGAGCGCGTGTAACGGCGACGGGCCGTGGCCGGCCAGTATGAGAGTGGCAACCGACAGTGCGGCGAAGTACGGCGTGGCGGCCCGCCCGCGTGCGAGCCAGGCGCCGGTGAGTGCCAACGCGATAACGACGACCCCTGCATACCACAGGCTGGGAGTCAGGAGGAGGCTCCAGCTCGCGACACTCCAGCCTCCGACGGCCAGATCTGCAGTCGCGTAGCCGTCCGCCAGGTTCGATAGCGCATGGTATTCGATGCGAGGTAGCAGGCCCGCCGCACCGAGGCCGACGCCGAGGCCGATGACGGCGGCTCCGTGCATCGCGAGTTGCAAGAAACGAGAAGCGGCGCCCGAAGGGACACGAGCAGGGGCGAGCATGACCCGATAGAGCAGGAAGCCACCAAGTGCGAGCAGCCCGTAGTACGAACCCTGACCGAGCCAGGAGGCGAGCATCTGGCTGAGCGCGAGTCCCGCCATACCCCACGAGACGGCGCGGATCAGGAACCGCTGCGCGCGCACGGCCAGCTCGATGCCGAGGATCCCGAGAGGAAGCCAGGTAGCCACGCTGGCGAAGGCGAAGCAGCAGACATTGTGCGCCGCGAGGAAGCCGCTCTGTCCGTACGCGATCGCCGCGAACAGCGCGCCTGACGCGCTCAGGCCGAGCGCGCGCGCGAGAAGAAAGGTAAAGACGCTCGCCAAGAGCGGGTGTGCGAATTGATAGCTCGCCGCCGCGACAGGAACGGGCAGGATCGTGAAGAGCAGCATGGCCGGCAGGTAGGTCCACCCGGACAGCGGATCCGCGGCGAAGGGCGCTCCGGCAAATTGGTGGGGATTCCAGCCCGGGACGTGGCCGGCACGCAGGCTCTCGCCGAGAAAGGCATACCATGGGTAGAACTGGGTCAAGCTGTCCAGCCCGACGAGGGTCTCGCCGCGGAACAGGTGTCGCTGGGTGATGGCGTTGACGAGCACGAGCGCCGCGATGGCAGCGAGGTCGACTCCACAGCCGGAGCGGACGAGCCGGCCAGGGCCACGCGGAACCGGCGGGAAGCGGGATCGCAGCGCCGTCTCGAGTGGGAGGAGGCCTGGAGGCCTGACCACTCCTCCTCAGGCCTCGACCCGGGCCACCAGGCGATGGTAGCCAGTCGCTCCCTCGGGCACGATACCGCGCTCCTCAGAGGACTGCAGGGCTCCTGTGCCATCGGATGCCCGGACGACGAGTTCGTATTTGCCGGGCGCGCTTGGACGCCAATCGTAGCTCCAGATTGCCCAGGAGAAGCGCGTGCCCGGGTACTCGATCGAGGCCTCGTTCCACCGTTGGCCGCCATCTGTGCTGATCTCGACCTTCGCGACGCCGCGGTCTCCGGCGAAGGCCGTCCCCTTGAGCGCCACGAGCGAACCGGGCCGCACGGGTTGGCTGAGGTCCGGCCCCTCGAAGTGGGTCCGGATTGGGACGACAAAGCTCGGTCCCCAGCCCTGCTGTTCGTAGAAGCCCTTCGCGTCATAGTTGACCAGCTCGATGCGGGTCAGCCACTTGACATTCTTCTCGCCGAACAGGCCCGGGATGATGAGCCGTACCGGATACCCGTGCTGCTCAGGCAGGGGCACGTTGTTCATCTCGTAGGCGATCAGCGTGCTCTGCTCCATCGCCTTGGTGATTGAGACGGTGTCGGTGTAGCCGTCGACGGCGTGGCAGATGACCTCCATGACGCCCGGTTGTGGACGGGCTTCGTTGAGCAGCACCGATAGCGGCACGCCTCTCCAGGCAGCATTGCTCATCAGCCCATCGCCGACACCGTTGCTGATGCACATGAGCGTCGTCTCCTGTGTCACGGTGGACAGTGCAGCGACGTCCTCGAACCGATAGGTCGCGGGGTGCTCGACCAGACCGGTGATCTCGAGACGCCAGAGATCCCGCACTACACGTGGATCGATGACGTTCTTGGTCACGACATAGAAGCGGTCATTTGGGACTATGGGCTGTGGCTCTAGATCATGGTAGCGCAGTCCGTCATACGCGAAGGTGGCAAGCTCATACAATCGCTGCAGAAGGATCCCAGACACGAGCGACGCGGCTGTGCCGACCGCTCCGATTACGAATGCGCGTCGACTGAGATCACCCCGCGTCCAGAAAGGGCGCGGGATCTCAACCGACTCGGCCACGAATCGGTAGCCGAGGAGAAGCGCGATCCCAAAGGAGCCGAAGGCGACGAACAGACCCAGCGCGCTCGCCACCGATGCCTGAGCCGGTGGGAGCCCACGAAAGTTCGTGTCGAGGACCGGCCACAGCGCAATTATGCTCACGACCCAGGCGCTCAGCCCGAGCACCGTAACCGCCCGGATCGCCGGTAGGTACAGCCCGCGCCACCAGCCGCCTCTGCCACGGCCCCGCTCCGTGAGAAAGGCGTAGCCAACGCCGATCATGGCACCAGCGACAACCTGCCCGACGAGGATCGAGCCGACTCCAAGCTGCTTGAGTTGGTTGTAGCCGCCCATGAATCCGATGAGCGAGAAGAAGAGGTCGATGCCGAGCAGCGGCGCCGTGCGATCGCCGACGAGCTCGGGCGGCCCAGCGATTCCCAGGACGAAACGCAGAACGACCATCTCCAACGTCATGAGCAGGGCAGCCACCACCCCGACGCCCAGACCGACCCCGACTGCCATCGGCTTGCTCATTGCGCCTCAACCTCGTGAAACTGACCGAGCATAATTTC
>WHTR01000011.1 GCA_009377635.1 Chloroflexota bacterium
CTCATCGACGAGGTACCGCTGTGCGGCCTCCCGACCCTGGATGCTGAGAATCTCCTGCGGGTCTCTCGATCCCTCGGTGAGCTGCTCGCCCGCCGTGACGACCTGGGCATCCTCCACCCGCACGCGCGCCTGGGGCGGCACGCGGTACTCGTGCTCGTCGCGCTCTTCCGCGACGACCGCGACCAATGCCTGCGGCTGACCCGCGCGCTTCCGCCGCCCGCCCTCTTCGGGGATCTGCACCTCCACGGGCCCAGAGAGCTGGGCCACGATCGGCGGCCGGTCGGGGGCCGTCGCAAGGGCCTGCCCAGCGTCGACCCACTGCCCCGGCGTCACGTCCAGGGTGTAGTCCTTGGGAATCTCATGGTCGTCCCGGTACACCTCCCGCGAGACGACGCGCACCACCCGGGCATCTTCGAGCCGATGGAGCTCAACGGACCCGTCGATCTCCGAAAGCACCGCCTTCCCCTTAGGCTGCCGCGCCTCGAAGAGCTCCTCGACGCGCGGGAGACCTGTCGTGATGTCCACACCACCGGCGACGCCGCCCGTGTGGAACGTCCGCATCGTCAGCTGCGTGCCGGGCTCGCCGATGGACTGCGCCGCGACGATGCCCACCGGGTCTCCGATCCGCACCATCGATCGCGTTCCCAGGTGCCAGCCGTAGCACATCCGGCACATACCGTACCGGGATTCACAGGCGAGTGGCGACCGGAGATGGATCTGTTGAAGACGTGCGACAGCGGCGATCAGCTCCTGCTTGTCCTCGTCGATCACCTCGTTTCGGTCGACGACGATCTCGCCGGTCTCCGGGTCGATGATGGGAGTCGCCACGACCCGGCCGACAAGCTGCTCGATGCGGCTCTGGTGTCGGTTCGGGTTGCCGAGATCCTCGACCCAAATGCCACCTTCCGTTCCGCAGTCCTCATCGTAGACGATGAGGCTCTGGGACACGTCGATGAGGCGCCGCGTGAGGTATCCAGAGTCGGAGGTCTTGATCGCCGTGTCTGCGAGCCCCTTCCGGGAGCCGTGGGTGGACAGGAAGTACTCAAGCACCGTCAGGCCTTCTCGGAAGCTCGACCGAATGGGGAGCTCGATGATGCGCCCCGACGGGTCCGCCATCAGCCCACGCATGCCTGCCATCTGCGCGATTTGCTGCACATTCCCCTTCGCCCCCGACTGCGCCATCATGTGGACCGAGTCGAATGGATCGAGCACGTGCTCCACACCGCGCGTGATCTCGTCCTTCGCGCCAGTCCAGACATCGAGCACCTCATTGTAGCGCTCCTCGTCGGTGATGAGCCCTCGGCGGTAGTCTCGCTCGACGCGTGCAACCTCGGCCTCGGCACGCTCGATCACGGCCGGCTTCTCCGGCGGCACCTTGAGGTCGTCGATGGCGATGGTCATGCCCGAGACCGTCGCGTAGTGGAAGCCGAGCGTCTTGATCTCATCCAGCAAGCCGGCCGCGATCTCGTTTCCGAAGAACCGGATCACCCGCGCGACGAGACTCTTCAGGGTGCCCTTGTCCATGATTCGGTTCTGGAACTCGATGAGCTCGGCACCCGCATTCCGAAGCGCGGTTGAGACCGCGTCGTTGAAGATGATCCGCCCAACGCTGGTCTTCATCCGCTGCCCGGTCCCGTTGTCCGCGCCCGGCACCCGCACCTCGATCTCGGCACGCAGATCGAGGTGGCCGAGGTCGTACGCGAGCCGCGCGTCGTCGAAACCCGCGAAGGCGCGCCCCTCGCCCATGCTTCCTGGCTTCACCATCGTCAGGTAGTAGCAGCCAAGGACCATGTCGAGGGTTGGCGCCGTGATGGGCTCGCTGTTGGACGGCTGGACGAGGTTGTGAGTCGACAGCATGAGGTTCCAGGCCTCGTTCTTTGCCCCACGAGACAGCGGCACGTGGACGGCCATCTGGTCGCCGTCGAAGTCGGCATTGAAGGCCGCGCACACGAGCGGATGGATCTGGATCGCGCTTCCCTCGATGAGCACTGGCTGGAACGCCTGGATGCTCAGGCGGTGAAGGGTCGGCGCCCGGTTGAGCAGCACCGGATGGTTCTGGATGACCTCCTCGAGGACGTCCCACACCTCCGGGCGCATCCGCTCGACGACCCGCTTCGCGCTCTTAATGTTGTGGACGATGCCCCGCTCCACGAGCTTCTGCATGACGAACGGCTTGAACAGCTCGAGTGCCATCCGCCTGGGCAGCCCGCATTGGTGGAGCTTCAGCTCCGGCCCGACGACGATCACCGACCGGCCCGAATAGTCAACGCGCTTGCCCAGCAGGTTCTGGCGGAACCGTCCCTGTTTGCCCTTGAGCATGTCCGACAGGCTCTTGAGCTTGTGGTTGCTGGATCCGGACACGGCCCGCCCGTGGCGCCCGTTGTCAATCAACGAGTCCACGGCCTCCTGGAGCATGCGCTTCTCGTTGCGGACAATGATCTCCGGCGCGCCGAGGTCCTGGAGCCGCTTCAAGCGGTTGTTCCGGTTGATCACGCGTCGGTACAGGTCATTGAGGTCGCTCGTCGCGAAGCGGCCGCCGTCGAGCTGGACCATGGGCCGGAGGTCGGGCGGCAGCACCGGCAGGATGGAGATGACCATCCACTCCGGCCGGTTGCCGGACTTGCGGAACGACTCAACGATGCGCAGCCGTTTGGTGGCCTTCTTCCGACGCTGGCCGGACGTGCTGTGCGACTCGGCCCGGAGGTCGATGGCCAGCTTGTCCAGATCGATCGCGCGCAGCAGGTCGCGGACGGCCTCGGAGCCCATCGCCGCGCGGAAGCTGCGGCCTGCGTTCTCCTGGAGCTCCCGGTACTCGCCCTCGGTGAGTGTCTGGAGGACGCGGATCCCCTCGATCCGCTTGGTCCGCGCTTCCGCGGCGGTCCGCGCCTGCTCCTCTTCCTGGGCCACCTTCGACTGGACGCGACCCAGATCCTCCTGGAGCTGGGTCTTGACGAGGTCAATCTCAGCGCCCGCCATTGCCTGGGCGTTCGCTCTCGCTTCCTCTGCCTGGCCCTCGATCCGCGCGACCTCCTCGTCGAGCAGGTGCCGGAGCTCGGCCTGGTGCTCTGCCTGCACGGCAGCGTCCTTGTGCACGATCACCATCTTGGTCGGGGAGAAGACGATCGCCTCCGGCGCAGCCTGGCCGACGAGAGAACCCAGAAGCCCGTCGGTCTCCTGGCCAGCCTGGGTAATGCCATTGAGCTCTGCCTCCCGCCGTCCGTCGAGCTCCGCAAGCTCCTGGGCCATCCGCCCCTCGACCTCGGCAATCCGCTCGCCCCCCGTTGCCCGCAGCTCCTCCTCACGCGACTCGCCGGCCCGACGCGTCCGCTGGAGGCGTCCCTCCAGATCCGTCTGGACCTGCTGGGTCTGCCGCTCACGGGCAGACTCGTTGACCTCAGCGACGATGTACTTCGCGAAGTAGAGGACCTGCTCCAACGTACGCGGCGTAATGTCCAGCAGGAGTCCGATGCGGCTCGGAGTCCCCTTCACGAACCAGATGTGGCTCACGGGTGAGGCGAGCTCGATATGACCCATCCGCTCGCGGCGTACCTTGGCACGGGTCACCTCGACGCCACACTTGTCACAGACGATGCCCTTGTACCGGACGCGCTTGTACTTTCCGCAGGAGCACTCCCAATCCTTCGTTGGACCGAAGATGCGCTCGCAGAACAGACCGTCGCGCTCCGGCTTCAGCGTGCGATAGTTGATCGTCTCCGGCTTTCGCACCTCGCCGCGCGACCAGGAGCGGACCTGCTCTGGCGACGCCAGCCGAATCCGCACCGCATTGAAATTGTTCACCTCAAGCATCGTCCGTCACTCTCCACGTTCAAATCCAGTGAGATTGATCCCCATGGAGGGGATGTAGTCCGATTCCTCCAGGAGCGGAATCCCCTCCTCTGCCTCGTTCAAGATCTCCACGGCGATCCCGAGACTCTGGAGCTCCTTCACCAGAACCTTGAAGGACTCCGGGACACCCGGCTGGAACACGTCCTCACCCTTGACGATGGTCTCGTACGTCTTGACCCGACCGGACACGTCGTCTGACTTGACGGTCAGGACCTCCTGCAGCGTGTGCGCAGCGCCGTAGGCCTCCAACGCCCACACTTCCATCTCCCCGAACCGCTGGCCGCCGAACTGCGCCTTTCCGCCAAGCGGCTGCTGCGTGATGAGGGAGTACGGGCCGGTCGAGCGCGCGTGGATTTTGTCCTCGACGAGGTGGATCAGCTTCAGCATGTAGATGTAGCCGACGGTGACGCGCTGCGCGAAGGGTTCTCCCGTGCGCCCGTCGCATAGCCACTCCTTGCCATCGACCGGGAGCCCGGCGGCCCGCAGCTGTTCGCGGATGTCCTCCTCATTGGCACCATCGAACACCGGCGTGGCGAAGCGGAGCCCCAAGGCCTCGCCGGCCCACCCGAGGTGAGTCTCGAGGATCTGACCCACGTTCATGCGGGAGGGCACACCCAGAGGGTTGAGGATAATCTCGACCGGGCGGCCATCGGGCACGAAGGGCATGTCCTCGACCGGCAGGATCTTGGCGATCACGCCCTTGTTGCCGTGCCGTCCGGCCATCTTGTCCCCCTCGGCGATTTTGCGCTTCTGCGCGATGACTACCTGCACCAGCTTGTGCACGCCGGCGGGGAGCTCCGCGTGGTCGTCGCGGTCGAAGACTGTTATGTCGACCACACGGCCACGCTCGCCGTGTGGCACGCGGAGGGACGTGTCCTTCACCTCGCGGGCCTTCTCACCGAAGATCGCCCGCAACAGCCGCTCCTCCGCGGTCAGCTCCGTCTCCCCCTTCGGGGTGATCTTGCCCACCAGGACATCGCCCGGCTTCACGTCGGCGCCGACCCGGATAATCCCGTTCTCGTCGAGGTCGCGGAGCTGCTCCTCCCCCACGTTCGGGATGTCGCGGGTGATCTCCTCCGGGCCGAGCTTCGTGTCGCGCGCCTCCACCTCGTGCTTCTCGATGTGCACCGAGGTGAACTTGTCATCCCGCACGATGTTCTCGCTGATGATGATCGCGTCCTCGAAGTTGCCGCCCTCCCAGCACATGAAGGCGACCAGCACGTTCTGCCCGAGGGCCAGCTCGCCGCGAGCTGTCGACGAGCTGTCGGCGAGCGCCTGGTTCTTGTGCACCCGCTGGCCGCGGATCACAATGGGCCGCTGATTGACGCAGGTCCCCTGGTTCGAACGCATGTACTTGCGGAGCTTGAACGCGTACCGCTGCGGCTCGGCCCCGTCCCCATCCCCGGAGAGGGCTCGCACGACGATGCGCGACGAGTCGGCGCTCTCGACGATCCCGTCCACCGGCGAGAGGACCACATGCCCAGAGTCCTGAGCGGTCTGCACCTCCATGCCCGTCCCAACGAGGGGCGCCTCCGGCGCGATGAGGGGCACTGCCTGTCGCTGCATGTTCGAGCCCATCAACGCGCGGTTGGCGTCGTCGTGCTCGAGGAACGGGATCAGCGCCGTGGCGACGCTAACGGTCTGATGCGGCGAGACGTCCACGTAGTCCAACCGCTCCGGCACCTCGATGAGGAACCGTGGGCCACGCCGGGCCGAAATGCTCTCATCCGCGAACGTCCCGTCCGCGTTGAGGCGGACGTTCGCCTGAGCGACCGTGTACCGCTCCTCCTCGTCGGCGGGAAGCCACTTGACGTCGCCGGTGACGACGGGACGGACATTGACGCGCGGGAATGCCTCGCCAAGCTCGGCCATCCGCCGTGCGAGGGGCTCGTCGACCACGGTTCCCGACGGCGCGATTTGCTCGCCGGTCGCCGGATCGGTGAACGCGACTCGGAGGATCTTGCCGATGGTGTGCTCCGGCGTGTTCTCGACCTGCCGGGCGACGACCCGATAGGGTGTCTCAATGAAACCGTAGGCGTTGAGCCGACCGTAGGTCGCCAGTGAGCCGATCAGCCCGATGTTCGGCCCCTCGGGCGTCTCGATGGGGCAGATGCGCCCGTAGTGGCTGTGGTGCACGTCCCGGACCTCGAAACCGGCTCGCTCCCGCGAGAGGCCGCCCGGCCCGAGCGCCGACAGGCGGCGCTTGTGGGTCAGCTCTGCCAGCGGGTTGGTCTGATCCATGAACTGCGAGAGCTGACTGCCGCCGAAGAACTCCCGCATCGCCGCGACCACAGGCCGGATGTTGATGAGGTTCGACGGCGTGGCCGTCTGCGGGTCGATGATGCTCATGCGCTCCTTGACGACCCGCTCCATGCGCAGCAGCCCGACGCGGAACTGGTTCTGGAGGAGCTCGCCCACCGCCCGCACGCGCCGGTTGCCGAGGTGATCGATGTCATCCGTCGACCCGCGTCCGTTGTTGATCCGGATCATCTCCCCGATGATGGCGATCAGATCGTGCGGGTTGAGAATCCGCTCGGTGATCGGCGCTTCGGCCTCCGGGCCGTACAGCCGGCGATTGACCTTGTAGCGGCCCACCCGCCCCAGGTCGTAGCGCCGCGCGTTGAACAGCAGCGAGTTCAGAAGCGACTTGGCGTTGTCGAGCGTCGGCGGGTCCCCCGGGCGGAGGCGCCGGTAAAAGTCGATGACCGCGGCGCCCCGCGGGTCCCGAAGGCTCGGATCGCTGGTCGGATCGCGCTCCAAGGTCGAGCGGATGAACTGGTGGTCCGGGTTGTCGTCGACACCGGCGTAGAGCGCGAGCAACTCGTCGTTCCGACCGGTCGGAATCTCCGGGATCGGACAGACGGCCGCGACGGCCCGGAGCAGCGTTGTGAGCGGGATCTTCCGCTTCCGGTCAACCTTGACGGAAAGCACGTCCCGGTTCGACGTCTCGAACTCCAGCCAGGCTCCGCGGCTGGGGATGAGCTTGCCCATGCAGAGGGCGCGGCCACTGGTCAGATCATCGTGGCGCGTGAAATACGCGCCCGGCGAGCGGACGAGCTGGCTCACCACCACGCGCTCCGCGCCATTGATGACGAAGGTTCCATTGGACGTCATCATGGGGAAGTCCCCCATGAAGATATCCATCTCCTTGATCTCGCCGATCTCGCCCTTGATCGTCAGGCGCATGCGGACCCGCAGCGGGGCCGCAAAGGTGGAGTCGGTCTCGCGGCACTCCTCCTCCGAGTACTTCGGGTCGCCGAAGGAGTAGCCCGGCTCGCCGTTCGGGCCAGGGACCGCGAGCTCGAGATCCATGTTCTTGCCGGTGAAGTCCTGGATCGGCGAGATCTCGGTGAAGAGCTCCTTCATCCCGTCCTCAACGAACCACCGGAACGAGGTCCGCTGGATATCGACGAGATTGGGCATGGGAAGCACCTCCGGGATCCGCGCGAACGTGACGCGCGTCTCCGGTTCCCGAAGGCCGACGGGTGAGGACAAACGAGGGGACAAGACCATGGAGAGAAACCTCCGTCCAATGGGCTACAAGGGGGGCTCCCAGAGACTGGAGAGACGCCGGCGCGCCGGCGTCCATACGACACAGCCCGGGTCAGAGCTACAACGCACCCTTGGGGGGAACCCCCTGAGCGTCCATTCCGTAGGCAGGCGCCCCCACCGGACGGAAAGCTACCCCCGGCCCGCGCTGAGAAAGCACAGCATATTATATCGCATGTTCGCGTTAGTCGGTGCGCGGCGGAGCCGGGCTTGGCGCCGAGGCGCGCTGCGGCGGCTGGGCCGGCAGCGTAGGGCCCCCGCCGCTGTCGGACCGCTGGAAGAGCTGGCCGATCATCTCGATCGGAAGCGGAAATACGACCGTCGAGCTGCGATCCGAGGCAATCTCGGTCAGGGTCTGCAGGTAGCGGAGCTGAAGCGCAATCGGCTGGACGGAGATTATCTGTGCCGCCTCCGACAGGCGATGCGCGGCCTCGTACTCGCCCTCCGCGTGAATGATCTTCGCGCGCTTCTCCCGCTCTGCCTCGGCCTGGCGGGCCATCGCGCGCTGCATCGACTGGGGGAGCTCCACGTCGCGTAGCTCGACCACGGAGACCTTGACCCCCCACGGCTCCGTCTGCTCGTCGATGATGCGTTGGAGGTCCTGGTTGATCTTGTCCCGCTGCGCCAGCAGTTCGTCCATGGTGGACTGGCCGAGGACGCTGCGGAGGGTGGTCTGGGCGATCATGGACGTCGCCCGGATGTAATCAAGCACGCGAACCACCGACGCGTCCGGGTCCACAACTCGGAAGTAGACCACCGCGTTCACCCGTACCGTCACGTTGTCGCGCGTGATGGCCTCCTGCCCCGGCACGTCCATCGTGATAACCCGGAGATCCACCCGCACCATCCGTTCGATGCCGGGGATGACGAAGCGCAGCCCCGGCCCGCGGCCCCCGATGAGCTTGCCCAGGCGAAACACCACCCCCCGCTCATACTCCTGGATGACCCGAAGGCCACTCATCAGAAGCAGGGCAACCGCGATGAGCGCGATACCAACCGGGCCGAGGAATCCAATGATCTCCATCGATGAGTCTCCTTTCGCTCGCGCATCCCGACGGACGACGCGTCAGACCAGATATCCAATCATCGCACGATGTGCCTGCTTATCAGAAACGTCGCGACTCTCATGACTCGGTGGCGCACCGAGCTATCGGGGCATGAAAAACTCACAGCTCGAATCGATAGAGCCGCCGCCGAAGCAGCGGCGACTGCACGAGTCCCATGGCGGCCAGATCCGTGATGAGCGCACTGCCGCCGTGGCTCACAAAGGGCAGCGGGATCCCCGTGATGGGCATCAACCCCAGGTTCGCGCCGACGTTGACGACGACCTGAAATCCGAGCATCGAGACAACCCCAGCACAGACGAGACTGGAGAAGCGGTCGTCGGTCAGCTCGTACGCGCGGAGCACCCGGAACAGGAGCACCACGAACGCCGCGAACAGCGCCATGGCGCCGACGAACCCGAGCTCCTCCCCGAGGACCGAGAAGATGAAGTCGCTGTGCGAGACGCGGAGAAAGCGGAGCTGTGTCTGCGTCCCCTCGAAGAGCCCCTTCCCCCACATGCCGCCGGACCCGATGCTGATCAGCGCTTGAAGGATATTGTAGCCCTGGCCCTGCGGATCGGCGGCGGGATTCAGGAAGATGAGCACACGGTCGCGCATGTAATCCTGCAGCCCGAACCAGGCGATCGGAGCAGCAGCCACCACCGTACCGACGATGCTGACCGCGTAGCGCATGGGGAAGCCAGCGAGGAGGATCATACCGAACCAGATGACGCCAAGCGACGTCGCGTTTCCCAAGCCTGGCTGGAGGTAGACCAGGGCCATCGGTACCGCGGCCATCAGCGCCGAGATCCCCAGCAGTCGAAGGCTCGGCGCGTTGGTCGAGAGGAGGCGGGCCAGCGCAACGGCCAGCGCCAGCTTCGCTGGCTCCGACGGCTGGAGGGGGAGGCCGGCGACCTCAAGCCATCGCTGGGCTCCGTACTCTTCCGATCCGTGCCCGAGCAGGAGCACGGCGACGAGCGCGACCACCGCGCCACCATAGATCGGGTACGCGAATGCCCGGATGGTCCTCGGATGGATGCACGCGGCGACCACCATGGCCACGACGCCGACGATCGAGAAGAGGAGCTGCTTCAAGAACCAGGTGTTTCCGAGGAGCGTTGGAGGCTCGATGTACTGCCACGTCGCGCTCGTCACCAGGACGAGGCCCAACATCGTGAGCCCCGCGGTCGACAGGAGGAGGAGCGGATCGCCGCGCCGCCAGCGCACGCCGGTCGGGTAGGAGATCATGGCCGCACGTCGGCGGGGGGTTGCGAGACGGCGGGATTCCGGACTGCGTTCCGCCGGTCGAAGTACGCCTTCATGATGTCCATGGCGACCGGCGTTGCGTCGCTCGGGCCGCCGCCCTTCTCCAGGAACACCGTCACGGCGACTTCCGGGTTCTCGGCCGGGGCGAAGGACGTGAACCACCCGTGGGTGGGGAGATTGCCATTGACTTCGGCACCCGGATGCTCGGCCGTCCCGGTCTTCCCAGCGACCACCACGTTCGGCAGGCGATAGGCCTTCAGCTGATCGGTCTCGAGAACGGCTCGCATGCCTTCCCACATCAGGGACAACACATCCGGTCGCAGCCCCAGGGTCCGAGTCGCGGGGAAGTCCAGCGTCCGGATCGTCTGCCCTTCGTCGTCCTTGACCGCCATCCCGAGGTGCGGCGTGGCGACGGGCCCCCCGTTCGCGATGGCGTTCGTGGCGTCGGCCACCTGGAGGGGGGTCGCCAGCACGTCGCCCTGCCCGATTGCCATATGGTATGTGTCCCCCTTGAGCCATTCCTCGCCCATGTTCGCGATCTTCCAGGCCGGCGTCGGGATACGTCCGGCCTCCTCGCCCGGAAGGTCGATGCCCGTCGGCTCACCGTACCCCAGCCGCTCAGCGTACGTCGCGAGCCGTTCGGCGCCGAGCCCCGCGACCATCGGGACCGAGCCCGTCACAGAGCCACCACCGAGTGTGTAGAAGTAGACGTTGCACGACTGCGCGAGGCCCTGCACGAAGTTGAGCCGCCCCAACACGCCCCAGTCGCGGAGAATCGTGGGCTGCATGGGAAAGTATTCGTTCGGCACAACGAACTGGCCGTTGCAGTTAACAGTTGTATTTCGGTTAGCGGTCCGTTCCTCCAGTGCCCCGATCCCCGTCACGAGCTTGAACACCGAGCCGGGGGGATACTGGCCAGAGATCGCGCGGTTGAAGAGCGGCAGGTTCGCGTCGCTTAAGAGCGCCGCCATCGATGCTCCGTCACCGGGCCGCGAGAAGACGTCCGGATCGAAGGTCGGGATGGACACCAAAGCGAGCAGCTCGCCATTCCGCGGATCCGCCACGATCGCCACCCCGGACGAGTCGTCGGGGACTTTCGCGTCCAGGATCTCGGAGACCGCTCGCTGCAGCCCGAGATCGATCGTCAGCTGCAAGTTCTCGCCTGGCGTCGGAGGCTGTTCCTGCACGTCCCGGAGGAGCTGACCGGCCGCATCCACTTCGACGGTGAGTTGGCCGGCGCGACCGCGCAGCTCGGCCTCATAGCTGGCCTCAACACCCGATATCCCCACCTTGTCACGAATCCCGTACCCCTCCGCCCGATAGCGCTGCTCGTACTCCTCCCGGCTCGGCGACCCGAGGTACCCGAGGACGTGTGCCAGGAGCGGCCCCTCCGCGTACTCGCGCACCGAGTCCACGACGATCTGCACACCGGGGAGCTCCCACCCATGCTCTGCGATTGTGAACGCCACCTCTCGTGGCGCCTGCGTCCGGACCGGAACCGGATTGAAGATGTCGTCGGGATCCCGATTGCGATCGAGGCTTGCTTCGATCTCCGTAACGCCCGTTCCCAGCAACCCGGCGAGCCTGCCCAGCACCTCCGCGCGCCGCTCCGTCGGTAGGTCCTTCTCGACAATGGCCACGACGAAGCTCCCCGTGTTCCTCGCGAGAATCTCGCCCTTCCGGTCGTAGATGACGCCGCGGGGGGCGGGAATCGACACCTGGCGCTGCGAATTCTCGCTCGCCGCCTCCCCCGCCCGCAGGCCCTCGACGATCTGCAAGCGCCACAGCTGGACAGTGAGCAGCCCGAAGGCGAGCAGAATGCCCAGCCGGACGATCATGGATCGGAACCGTCGGGTCGTGAACTCGGCCGCCCGTGGATCGGCGCGAGACATCTGCTCGTCCCGCCCGGGACCTCCGAGCGTCATCACAGGATGCCCCCCTCCTCGACCGCCTCGTGCTCGCCCATGAGGGCCCGCAAGACTGGGTACGCAACCGCCATGCACAGGCCCGTCAGAACCGCGCTCGGCACGGCGGAGACCAAGAGCGCGCTCTCCCACGCAGCGACCCATCCAGACGCCTGAAGCGCGAGGACGCTCAACGCGAAGGCGGCCAAGCTCGCGACGCCGGCGGCGACCGCAGGCATCAGCACGCTCGTCCGGCCAATGCGATCCATGACGAGTCCCGCGGCGCCCCCGACGAGGGCAAGTCGAACCACACTGACGCCGAACGGCGCCGCGGAGAACACATCGAGCAGAAATCCGCCCAGCAGCCCCACGAGGATTCCCTCCTCCCAGCCCCGGAACGTCGCCCAGGCGACGACGACGATGAGCGTCAGGTCCGGCCGAATGCCGTTGCCCACGAGGCCCGGCAAGACCATCGCCTGGAGAACGGCCCCCGCCACGAGCGACACGACCAACCAGCGCATGGGGGTCAGGAATCCTGAGGGCTGAGGAGCACGAACAGACGCTCGAGGCTTCGGACATCCACGGCCGGCTCCACGAGCGCCTGTTGGAAGACCTCGTAGGGCAGCTGCCGGACCTGCACCACTTTCCCGATGGGGAGCCCGGAGGGGAGGCCCTTTCCAACCACTGAGGTGATCACCAGATCGTCAAACCGAAGTGGATCCTCCTGCGGGACGTAGTCGAGCAGGAGCCGACCCTCACCGGTGCCATGAGCAAGGCCGGTAGCGCGCGAATCCGGGTCCTGGATTCGGGCGCTCACGGAGCTGTTCACATCCGTTATGAGCAGAACCTCCGCGGAGTCCGGGTGCACCTTCGTGACCCTGCCCACCAACCCGAGCGATGTGATCACGGGAAGGTTCACGGCGATACCGTGGTCTGCCCCGCGGTCGATCACCAGGGAACGAACAAGGGGCAGCGGGTCCTGAGCGATGACATTCACAAGCAGAGGGGTTCCCTGCGGAACACGCTCCCGCAGGTCGAGCAGGCGCCGCAGATCGGTGTTCTCCAGCTCCAGCTCACCCATCTGAACCTGCTGCGACTCCAGACGGGCGATCTCATCCCGATAGGCTCGATTCTGAGCCGAGAGCGATCCCGCCTGCTGTACTGTGCCCCACAGGTATGCGAGGCTCCCCCACACCCGGGAAATGCCCAGCTCGATCGGGGCCATCACCCGCGTGCCCAGCGCCTCAGCATGCTGAGCCGCTCCGGGCGCCGCGATGAGTCCCGCAGCAGTAACGAGGGCGAGAATGGCAACCCAGCCCGGCACGGATCTCCGTGCCCGCAGGGGTGTCCTCACCGCTCCGCCTCCATCATCGCCGCCCGGCCCGTCCGTTGCGCGGGTCGATCGCAACCCGCCGGAGGACATCGAGGTCGTTGAGGACTTTGCCGGCGCCGCGAACAACGCACCCAAGCGAGTCCTCCGGAATGTGCACGCTAATATGTGTGTGCTCGCGCAGCAGCTCGTCCAGATTGCGGAGCAGGCCGCCGCCGCCGGCAACCGTAATGCCTCGTGCCATAAGGTCCGCCACGAGCTCCGGCGGCGTCTCGTCGATAGTATCGATCACGGCCTCGACGATGGCGTTGACGGAGCCGGAGATCGCGTCTGCGATCTCCTCTGACGAAACCATGATCTCCTCCGGCAGCCCGTACTTCAGGCTCCGACCTCGGACCACGGCGCGAACGCCGCAATCCTTGGAGATGGCCGAGCCGACCGCGATCTTGATCTCCTCCGCCATCCGCTCGCCGATGGCCAGATTGTGGTGCTGGCGCATGTGCGTCACGATGTCCTGGTCCATCTCGTCACCCGCGATTCGGATCGACCGGTTGGCCACGACCCCGCCCAGGGAGATGACCGCGACCTCCGTCGTGCCGCCACCGATGTCGACGATCATGCACCCCTGCGGCTCCGTGATCGGGAGCCCGGCCCCGATCGCGGCGGCCGTCGGCTCGTCGATGAGCCACACTTCCCGCGCCCCCGCGCTCATGGCGGCGTCGTACACTGCCCGGCGCTCGACCTCGGTCACGCCAGAGGGGATCCCGATGACGATGCGGGGCCGCGGGATGATGGTGACCTGCTCGTGGACGCGCTCGATGAAGTAGCGCAGCATGCGCTCGGTAATGTCGAAGTCCGAGATGACGCCGTCCTTGAGTGGGCGAACGGCGACGATGTTCGACGGAGTCCGTCCGAGCATCCGCTTCGCCTCGCGGCCGACTGCCAGCACGCGTTTGGTCTTGTAGTTGACGGCCACGACCGACGGCTCGTTGATCACGATGCCCTTCCCCCGCACAAGGACCAGGGTGTTGGCCGTGCCGAGATCGATCCCGATATCTCGAGAGAGCAGTCCAAAAAGCGAATTCAGCACGCGAGCCGCCTCACACCCAATCCTCGTCCCCTACGGGTGCGGGGCCAGGGAGTATGCGCTGATTCCACTACGGCGCAATCCGCGGTCCGCGATCCAAATCACACCGCAGGACGAAGGTGACGTTCTGAGATCACGAGGCCCGTCTGCTCACAAACCGGTCCAACCACCCTACGGGAAGCCAAGGGATCGCTCGCGAAGGCTGACCCATCCGTCCGTCGACGGCCCCGGGAGCCCGATAATGATATGGTCCAGCACGTCGATGTCGAGCAAGTGGCCCGCCTCGACCATCTTCCTGGTAACGGCAGCGTCCTCAGCGGAGGGCGTCGGATCTCCACTCGGATGGTTGTGTGCAACGACGATCGCCGCGGCCTGCTGGCGCACGGCCTCCTTGAATAGCTCACCGACGCGGATCACCGAGCTGTTCAGGCTCCCGAGCGAGACCTGCACGACGCCCTGCACGCGGTTCTTCGTGTTCAACAGCACGACCCGCACGCTTTCCTGCTCGAGAAAGCTCATCTCCCCGTGCAGGAGCGCGTAGACCTCCTGCGGACTGGTGATCTGAGGACGCTCCTCGGGGGCAAGGGTCATCACGCGCTTTCCGAGCTCAAACGCCGCTTTGAGGTCGACGGCCTTGACGCCCCCGACTCCTCGCGTCCGGGCAAGCTCTGCCAGGCCGGCGCGGCTCATGCCGGCGACTCCGCCGTGGCGGGTCAACAGGTCACGGGCGACGTCGAGCACGTTGAAGGCGTGGGTCCCGGTCCGAAGGATGATGGCGATGAGCTCCTCATCTGACAGCGCTTGGGCGCCGAGAGCCTCCAGCCGCTCCCGGGGCCGGATCGCGGACGGGAGATCTCTGATGGCCGGATAGTAGGGGAGCGTTACATCCCGGACGATGTCGGGCCTCCTTGGCACGGTACAGCTTCCCGGGCGACGCCAGTATACCATTGACCTGTGCGGGTTGTTTTCATGGGAACCCCCTCGCTCGCGGTAGTTTCGCTGCGCGCTCTCGCCGCCGCGGGCACGTCCGTGAGCCTCGCGGTGACGCAGGTGGCCCGGCCAGCAGGCCGCGGACGGCGAGAGACAGCGCCTCCGGTTGCGCGCGCCGCGGCCGAGCTCGGCATCCTCCATTTTCAGCCCGACCGAATTCGGGATCCGGACGCTGTCGAGCGGCTCGCCAGCGAGGCACCGGACGTCATCGTGGTGGTCGCCTACGGGCAGATCCTGCCACCGGCCGTCCTGACCATCCCCCGCCTCGGGTGCATCAATGTGCACCTGTCCCTGCTACCCAGACATCGCGGCGCATCCCCCGTCTCTGGCGCGATCCTGGCCGGCGATGAGGTCACTGGTGTGACCATCATGCTGATGGACGAGGGGATGGACACCGGCCCGATTGTCGCGCAACGGGAGACACCGATCGCCCCCGAAGACGACGAGGCCACGCTCCGCGAGCGCCTTGCGGCGCTCGGAGCTGACCTGCTGGTCGAGACCCTCCCGAATTGGGGGGACGGCCGCATCACGTCCCGGCCGCAAGACCACGCGCGGGCGACGGTCACCCGGAAGGTCAAGCGCGAGGATGCCCTCCTGAACTGGGGCCACCCGGCGATCCACCTCTGGCAGCGCATTCGGGCCTACGCGGAATGGCCCCAGGGCCACACATTCTGGGAAGGGAAGCGCCTTCGCATTCGAACCGCGGCAGTCGACGACTCCGCGTCCGCCGAGCCAGGGCTGGTCATCCCGTGGGGACCGCGGACGCGCTCGCCGTCGGCGGTCGCGATCGGCACGGGCCAGGGCGTGCTCGTTCCGAAAACGCTCGGCCTGGAGGGACGGCAGGTCGTCCCGATCGGCGCATTCCTCGCTGGCCACCCCACGTTCATCGGCAGTCATCTGCCCTCGGGGTCATGACTGCCGCGAGACGCAGGCTGGAAGGCTCGTTGGTCATACCTCCAGTGATGCGTGCAGCACATGCGGCTGAAAGCCCCAGCACGGCCAGTGTCGTGCTGAGCGCGTGTTATCATATGAACGCATGCGACCGAGTTGCATGTGCTCGTGGGAGGAAACGAGGAGTCGATCGTGGCGACAAGCAACATGTTCAAGACCGTACTGCTCCTGACCGCGTTAACGGTGCTCTTGCTCTTCATCGGGCGAGCGGTGGCAGGCACCGGTGGCATGATTTTCGCCTTCGTCCTCGCCCTTGGGATGAACTTCTTCTCGTACTGGTTCTCCGACAAGCTCGCGCTGTCGATGGCGGGGGCCAAGGAGGTCTCCGAGGCGGACGCGCCGGACCTCAACACTGTCGTCAACAACCTGGCGCTCTATGCCCGCATCCCAAAGCCGCGCGTCTTTGTCATACCGACCGACTCGCCAAACGCATTCGCCACGGGGCGCGACCCTTCTCATGCAGCCGTTGCCGTGACGAGCGGAATCGTGAACATGCTGAGCCGGTCCGAGCTGGAGGCCGTTCTTTCGCATGAGCTCGGGCACATCCGGAACCGCGACACGTTGATCATGACCGCGACAGCCACCGTCGCTGGCGCGATCACCATGATCGCGCACATGGCTCAGTGGGCCCTCATCTTCGGCGGGCTTGGGGGTCGAGACGATGAGAACGGCGGTGGCATCGCGGATCTCGCAGTGGGTCTGCTCATGATCATCCTCGCGCCCATTGCGGCGACGATCATCCAGCTAGCGATCTCCCGCGCCCGGGAGTTCGAGGCGGACGCCGCGGGCGCCCGGATCTCGGGGCAACCTCTGGCCCTCGCGAACGCGCTGGAGAAGCTCGAGGCCGGGGTCCGCCATCGTCCGATGCACGTGTCGGAATCGGCCGCCCATCTCTTCATCGTGAATCCGCTGAGCGGCAACGGCCTCACGAGCCTGTTCCGAACCCATCCGACGACCGAGGAGCGAGTGGCGCGCCTTCGTTCGATGGCCACCGTCCTCCGCTAGCGGTAATGGAGTGAAACTGGCCCCGTCGATCCTCAGCGCGGACTTCACGCGGCTCGGTGAGCAAGTCCGCCGAGCCGAGGCGGCCGGCGCCGACTACATCCACATCGACGTCATGGACGGCCGCTTCGTGCCGAACCTCACCGTCGGCCCCCTCGTCGTCGAGGCGGTACGTCGGTCGACGTCGCTCCCCGTCGACGTGCACCTCATGATCGAGGAGCCCGCTCGGTACGTGCAGGACTTCGTCTCTGCGGGGGCGTCGATCCTCACCGTGCACCAGGAGGCCTGCCGCCACTTGCAGGCCACGCTCGGGGACATCAGGTCCCGCGGCAGCCGCGCCGGCGTCTCTCTGTGCCCCGCCACCCCGGTTCACGTGCTCGAGGAGATCACCGACGACATCGACCTGGTCCTCATCATGACCGTGAATCCGGGTTTCGGAGGCCAGACGCTGATCCCCGCAAGCGAGGAGAAGGTGCGCCGTACGCAGGCGTTTCTCACCGCGGCGGGCTGCACGGCAGAGCTCGAGGTGGACGGCGGGGTGAACGAAGCGACGGCCGCGGGCCTCATCGCATCAGGCGCTGACGTGCTGGTCGCGGGGTCTGCCGTCTTCAGCGGAGACGAGATCGAGCGGAACCTTGACCGGCTCCGCCGGGCAGTCTCGGTAGCGGCGCGCTGACGGCGCGGCCGACACCCCTCGCCGATCGGGCCATGGGGAAGTCAGGACGTGCTCGCGTGCTTGCGCGCTGTACGCATGCAACGCGTGCACGCATAGACCTTGCGCGCGTAGCCGCGAACCATGATGGTCGTCTTCTGAATGTTGGGATGCCAGGGACGGTTCGTCTTCCGATTCGAGTGACTCACGTTGTGGCCGAAGGCCGTACCTTTCCCGCAGATCTCACACCGACTTCGCATTCGATTTCCTTCATTATCCGATTGTCTGGTGGCCAACGCTCCGCCATCTGAGGCGGGACTTGTACGGCCAGCCCTACCCTCTGAGGTCAAAGGCGCCCACATGCTCGCGGACGTCGGACCACTGGACGTCCACCGAATCCACGCGCGCGCCCCGCGGGCCGACCTGGGACCAGTTCAGCACTGCGCGGAGCGCATCCTCTGACCCCTGGAGCACCGCCTCCACGGAGCCGTCCAGTCGGTTCCGGACCCAGCCGTGGACGTTACGCATATCGGCCTGCTGCTTCAGGCTGGCGCGATAGAAGACTCCCTGAACGTACCCGCGCACGATGATATGCGCTTCCACACGCCTCGCATCGGCCGCCACGGGTGCTCACCTCGCAGCCAGGCGCACCAACTCGATGGCGATATCGCCCATCAGCTCCAGTGAATCCGATTGCACGTTTTCGGCGACGTCAAACGCCGTATGGTACTGGGGATCATCGACCCAATGCAACATAATGGCTGGTAGCCCGGCGTCCAAGAACGAGGCGTGGTCACTCATCCGCCGCAAGTACGATGATAGATTGGCTGGCCGGTAGCCCTCCGCCCCGGCATGGGCGGTCGCCTCCATCACCCACGCCTCAGACCCGCCGAACGCTGGCTGCGCGCCGACGGAGATCATGTCGATGCTCATCGCAAGCGTGAAGCGGCGTCGGTCGGCGTCGGACAGATCCCGCACGTACTCCTTGCTGCCCAAGAGGCCGATCTCCTCAGCGCCGAACGCCACGAAGCGGACCGCCACATCCGGGATGGGGGTCCACGCCAGCTCCCGCGCAACCTCAACCATTGTAGCCGTGCCGGACGCATTGTCGTTGGCGCCGGGGCCGGCGGGAACCGAGTCGTAGTGGGCACCGACGACGACCAGGGGCGCAGATCGTTCCTCCTCCGGATCGCTCGCCACGACGTTCTGGCTCGTTCCGGATCCCGCCCGGACCGCGTACTGGAAGGGCTTCACATCTACCGCGTATCCCATGGCCGTCAGCTCCTCGGCCAGGAACCCGGCAGCTTGCCGCTCCGCCGTAGTGCCCGCGGGGCGGCTGCCGATCTTGTCGGCCAGCGACCGGACCAGACGCATTGCCCGATCGCGCAGCGGCGGTGGCGGCGCAACCTGTTCCGTCGGCTCGGGGAGTGGCGTCGGCGACGCCTCAAGGAGCTCCTGGAACCCACCGCTGGACGCGACTCCTGGTGTGACCCCAACGCTCGTCGGTGCAGCGGTCAGGTCCGCAACAGGTGAGCCGCCCGACCGCTCGGAATCTGCCGCTCGGACGCACGCGCTGGTCACGATCATGACCAGGCCCAGCAGAAGCATGGCTGGAACCCAGCGGCGCGCGGACTGCTGCCTTGTCCGGCACCGGGCAGGACACGGTCCTCGCGCCTGAAAGGAGAGGTTCACGACCGGTTCTCGACCGCGCGCCGGAAGAGGAGCAACGTGTTGCGGAGCAGCATCGCAGTGGTCACCGGGCCGGTGCCGCCCGGGACGGGCGTCAGCAGTCCCGCACGGTCCGCGGCGTCGGGCTGCACGTCTCCGACGGTCTTTCCGTCAACAACGTTGGTGCCGAAGTCGATGACCGCCGCGCCAGGACGGATCATGGCGCCTGTCACCAGCCCTGGGCGACCAGCCGCCACGGCGAGGATGTCGGCCTCCCGGGTGAGTGCATCAAGTGCCCGCGTCCGGCTGTGGCACATGGTGACGGTCGCGTCGTGCTGGAGAAGCAGCGACGCCATGGGGCGCCCGACTTCGACGCTTCGCCCGACGACGACCGCCCGAGCCCCAGCGATCTCCACGCGGTGGTGGAGGAGGATCTCCAGCCCACCGAGCGGCGTCGCAGGGACGATCGACGGCCGGCCCTGAGCCAGACGGCCGGCGTTCAGTGGGTGGATCCCGTCGACGTCCTTGGCCGGGTCCAACTCTTCGAGGAGTGACTCGAGCGACACCTGCGCAGGCAGGGGAGTCTGGATCTGGATGGCATGGATAGCCGAGTCGCCGCTGAGCTGACGAACGAGCGCCGCGGCTTCGTCCGGCGCGGTTGTGGACGGGCAAACGTGGAGGCGGACGTCAACTCCTGCCTCTGTAAACGCCCGCTGGAGGTGACGCGTGTAGACGGTCGCGCTCGCCTCCTCGGTGATCTGGACAATCGCAGCCCCGGGCGGGACACCGGAGTTGGAAGTCAGTGCCCTAAACTCGTGAGCCGACTCCTCCCGAATCACTCGGGCGAGCGTGTTTCCGTTGACGATTATCGCCAATCAGGCATCCCCCAGGGACTGTCGGGGATCAGGATTCGGCCTCTGCCGCGCCTGTCTCGATAGCAGGGCTGAACGGTGATGCCTCACATCATGCGGAAAGGATCAACACGCCGGAGCGGATGAGGCTGAGACCGACGATCCCGACGCCGATCGCCAACAGGCGGATTATAACTGTGTGCGACACGCGGCTGGAGAGACGGGCGCCGAGCTGTGCGCCGACGATCGCGCCCACCGCGAGAAACATGATGCGCTCGGCCCCGAAGTCGAAGTCGCCAGCCACCGCGTGCGTGACGGTGCCTGTGCCTGACGCGATGGTGAGAACGAAGGTCGAGGTGGCCGTAGCGATATGGACCGGGAAGTGCAAGAACAGGACGATCGCTGGCACCATGATCGGACCCGCGCCGATTCCGGCCAGGGAGGAGATGATGCCCCCCGCGAGGCCGACGGCCAGGGCCCGCCACCAGAGAAACGCGTATGCGTACGTGCGACCGAGAGCATCGGTCAGCGTGCGGTACACCGACCCGGAGCTCGGCGCGAGCGGCGCCGCCGGTAGCCGCCTCGGCAACAGCAGATAGGCGGTTAGGGCCAGAATCAGGAATCCGAACCCGAGGTCGAACCACCCGCGCGGCAGCAGACGCGTCGCCCACGCGCCGACGACCGCTCCGGGAACGGCCGCCGTCGCCAGAATGACACCGGAGCGGACGTCGATGCGCCGAAGGCGCGAGTACGCGACGGACCCGGAGAGTCCGCTGAGAAAGACGACGGCCAGCGAGATCGTGGTGATAACGCGAGGGCTTTCGGTTGGCTCCAGCAGCAGCAGGGCGGGCACGAGGAGGAAGCCGCCCCCAGCCCCGATGAGGTTCCCGTAAGCGGCGACGAGCATGCCGAGCAGCACCAGAAAGGGAGCGCTCGACGCGTCAATCGACATCGCAACCGCTGGGTCGAGAACCCGAACGCGCGACCGAGAAGCACAGAAGTCGTCGGGATCGACCGGGGAGCGCCACCTATGCTCTCCGGGACCGGGTCTGAACGAGCTGAAGCGCGCGCGCGGCGACATCGTCGGCCCCCGCCAGCGCGCCTGCGAGGCGTGCGCGCATCGACGCAGCGAATGCGGCCTCTGTCACCTGCTGCAGGTTCAAGCCGGCCTGGTCGGCGGCCCCGCGAGCAGCGGCGAGGGCGAGGTGGGCAGCCACGGCGACATCCCCGAGGAGAGCGACGTTCGTCGTCCCAGCGGCCCGGAGCGCCAGGTCGAGCACCGCACGGCTCGTCTCCGCTCCCTCTACCGGGACCTCGGTTGCCCGATGCATTGCGGCCTCAATGCTCCGGTCGCGGGCAGCACGTTCCACGTCGCTCGACCGTGGGAGCCGATACGCATCGCGAACGGCGAGGTAGGCGTCCGCATCCGTGTCGGCCAATTCGAGCAGCCGCTGTCGCAGCAGAGCGGTGTCGGCGAGGATCGTCTGCACATCGGCCTCAATCGCGGCGTAGCGCGGGCGTCCGACCGTCAGATTGCAGGTCATGGCGAGCATAGCAGCGGCCATGGCACCTGCGAGTGCGGCCAGGCTCCCGCCTCCGGGCGTCGGGTCGGAGGAGGCAAGGCGGGCGAGGTATTCCTCAATGGTGAGCGATACGAGCGACATTGCAGGCACATTCTAACCGGCCAGGGCGGGCGCCCGTGCGCCTAGCTCCTATAATCAGCCCATGAGCGACGCGCGGCCGGTGGGGATCTTCGATTCCGGGATCGGCGGCCTCAACGTATTGCACGAGATCCGCAGGCAGCAGCCCACCGAGCATTGCGTGTACGTCGCGGACAGCCGAGAGGCTCCCTACGGCACGAAGTCGATTCCGTACATCCAGGGCCGGTGCGGGCGGATCGTCGACTTTCTCCTCGAGCGGGGCGCGAAAGCCATCGTGGTCGCCTGCAACGCGGCGTCCGTGGCTGCCCTCAGTCACCTCCGCCGACGCTACGCCATCCCATTTGTGGGGATCGTTCCGGCGGTGAAGCCCGCGGCGCGCATGACGAGGTCCGGGAAGATCGGTGTGCTGACGACGCCGGCGACAGCGGACAGCGAGCCCCTGGCCGACCTCGTCGAACAGTTCGCTTACAACGTTACCGTCATGACGCAGATATGCCCCGGCCTCGTCCCGCTGGTCGAGCGCGCGATCGTCGACGGCGCCGAGACGGAACAGCTCCTGCGACGGTACCTCGCGCCGCTCCTCGAGGGAGGCGTCGACACTATTGTGCTCGGGTGCACTCACTATCCATTTCTCAGAAGCAGCATTGAGCGCATCTGCGGCCCGGGAGTCGCCATCATCGACCCGTCCGACGCGGTCGCGCGGCAGCTCGGACGCGTCCTCGCGATGCACGGGCTCGAGAGCATGTCCGAGGACCGGACCGGGAGCACGCGTTACTTCACCACTGGCGACCCAGAGGAGTTCAGAGCCGTCGTCGAGAAGCTCATCGGTCCGGTGCCCGACCCCGTCGAACACGCCCGTCTCTGACGCAGTGACCCAATTGTGATACGGCGCCTGCTCCGCTCGGGTGGTAACGTTCGGGTCAACCTGGTATGATCGCGACTGCGAAGGAGGTGATGCCCATGGTTGATCAACCGACGGGCATTATCTCGGAGGTGGCCGCGTAGGCCGTCGCCCGGGGTAATGTCCCAGGCCCCTGAAGCCCGGTCCTTCTCCGGAGGGACCGGGCTTCAGCATTTTGTGCGTGGCCGTTGCCTCTCGAAATGCACACTGACAGCAGCGTTTCCCTCGAGGGCGAATGCGCTTGGCGAAGGGTGACCTACGCGACGATCTCCTCGCCGCCGTCGACGTTGATGACGTTGCCCGTCATCCACGCGGCTCCGGGCTGCGCGAGCACCGCGATCGCCGAGGCGACGTCGGCCGGAGTGGTCATACGGCCGCCCGGGTTGCGCCGAAGCGCTTGCTCTACGAGCTGGCCGTAGGCGGGGATCTTGCGGGACGACGGCGTGTCGGTGACGCCCGCGCGGATGGCATTCACCCGGATACCGAGCGGTCCCAGCTCGAGCGTCAGCTGTCGGATGTGCGCGTCGAGCGCAGCCTTCGCAGCGCAAACCGGCCCGTAGGTCGGCACGGCCCGCTCGTCCCCGGCGCTGGTCATGGCCCAGACAGTCGCACCGCGGCCCATTAGGCCCGCGTGGACCAGGTCCTGAGTCCAGTAGACGAGGGAGTGCGCCATGACGTCGAGGGTCATCTCCATCTGGGCGCGGTTGACTGCCTCCTGCGGGTCCTGACGCGCGATGTAGGGCCGAAGGGTCCCGAACGCCAGCGAATGGAGGAGAAGGCGAATCGGGGCCTCGGTGCCCGCAGCGGCCCGGATCTGGTCGATGACGAACGCCCGCTTTGCATCATCCGCGGCGTTGACGTTGAAGAAGACGGCCCGCCGCCCCAGCGTTTCGATGTCGGCAGCCACCTGGCGGGCCAGGGGAAGGGTCTGGGCACGATCGAGATGCACGCCCAAGACGTTCATTCCGCAGCGGGCAACCTCGACGGCCGTGGCACCACCGAAACCGCTGGAGGCGCCGAGGACGAGAGCCCACCCTTCAAGGTGGGGAAGATCCGCCATCGGACAACTCCTGCACACATTTCTATGCCAGTGGGGCGAGGGATTCTACGCGGGGCCCGGCGGGACGGTCAAGCAAAGGCGCTGGGGAGCGTCGGTATAATTCCCTGCGGCCCTGTTGTGTGGACGGGTTACCCGCCTGAGACGGGCCGAAGTGGCGGAACGGCAGACGCGGCGGTCTCAAAAACCGTTGGGGGCAACCCCGTGCGGGTTCGAATCCCGCCTTCGGCACCAGCATTACTGAGCGTCTAGCGTTCATAACTCGGGGAGCCATTCGGGCTTTCACCCTACAAATTCGTTGCCAGTCCGGAATGCCTGGTCGAACTGCTGGACGGCCTCCCGGTGCATGGTTGGGGTAACATGGCTGTACGGGGCGAGCGTGAGCGCAACCGTCGCGTGGCCCAGCAGCTCCTGCACGATCTTCGGGGGCGTCCCATACCGCAAGAGCATTGAGGCAGCCGTGTGCCGCAAGTCATGAACCCGCACGTCGGGCAACTTAGCGTCGCGCCGCACCCGCTTGAAATAGTAGCTCACCATGGCAGACCAGCGGCGACCGAGAGGTCAAGTACGACCCGCCGCGGGGAACACCACTTCGCCTCGACGTTCCACCGCGACGAAACCGGAAGCTGCTCGATCCTGAACTGCCACTCCGTTCGCCTGAGGGGACGAAGAAGGCTAACAGCCTCGCGTCTCACGCCGCCGTCGCTAACTCTCAGCCTGGCGGCCAGGGCAGGCGCTGCACAACTTGTGCATCTGGCTCATCATGCACCTCGGCCGCCCTCGGCCAGCGTTCGCGGATCTGGTCGACCGGTGACCACGGCGAAACTCACACCAAGCGTTCAAGTCAGTTGATCCAGGTAGCCTTTCTCCCGGTAGTAGCGTTCAGGACCCGAAACGGGTGGTGAACGGAGCGCGTGCGGCGGGGCTCATCTATCTCATACGGCACTGCGAAGCGGGGTCGCCGCCGGGGCCGGAGTCGGCGCTCACCGAGCGGGGTCGGGTCCAAGCCCGCAACCTGGGGGAGCGGCTGGCGGATCTGAGAATCGGTCGGATAGTGACCAGTCCATATCGGCGGGCGATCCAGACAGTGGAGCCGCTGGCGGAGCGGTTGGGTCTGGAGATTGAGACGGACGAGCGGTTGGTCGAGCGGCGGATGCCGTTCGACCCGGACGTGAACTGGATTGCGCACGTGCGGCCGACCTTCTTCGACCTTGATCTGGAGCTGACTGACGCGGAATCGAGTCGGGTGGCCATGGCGCGCGGGGCGGCCGCGTTGTCGGACATCGTAACGGGTGGACGCTTCCCGGTCGCAGTGTCGGCCCATGGGCAGATCCTGTCGCTGCTGCTGGTGCACCTGGATGGACGGCCGGGCTTCGCAACCTGGACAGCGATGACCCTCCCGGACGTGTTCAAGGTGACGGTCAGCCGACAGGGAGCTGAGGTGGAGCGGGTGTGGTCGTGAATGAGCGACTTGGTACCCACCCACGGCGACCCCAGTTACACAAACTTCCTCGTAATTGACATCCGCACCTTCCTGGTCGACTGGGACGACCTCATGTTGGCGGATCCCCTGCGAGACATCGGTCCTCTGCTCTGGTGGTATGTGCTCCCAGTCAAATGGAACGCGTTCTTTCTCGCCTACGGGCTGGAGCCGACTGAGCGGGTCATTCACCGGCTCTTCTGGCGGGTGACCGAGCACCACGATCCCGCATCGTCTCCAGGATGCCCCGGACTTTGGCCCGGATCGCGGGTGTATCCACCTGTTCGGCTGGTTCGAGGAGCATCTTGATCAGATACAGGTGGCCGATCACCCGAGCCAGGCGCCAGTCGAGCAGCTCCAGCACATGGTCGTAGTAGTCGAGGTACAGCCGCACGGGTGATCCGGCCCGCCGCAGGGCTTCGGTAATCCGACCCCGATCCCAATCGATGGCGATGTCCTCGCCGTCGTAGCGCACGTAGTGCACCGAACCAACGAAGTACTCGAACGGCCAGGGCCGGATCTGCTCGCGGGTCCAGGCTTCGGCGCCGCGAATGTATTCCAGCTCGGTGCCCAGCACGAGGCTCACCTGATCCGAGTAAGCGACCTGTACTTCCCGGACGGCCGTCACGTAAGCGCCAAGCCACTCGGTTCGACCCGCAAGCGGATGGGTGACGCCATCCGGGCTGAACTCGCGGCAGGGTGGGAGCGCGAAGTACTCGGTGAAACCGAATCCGAGGAAGCCTCGGTCGGCCACCAATTGGGCCGTTTCAGCGACGGTACCCCGCGCATGGCCGAAGGCCGTATGACCTCCGTGGAACGACGCCCAAGGACGGCGGTTATCAGTCCTGGCCACTCTCGGTCCTCAGATTCTCTTGGGGGCAACTCTTGCTTTTCCTCGTAGTGGTCGTCCTGCCCCTAACCGAGCGATACTATCCGCCTACGACGCAAAACGATCTCACTGCCGCCCATCCAAATCGCCATCGGGTGGATTCCCCCAGCTTTGGTGGTGGTGAAGATGCCGGATTTTCGAGAAATCCACCCCGGTGAAACAAGGCTCGCTTACCAAGCGATGATCGAGCTTCGCCCCAACATGGGTTCTGAAGCGGAGTTCGTTGAGCGCGTCAACACTCTCCAGAGACCTGAGGGGTATCGCCTCGTGGGGGTCTTCGTAGAAGGGGATGATCAGCCGACTGCGGTCGCCGGGTTTCGCACCGTTCATTCTCTGGTCTGGGGCTACGCCCTCTATTGCGATGACCTTTCGACGCGGACGGACCATCATCGTCGTGGCTATGCGGGCACGCTTGTTGACTGGATGATGGAGGAAGCTCGCCGGCTGGGCTGTGACCAGCTCCATCTCGACTCGGGGGTTCAGCGGGAACGTCAGGACGCGCACCGGCTGTACTTCAACAAGGGTTTGCGGATCTCGGCCTACCACTTTGAGTCGGTTGTCAACCGTTGACCGCGAAACGAGCCGCGGCGGCCGCAGAGTTGCGCCTAGAAGTGCGGCCGAAAACGCCTTCTGTCATCCTGAGCGAAGCGAAGGATCTCCCTTTAAGCGTAAGTTGGCGGTCACGAGAGATCCTTCGTCGCTGCGCTCCTCAGGATGACGGGGCTTTGCGGCCGGGGTTCTAGGCCCTGTACTCGATGCTTTCAACATTGGACGGTTGGTGTCACCGCCGCGCGAGGTCGCTCGGGGCGAAATGGGACAAGTGTTTCGCGTCGAAATGACGACCGGAACCTGGGCCCTGAAGGGCTACCGCGCCAATGCGGTTCCAACCGTTGCCAGGCGCGGGAAGTGTCATGTGGACTTCCTGGTCTGTAGCGTCCATCGGGTGTGTCCGCCTTTCCGGGCAGGCAGGGGGCTCGCAGCAGTCGGCAGGGGTCCCCGCAGCCTGGTCTCCGTCTACAGCCGCTGCACTCTTCCCGTACATCCTCCGGCGACCTGTTCAGAACGTGAACTCGATGTCCGGACCGCGCTGACGAGCGCGTTAGTAAGCATAGCTCGCCAGCGCGATATCGCCTGGCCCGCCGCGCGATTCTCGATAGACCGTGATGTCCTCCGGCCCATTGCGGGGCGCGAGGACTCCCCGCACAATGGCGCCCAGCGAGCGGTCATTCGGGCGGGACAGTATCGCGGCGTGGATGTAGATGTACCGACCATCAGTTTGGAAGCTGCTGGGCTGGACCGTGCCAAAGGCCCGGAGCCGCTCCTCGAGCAACGCGAGGCGGTCGGAGTCCCGCGAGTTGAAGACAAACCGCTCCCGCCCGAGCTCCTCGAGCGACAGCGTGTCTATCTTGGACAACTCGCCACACTATCACGACTGCGTTATAGGTGACGAGACGGCATTGGTCGCGAGGTCGTTGACCCCTCCAGAGACCAATGGTATATCGTAATGCTCAGACGGCCGGCACGATCCGGGCGCGCCGTGCCAAAGGAACTCAAAGTCTCAGCGGCGAGGGCACCGAGCTCCCCCTCCCCGGCGTGCACCCGGTGGGCAAGCACGCGGTCAGGCTCCGCATCGGCGAAGCCTCTGGCCGGCGGGCGAACGCCAGGATCTCGCGGAATTGGCGGCTCGCCGAGACTGCGTCGGATGCGGCGCCGTTTGAGCAGGGCAGCGCCCCCCACAACCACTCCCGCAGCGGCCACCCCGGCAGCTCCATATACAAGTGGCGAGGGCACCATCTGCTCTGCCGGCGCCGCCGGCTGGATGGAGACATGTGGCGGTACCAGAGGGTTCCGTGCTGGCTGGCCGACATCCAGCGGGTCGCCGACCTCCGTCCCGGCCGGGGTGTGGCCGCCGACCGCCTCCACGCCCTCAGCTTGAGCGGACGCAGACGGCTCCATGGACGCCGGCTCCATTGGCATTGGAGCAGCGGTCACCGCCTCCGCGCGCTCCTCCGGTGCCGCTCGTTGTGGCGCGAGCCACCCGGCGGCCGCGCCCGGAATCCGCAGCCGGAGACCCGGCCAGATGAGGTCCGGGTTGGTCAGGGTGCGACCATCGGCAAGCCGCGCTGATCCTCGATTCAGCTCGAAGATCTCATCCCAGCGCTCCGCGTCGCCCACGAGACGCGCCGCGATGCCGCGCAGCGTGTCGCCGGACTCGACCGTATACTACGTCGCCCCATCGGCTCGTTCCACTGCAACGCTCGAGAGAGGAACCGCGAGCACCCACCCGGGATAGATGGCGGCGGCCTGGCTGAAGCGCCGTCCCTCAGCCGATCGCCGGGTGATGGCGTACCTCGAAGGCCATGCGGTGATCGATCAAGCCAACCGTATCTTCGGCTACGGCCGCTGGGGCAGCGAGGCCATCGGTCCTCTCAGCTACCGGGAGTTCAAGACCCAGAGCTGCGGAACCGAGCAAGTCGCGACAGTCGGGCTGTACTGGGCCCGCGTACGGGTTCGGGTCCACGGATGCGAGTCGCGCAGCGACGTGGGCTGCGGCGTCGTAGCCGAGCAGACCGCCGACGCGCACGAGACGGCGATCAAGACGGCCGTAACCGACGGCACAAAGAGAGCCCTTCGCGGCTTACCTATTACGTGGAATGGAACGCAAGTCGCTCGTCCCGGTGCGTGCCCGAGGGTGGCGAAAGGGAGCCTGCGATGACTCGACATTCAGAGCGGTTGCATGAGTTGGCTGCCGCACTGGCGCGAGCTCAAGGACAGATCGATCCGGTCGTCGCTGACGCGGTCGGGTATGTCGGGCCGGGAGGTGACGGACGGTCATATCGCTACGCCACCCTGACCAGCGTCTGGGAGGCGATCCGCCCAATGGTTGTGCAGAACGGCCTCGCGGTCGTCCAGACCTGTAAGCCAGGAAACGCCGGGGAGCTGCGGCTGACGACCACCCTACTGCACAAGTCCGGTCAGTGGGTCTCGGGCACCATGGTCATTCCCCTTCTCACACCAACTCCACAGGGCTACGGGTCGGCATTGACCTACGCTCGGCGCTACGGACTCGCCGCTATGGTGGGTCTGTGCGTTGACACCGACGATGATGGAGCAGCGTGCAGCCAGCTCACATCTGCTTCGAAGGCCGGGCGACCGGCAGCGAATCACAGATCGATGTAATGCTATTTGCAGTACAATGATTCTGTGGCTCGGCGACAGGCGCTCATCATCGAGGCCCGCGGGGAGCGGTTCCGGTTCTACTACGACCTCGAGCAGCCTGAGGCCCTGCACATCACGTTGCACCATGGCACCACACCAAGGGAGGCAATCCGAACCTTCTTCGAAGGTGAGACTGGCGCCTGGGACGAAGCCCACAGCCGGTTCGAGACGGTGACGGAGACGCGCGGGATCTACTGGACCCGTCACGCGCAGGACCAATCGGTGATGGTCATCACCTGCTTCAAGAGAGGAGACGAATAGATGGCCAAGCAAAACGATGAACCGATCGACATGCGGATCGTCGCCGACCGCGCCGACGAGGAGCCCGAGGTCTCCGAGCTGGTGACGCGCTTGGAGGCGGAGGCGGAACGGGAGATTGCCGACGGCACGGTCACGCTGCGGTGGGGACGCGACCAGATCGCCGTGGTCAAGCGTGCCGCGTCCCTCATGGGCATTCCGTACCAGACATACCTCAAGCAGGTGGTCTTCAAGCAGGCCCTCGCGGACATCGAGCATGCTGAGGCGGTGTTTGCCCATCGCCATTAGATCGACACCTGCGGGTCTGTCTCCCGAAGAGGCGACCCTTGTTCCAGGACGGTGAGGCCGCGTCTCAGCTGTCGCGGGGTCGGTCCCTCCGGAGTCGGCACATCGGACAGCTTGCCCAGCAGGCAGTCAAAAGCCGTGACGCTATCCTCGACGGCCTCACGCTCGTCCTCGGTGAGGGGAATCTCCTGGAGCAGCCGCAGCAGGTTGGCCTTGCCTTCGAGCGCCTGGGCGCGGCTTGAGCCCTTGGGGACGTAGAAGGCGCACTTCGCGCAGGCCATGCGATGGGGACACTGCTCGAAGAAGTCGTACGAGCAATAGCTATGGCCCAGGTCGTACAGCTTCCAGGCCTCACCCCGGGCAGCTGCTCCATCCCGCAAGGCATCCTGGTCCAGGAGCACGGCGATGGTCCGGACGTTCCGGGTGAAATAGTCAGCGTCCGCATAGGCGCGGCTCAATGTTGTGGGGGTGAGTTTCGCATAGTACTGGGTGGATTCGGGCGAGCGGTGTTAAATATGTGGGTGATACGGGACCGTTCCCTGAGGGGGAGTCCCGGCCGCGCCGGCGTCCGGCGCTGCACATTCCACAAGGAGTCTTCCATGCGTTGGACCCCATGTTTCAGCCGCACCCTCCACCGGGACGGGGAGCTGGTCGCCGTCGCCCTCGGTCATCCACTCGTCGACGACTACCTCGGCTTTGTCGCCACTCGGGCCCGCCCCAACACCCTGCTCGCCGTCGCCTTCGACCTCAAGGTCTTCTTCAGCATTGTCGAGAAGGACCCCGACCAGGTCACCAGGGCAGACGTCTTCGCCTTCCTCAAGGCTCAGCGCTCCTCGAATGAGGGAGCCAAGATCGTGCGTATCGAGGACGGAGAGACGGGACTCTCGGCGCGCACGATCGCGCGCCGGTTGAGCAGCGTCTCGGGGCTGTTTGCCTATCTGCTGACGCGTGGTGACACAGCCCTCAAGGCCAACCCCGTACCTCACGGGCTCGCCAACCGTCGTCCGGGACGACGCCGTGGGGTCCCACTCATCCGCACGCCTCGCATGCTGCCTCGGGTGCTGGCCCCATCCGAGGTGGACCTCCTGATGAGAGCGCTGCGCACACATCGGGACCGGGCCATGATCGAATCCATGTTGCTCGGCGGCTTGCGCCGCTGCGAGGTGCTGGGCCTGCGCCTGGGCGACGTCAACGCTGGCGAGCGGCGCCTCTTCATCGCCCATGGGAAGGGAGGCCGCCAGCGCATCGTGCCGGTCTCGGCTCGCTTCTTCACCACCCTGGGCCGCTACTTGGGCGAGGAGCGGCCTCGGACTTCCGCCAGCGACCAGATCTTCGTGGTGTTGAAGGGCCCGAGCCGGGGTCGCCCCTTGTCGTCCGATGGACTGGACGAGATCCTCGATGGCGCCCGACGCCGAGCGGGACTGGCGCACGCCAGCTGCCATGAGCTTCGCCACACCTGCCTCACTCGACTGCGGGAGGCAGGCATGGCCCTTGAGGCGATCCAGGCCCAGGCAGGCCACGCCTCGATCGAGTCCACCCGCATCTACCTGCACCTGGCCAACGACTGGTTGGAGCACGAGTACCTGCGCGCCGCGGAGGCCATCGAGGCGCAGACCGTCGCGACAGCCGAGGCGGTGTCGTCGTGAGCGGCTCGCGGTGTCAGCGCCTCGACGTTGAATCTTTGGTCGACGCCTATCGAGCCGACCTCGTGGCCGCCGGCCAGTTCGCCGAGCACCCGGTGACCTCGGTGGCCCGCACCTTCCTCGCTCGGGTGGGCCTGGATGGCTGGGCCCGGCTGCCACTGGCGGACCAGTGCGCGCTGCCCACCAAGGTGCGCCGCGTCGTCAGCTGGCTGATTGTCACCGGACGGCTGCGCCCAAGTGCTGACTACCTGGTGGCGTGCCGGCCCTATCTGGGTGAGGTCGCCGCCCACCACCACAGGGCGCTCCACGAGCGTTTCACCACTGTCTCGGCTGAGCTCGGGTTCGCACCCTTCGTCACGCGGCTGCAGTGGTCGGCGACGGTGAAGGCGGCGGCGCTGGCCGGGCTGGCGCCCGATCAGCTGACCAAGGAGGCCCTCGAGAACGGGCGAGTGGCGCTCACCGCCGCCCTCTCTCGTCACCGACCCGGGAGTCACGGCGTCATGGCTTTGAGCGGCGCCCTCTTCGGCGCTGAGACCACGCTCTACCACCTGGGCGTGCTCGACGCCTCGGCACAGAGGCGCCCCGGCGACCGGTCCGCTACTCGAGCCGCTGCGTGGGCGGCGGTGCCCGATCGCCTGGCGGCCACGCTGTGCGGGTACATCGAGCAGGTGCGCCTGCCGCTGCGGCCCGCCACTGTGTATCACGGGCGAAAACGAACAGTGATTTCGGAGGAAGCCGAACAGCTATTTCGGTCCAAGCCGAACAGTGATTTCGGAGGAAGCCGAACGGTCATTTCGGTCCAAGCCGAACACCCGTTTCGGATGAAGCCGAACAGCATGGGCGGCTGCGGCGGCAGCATCTAGGACAGTCGGTCCAGTCGGTGACGCCATGGAGGTCCAGGCGGCACGTAGCCTCCTCGTTGGAAGCTGCCACTTTCAGCGAGGGAGGGCTCCGTGCCGCAGAAGAGATTATCCATGCGTCAGATCACGGAGGTGCTGCGCCTGGCCGCGCAGGGCCTCACCTACCGCCAGATCGGCCAGAGCGTCGGCATCAGCGCATCCACCGTCCAGGGCTACCTCGACCGAGCGCGACGGGCCGGTGTCCGCTGGCCGCTGCCCGAGGATATGGACGGGGCCGGCCTCGAAGCGCGGCTGTTCAAACGCAGTGACGAGGACACGCGGTCGGGTCGGCCCGAGCCGAATTGGCTCGCGGTGCACCGCGAACGCAAGCAGGGCAAGCACGTCACGCTCCAGCTGCCCCATCTCGAATACAAGGCAGTCCACCCCGACGGCTGGGGCTATACCCAGTTCTGTGCCCACTACCACCGCTGGCTGGGCCGCCAGCACGTGGTCATGCGCCTGGAGTACGCCGCGGGCGAGCGGATGTTCGTGGACTTCTGCGGCGACACGATGCCAATCACCGACCCGGACACGGGGGAGATCGCGCAAGCGCAGGTGTTCGTCTCGGTGCTGGGCGCCAGTGGCTACCTATACGGAGAAGCCACCGCCGGTCAGGACCTCGTCTCCTGGCTGAACGCCCACGCGAACGCCCTGGAGTTCTATCGGGGCTCGCCCCGCGTGGTCGTCCCCGATAACCTGAAGGCCGGGGTGACCAAAGCGTGCTGGTACGACCCGGAGCTGAACCCGAGCTACCTGGAGCTGGCCCGCCACTACGCGATGGCCGTGCTGCCGACCCGGCCCTATCACCCGCGCGACAAGGCCGCGGTCGAGGCCGCCGTTCAGGTTGCCGAGCGCTGGGTGCTGGCACCGCTCCGCAAGTGGCAGTTCTTCTCGCTGGGCGAGCTGAATGCCGCGATCACCGAGCAGGTCGCCTTCGTCAATGACCGGCCCTTCCGGGGCCAGAAGACCTCACGCCGGCAGCTGTTCGAGGAGCTCGAACGCGCGGCGCTCCAGCCATTGCCCCCCACACGCTACGAGCTCGCCACGTGGAAGCCGGCGAAGGTGAACATCGACTGCCACGTTGAGTGCGCCGAGCACTACTACTCGGTGCCATATCAGCTGGCGCGCGAGGCGGTCGACGTGCGCGCGACGGCCCGGGTGGTCGAGATCTTCCATCGCGGCCGGCGGGTGGCCAGCCACCTCCGCGCCTACGGCCGACGTCGGTTCATCACGAACCCGGACCACATGCCCGCCGCGCACCGTGCCCATCTGGAGTGGACGCCGTCGCGGCTGGTGGTGTGGGGGAGGAGCGTCGGGCCAGCGGTGGCTGAGCTCATCGAGACGATCCTGAGCACCCGTCCGCATCCGGAACACGGCTATCGCGCCTGCCTGGGGCTGATGCGGCTGGTCAAGCACTACGGCCGCGAACGCGTGCAGGCCGCGTGTGAGCGGGCACTGGCGACGGGCGGCGTCTCGTATCGCAGTGTG
This sequence comes from Chloroflexota bacterium, assembly GCA_009377635.1. Lineage (GTDB taxonomy): Bacteria > Chloroflexota > UBA6077 > UBA6077 > SHYK01 > WHTR01. The sequence goes on from WHTR01000011.1 coordinate 33,920, forward strand.
GACACCATCTTAAAGAACGGCCTCGACCGCGTCCCGGTCGGCGGCGAGGGACCCGTGCCGGGAGCACCCATCCAGCACGCCAATCTGCGCGGACCGGCTTACTACCAGCAGACCTTGGAGGAGGCGTGAGCCATGTTGATCCACCAGACCCTGGAGAAGCTCGAGGCCTTGGGGCTCTTGGGCATGGCCCTCGGGCTGCGCGAGCAACTCGAAGGGAGCTCCTATCTCGGCCTGAGTTTTGACGAGCGCCTCGGGTTGCTTGTCGATCGCGAAGCCGACGCCCGGGAGGGTCGCCGGCTGGCCCTACGCCTGAAGGCGGCCAAGCTGCGTCAGGAGGCCACCGTGGAGGACATCGACTTCCGCACCCCCCGGGGGCTCGACAAAGCGGTCATCCTGAACCTGGCTCAGGCGGGCTGGGTGGCAGCCCATCACAACCTGCTCGTGACCGGGCCAACCGGCGCCGGGAAGTCCTTCGTCGCGTGTGCCTTGACTCACGCGGCCATCCGCCGTGGCCACACGGCGCTGTACGTCCGCACGCCCCGCCTGTTCGCCGACCTCGCGCTCGGCCGCGGCGACGGGCGGTACGCGCGCCGCTTGGCGTACGTGGCCAAGATCGCCGTGCTGGTGCTCGATGATTTCCTGCTCACCCCGCCCAGCGTGAACGAGGCCAAGGACTTACTCGAGGTCATCGACGATCGCAGCCAGGTGCGCTCCACGGTCATAGTGAGCCAACTGCCCGTCGAGAACTGGCATGCGGCGCTGGCCGCCGGTGATCCGACCCTGGCCGATGCCATCCTGGATCGTTTGGTCCATAATGCCCACCGGCTGGCCCTCACGGGCAGCTCGATGCGCCGCCGCCAGCCAGAGGAGGCGCCCATCGCGCCGTGATCGCCGCCCCGCCCGGAGACGAGCGCGCCCGACGAGCTCGTCTCCGGCGACCAGCCTACCGTCACACGAGGAGGTGACGGCCCAACACGCAAACGGAGACGAGCCGACAGAGAGAGCCTCCACTGGCGTCGCTGGCTGCGATCCGTTCGGCATGGCCGAAATCACTGTTCGGCATCAACCGAAACGGCCGTTCGGCATCAGCCGAAACGGCTGTTCGCCTTCGCCGAAATACGCAGTCGCCAAACTGGGGACTTTTCAGTGACGCTTGACAATCCAAGCCTGCTGGAGCAGCTGCGAGCCGAACTACCACAACACTGCATGATTTAGGAGGGCATTCTCTTGGCACCGTTAAGAGCCACCTCGGGAACGCCATCGCCTGGGAGGCAGTGAAGCACAACCACACCGCCTACGTTCGTTCGGCGCATCGGCTGCTGGCCGACCTCCAGACCGCCCGGGCGAACGGGACCTTCACCCGCCGCTTCGCCCGACTGTGCTCAGTGGAGCTGCTGGCAATCGATGATTTCGGCCTGCGGCCGCTTGCTGCGCAAGGAGCGGAGGACCTCTACGAGCTCATCCGCGAACGGTACGAGCGGAAGTCCTTGATCATCACCAGCAACCGGGCGTTCCAGGAGTGGCCCGACGCCTTTGGCGAGCCACTCCTGGCGAGCGCCGCCCTGGACCGGCTCACCCACCATTGCCACACCCTGGTCATCACCGGCCAGAGCTACCGCCAGCGCGGCCGAGCCGACGCGGCCGGGAAAGGAGGGCCATCGTGACCCACTCCCCCGTGCGTAACGTTGGCGTAACGACCCCGTGCCCGGTGTGCAGGGCGCCCTTCACGCCCGTGGGACGCCAGCGGGTCTGTTCCGCGGCCTGTCGCCAGGCCGCCTGGCGGAGCCGCCACGGGGTGCCACTAGCCAGCATTCCCCCACGAGCCTCTCGGGCGGCCACCATCTATGAGTGTCCCTCCTGCGAGACCCGGTATCTCGGCGAGCAACGCTGCCCGGAGTGCGCGATCTTCTGTCGGAAGCTGGGCCCGGGCGCACCCTGTCCTCATTGCGACGAGCCCGTCCTCCTGGCGGACCTGGTGCTCGGAATGGAAGGAGGTGAGGCCGCGCGTCCCTGACGTCGTGGGGACTTTCGGTGTCGTCACCCTGGGGACTTTCCGCGACGTTCGAAACGGCTCTAAACTCGATTTCGTAGCTGCCCCAAACTCATTTTCCGGAGGGCTTCACTCTGATTTCGTGGCACATACCAAGGCGGCTATGGCTGGCTCAAATCGGGGATCTCCCGCACTTTGTGTGACGGGGGTGTAGGTTGGCAGGAGCACGCTCGGGACTGCGCTGTTAGGCGACGACGCGGCGACGAAGTAGATCGGGCCTCGTGCGCCCGTAGCCTTGGCGCTTGATCAGCTTGAGCCGATGAACGTGTCCCTCGACCGTACCGTTCGACCACGGTGTGGTGAGGGCCGCGTTCACGGCCAGCCGGTCCATGCGAATCCCGTGCGCCAGGATCAGAAACGGCGCGATGCCGCTCTGCTCGGCGTCGATGAGCCACTGATCAAGTGCCGCGACGTTTCGGTCGTGGACGAGCTGGCGAAAGTGTTGGACGAGGCTGTGGCCCAGCGCCAGGTGGGCGTCCTGCTGGAGGACCTGTTGGAGCGCGGTGCGCTCGTCCTCTTTCAGCGACTCCGGTGGGCGCAGGCACAGCCAGCGGACGCTGAGCTGGCGCGGGGGTTCGCGCTCCCTCTTGCGATCACGAGGCGGTGGCCGTGGCGGTCGGGAGGGACGGAGCGCCTGTTCGAGGAGCGAATAGCTCCCCGTATAGCCACGGGCGGCGAGCTCGCGATAGAGCTGACGCACATTCGTGCAACCCGCCTGCCAGCGCTCTTCGAGATGGCTCACGTAGGGGTGCAGCTTGGGCGAGGTCAAGCCCCCGGGGCGAGGAGGTCGGGGCACCGGTTCCAAGCTGGGTCTCGGCCGGTCGAGGAGCCGACGGACCGTCATGCGCGCGATGTGCATCTCCCGGGCGATCTGCCGGAGTCCTTGCCCACGAGCCCGTCGGTCATGGACCTCTTCCCACCGGGCGATCCGGGCGCCGGCGCGATCGAGCTGCCGCCGTCTCGCTGCGCTCAGTGACGTGAGCGAGGGGGACGCTTCAGCAATGGAGACAGCCGTCGATTCCCCGGATGGCGGGATCGGCGGCGGGTCTGGTTCCGGGACAGAGACGACCCGGCGCGGCCGGCTACGCAGAAGCTCCTCCAGCGCCTGCGTCGCGTTCTGAATCAGATGGAAGCGGTCTGCCACCTGCATGGCGTTCGGCGCGCCGGCTCTGGCCCCTTCGGCATACGCACCAGCACGGTCCCGGACGATGATCTCGACACCGGGGTGGTCGCGTAACCAGGCGGCCAGCGTGTCTGCCGTGCGATCGGTGAGCAGGTCGATGGGCGCATGGGTTTCCATGTCCACCAGAATGGTCCCGTAGCGGTGGCGACGGCGGAAGGCGAAGTCATCAACTCCGAGCACCCGCGGCGCTGACGTACAGGCCGCGGCGGAGCGTCGGAGGATCCGCACCAGGGTGTCCGCGCTGACCGGCAGGCCCGCGGACCTCGCCACTCGGGCGCCGGCTTCTCCGCCGACGTGTTCCGCGAGCGTGGTCAGGAAGGTGGTGGCCGCCAGCGTGCGCCGGCCATGTGGAGGCACCAGCGAGTCGAATCGCTCCGCGAACGTCTGTCGATCGCACTGGGCGTTGGTGCAGCGGAATCGCCTGACCGCAAGCAGGATGCGCACGGTCTGGCCACGCCAGGGGAGGTCCAGGGGTCGACGGGTGTACCAGCCATGGACGCGATCGCTCCAGGTGCCACACGCAGGACACTGGGCATGCCCGGTGCCCGCTTCCGCTTCCAAGACGACCTGCTGATCGACGAGGCGGATACAGTGAATACCGATTGGGACACCGACATCGCCCATCGGGGTCACCTCGCTTCCCACAGGAGGCCACGATGGGTGATGATGTCATCCGGTCATCCGGAGTTTCGAGCTGCTCCGTACGGCGTTGCGGATTCGGAGCCGACGCGTCGGCCCACCCCCAACCGTCCCCGCGTGCGAGTGCTGTCATGCTGTCACACAAAGTGCGGGAGATCCAAATCGGCCGGCTATTGACACGCAGGCACGACGAGCGGGATCCAGGCCTGTCGCTCATACGTAGAGAGGCTGCTGAGCGGACGTACTGGAGGGCCCCACGACGCCCCCATTGCTGCATCCATGTAGCGAGGGGAGCCACGGCAATCGCGTCAATCAATGGAGGCCGTTGATTCTCCCAAGGACATCGTTACTACGCCAAGCACCAGCGCGCAGCTCAGGCTGACGGGCTTGGGACCCCATCGCCATCGTCGTTGTTTTCTTGGGTGGGAACAGCAGGTTGTCGATGCGGTCTGGCGCGCCTTCGAGGCGTCGCTGTCGACTGCCTGGACTACCACTCGGAGGCGGTCTTGCGCAGTCATAAGGAGGAGCAATGGTAACGAGTCGTGCCGCGACGGTCGACGGCTACCTCGCAGAGCTGCCAGCGGACCGGCGGGCGGCCATTGCCACCATACGACAGGTGATCCTGGACAATCTGCCAGACGGATATGTGGAGACCATGCAGTATGGGATGATTACATACATCATCCCACTGGAACGCTATCCGATGACCTACAACACACAGCCGCTCGGATACGTCGGCCTCGCCTCGCAGAAGAATTACATGTCACTCTATCTCACGAACGTGTGGATGGACCCGGAGGCCGGACGCTGGTTCCACGATCGGTACACGGCCAGCGGGAAGCGGCTGGACAAGGGCAAATCGTGCGTGCGCTTCCGGAAGCTGGACGACCTACCCCTCGACCTTATCGGCGAGGCCATCGCCCGCACGACGGTAGACCGGTTCATCGAACGGTACGAGGCAGCGCGGACGCGGTAGCAGACCGCAACGACGGAGACGACTGCCGGCAGCGGCCGGTGGGGTTGCTGGTGCCAGCATGGCCGACGTGGTTCCATTGGAGCCCGTCGGATCGAACCGGAGCGCCACCAGGACCTCTCGCAACCCGGCTGTCGGCATCCCGCACGCGTGCAGGTCGTGCTCTGGGCGCATGGAGCATCGAGCGCGACATACCCGCCGTACGCACGTTCTCGGTAAGATGTATGGGTGGATCCGGGCACGCGCGCGATTGACCCGCGGAATGCACGGACCTTCCCGCCTCAGGCGGGCCCCGAGTCATGAAGAGGGCCGAGGAGGGCTAGCTGCATGCGTGACTGGTTCAAAGGGCTTCCACCCGCCCAGCGCAAGCTCACGGTTCTCTTTCTGTCGATCTGCCTCGCGACGCTCCCCTTCTATGCGCTCAGCTTCGCGCGGCTCACGACCGTCGCCTCGGCCGGGCTCGGAGCTCAACCGACTTCCCCCGACCCCGGTCAGCTCGCGAGCGAGGAGCTCCCCTCATCTCCGCCGACGCCCACCGGCACAGCAGCCCCCACAACGACGGCAGTCCCAACCGAGGCGACTCCTTCGCCCGAGCCTCCCTCGCCTGAGCCTCCTTCGCCCGAGCCGCGGAACACAGCGAACGTCGACCAGCTTGCCGCTGAGCTACGCGCGCTCGTCGCGGGCTCGGTCCGGGCGGCGTGGAGCGGACATGGGCACCGAGATTTCCTGGTGGAGATTGACGAAGTCACCGAGAAGCTCAGCAAGAACAAGACGAACGAGCTAAAGAACGCTCGCGAGCAGCTCCAAAGGCTCGCCGATCGGGCGGAAGATCGGGCGCGAAAGGGCGACCTCGACAGGCGCCTGGCGAATCAGATCATCGCCCAACTACACGGACTCACAAGCCGGCTGTGAGCCAGCGCGAGATGGCGGGCATCACGCAGCGACGCAGATCCATTCCGGCTCCGGCGGGCCGGGAGCCCGCACCATGAACTCAGCACGAGTCGGCCGAGCGGCCCCTGGTCGTGGTGGGCGGCGGCCGGGCTACGAGAGGGCAGGGATGACCTCCTTGGCGAATAGCTCCAGCGACTTCTGCCACTGCTCGCGCGGCATGTCGGCGATCCGATGCTGCGCAAGGAACACGTCGTAGCCTACGCGCTCCTGCTGGTCGCGCAAGTGACCAACGACGGTCTCGGGGCTCCCGACGAGCGCGAGGCCGTTGTCGATCCAGAAATCGTACGACTTCGTCGTCTCCTGAAAGACACGGCCACGGGAATCGATCTCCGCCGTGCGCTCGCCGCCAGTGCCGCGTGCGTCGCCGCCCCAACCGATACGCGTCGCCGCGATGACCTGCCGGGCCGTGCCGTCCCCGAAGTAACCTTTGAGGAGCTGCGGCTCCGCCTCGGTCCGCGCCTGCTCGTCGGTCTCGGCCACGTGGACATGGCGGGCGACCAGCGCGCGGGGCATGGCACCACCGTGACCCTCCTCCTGCCACTTCTGCCGAAAGTAGGCGAACTTCTCCCCCATCACATCGTCGACGTCGATGTTCTGGCCGACGTGGAAGTTGTGGCGCGCGGCGTAATCGAACGAGACGAAGCTGTGTGCACCGATCCACACCGGCGGATGCGGCCGCTGGAACGGCTTGGGGTTGGGGAGCGCCTCGTCGAAGGTCCAGTACTCCCCCTGGTACGACACCGTGTCCTCGGTCCACGCCTTGAGGAGGATTGCCATGAGCTCCTCGCCCATGGCGCGCCGCTCAGGGAACGAAAGCTGCCAGCGCAGGAACTCGTGCGCGTAGATGCCGTAGCCGGCGCCGAACTCGAGGCGGCCGCGCGAGAGCTGGTCGACCATCGCGGCGTCCTGGGCGAGGCGGATCGGGTGATGCATGGGCAGCTGGTAGACCATGGGCCCGAATCGCAAGCTGCTGGTCTCTCGAGCGAGGGCGGCGAGGTAGACGCTGGGCGCGGTCACCAACGCACCGGGTGAGTTCTGGTGCTCGATGAAGAAGTAGTACCGGTAGCCGAGTGCCTCAGCCCGCACAGCATCCCGTAGGTGCTGCTCGTAGCCATCGGCGGCAATCGGGTACTTCGCGACGTCCGCGAACCCGTCCATGATGCCGAAATCCAGCTCTGCCATGGACTCCTCCCCGTGTCTGTCCGAGACAGCTTCACAAGAGGATACTCTGCCGCCGCTGTCCAGTCTAGGGCGGGCCTATGCTAACCGCTTGAGCGCCGCCCGGGCGGCGTGATACCCGCACATGCCGTGAACGCCCCCGCCGGGCGGCGTCGATGACGAGCAGATATAGATGCCTCTAGCAGGTGTCGTATACGGCGTGAGGCTTCTCGTGGGGCGAAAGAAGAGCTGCAGACCGCCGCTGGAGCCCCCGGCGATGTCCCCGCCCACGTAGTTCTCGTTGTACGCCTGCAAATCGCGTGGCGCCATCGCGTGGCAGGCCAGGACTCGTCCTCGAAAGCCGGGGGCGAACCGTTCGATCTGCGCCAGGATCCGGTCCGTCATATCGACGCTCGAGCCATGAGGCACGTGGCAGTACGCCCAGACCGTGTGCTTGCCAGGCGGTGCGCGCGTCGGGTCGAACAGGCTCTGCTGCCCGACGAGGACGTACGGCAGCTCCGGCGCCTCTCCGCGAGCGACCGCCGCCTCGGCAGCGGATATGTCCGCGAGGGTCGGACCGACGTGGACCGTGCCGGCGCGCCGGCAGTCGGCCGCATTCCACGGAATCGGCCCGTCCAGCGCAAGGTCGAGCTTGACTGAGCCCGCGCCGTAGCGAAAACCGGACAGGGCCCGCTGGTACGAGGTGGGCAATCGCCCGCCGGCGACCTGAACGACCTGACGCGGCGTCAGGTCCAGCAACATCGCGTCGGTCGCCGGCAGCTCGTCGAGAGACGTGACCCGACGGCCCGTGACGACGTTGCCGCCCAGGGACCGCAGATGCGCGGCAAGCGCGTCGACGACGCTCTGCGAGCCGCCCCTGGCGATGGGTCAGCCGACCGCGTGCGCCGCTACGCCCAGGACGAGCCCGAAGCTCGCCGTGAAGGGCTGCTCCAGGGGGAGCGCGGCGTGGGCGGCGAGGCCGGCGAAGAGCGCGCGGGTGCGCTCCTCCCGGAACGCACGCCGAGCGAGGCCGGCAGCAGGCAGTGCAGCGAGCACCCCGAAGCGGGCCAGGAGCAGCGGATGCGCTGGCGGTCGGAGGAGGGGCCCCAGGATCTGCGCCACGAGCTGCGGCCAGCGCCGCGCGAGCGGCGCCATCATGCGACGATACGCACCCGCGTCCGAGCCGAGGTGGCGCGCCGTCTCGTCGACCGAGCGGTAGAGCACGGCTGCCGTCCCGTCGTCGAACGGATGGGCGAGCGGCAGCTCCGGCTGTATCCAGTCCAGGCCGTGCGCGGCCAGCGGCAGCGAGCTGAAGAAGGGCGAGCCGGCCGCGAGCGGATGGATGGCCGAGCAGACATCGTGGCGGAAGCCCGGAAGCGTCAGCTCCGCGGTGCGCGACCCGCCACCGAGCGTTTCCGTTGCCTCGAGCACCGTCACCTCGCAGCCGGCGCGCGCAAGGGTGACGGCGGCCGCAAGGCCGTTGGGGCCCGCTCCGACGACAATAGCGCTCCTGATCACTGCGTCAATGGTCCTGCACCGGTGTCACCGGCGGAGCGCTGCTCGAATCCATCGGACCGGCGCCCCAAACGTGTAGACGAACGAACGGATGCCGGCGTTAGCCCGACGACACAAACGTTCAAGGCAACTTCGGCTATCCTCTCGTTGTGGCCGAGTACCAGTTCACGGATTACTTCGAGAATGCAGTGCTCAAGAAACGGCCGTATTTGCGAAAGGAATGGTGCATCCAGGTCGTGGAGCGACCAGTTCGGTCGGAGCCCCAGGAGCACAATCGACACCGCTTCTGGGGCGAGATCGCCGAGCTCGAAGGTCGGTACCTCCGCGTGATCACCCTCGAAGACAAACGGACGATTCACAACGCGTTTCCGGATCGGCGGTTCAAGCTATGAAGGTCAACTATTTTCCCGACACCGACTCGCTCTACATCGACCTGTCGGAGCGTCCGAGTGCCGAAAGCCGCGAGATCTCCGACGGCGTCGTGCTTGACTACGACCACGCGGGTAATCTCGTGGGCATCGACATCGACAATGCGAGTACCAAGGTGCAGCTCGACACGCTGGTCGTCAGCAAGCTGCCGGCGACGATCGAGCGAACGGCGGGCTAGTACGCGAATGGGGCCAGCTCCGACGACGACCGCGCTCCTCGTCACGGCCTTAGCGGTCCCACGCCCGCGTCATCGGCGGATCGCTGCTCGAATCCATCGGACCGGCGCCCCAAGCGTGTAGATAGACGAACGGATGCCGGCGTTGTGCCAGACATTTTTCGCCTGCGACCAGTTGCGGCGCGGGTCGACGCAGGTCACTCGCGTCTCCGGTATCGCCTCCACGCCGAAGTGTCTCGCCAGGAACGACAGGACATGGACCCACTGCCTGTCTTCGAGCTTCTGTGCCCCGAGGAACAGGGAGATCTCCATAATGGGGTCCTGGGCACGCATGAGCACCTGCGCTTGCGCGACGGGCGAGCCGCCCTCCATGAAAGCACTAAACGTGACCCAGGCCGCGAGCATGTGCCCCTGCGGCGTCATGAACGTGAAGGATTCGTCGTCGGCGTAGAGGACGAGGACACCGCTCGATAGCCGCATCGGGCCAGTCGACACGCTGAAGAGCGCCACCTCGCCCGGCTCGAGGCCCGCGAGCGGGGGGTAGAAGCGGTTGCCCCTCGGCCAAAACTCGGGGAAGCGCGCCCGCCAGACCTTCATGATCTCCGCCGGGGTCGCGTCTGAGCCGCTGAGCCGCACCCAATACGTCTTCTGCCACATCTGGCCGAACCCCTGGAGGGGCCCGACCAGGCGCCGCCCGTCGACGAGGTTCGGCGCATCCCCCGACACCCCGGAGGCCTGGAGCTTCTGGACGAGGGGCGCCCAGTTCGCAGCATCTCGTGCCACAGGGTCGCGCAGCTCGTCGGATGGTGTGGTCATCTCACGCTCCCCGTTCCCGCTCATGGGACATCGCCCAGCGCCGACGCCTCACCGTCAAAGATGCGGATCGCTTCGTCCAGCCGCGTCAGCTCGAAGATCTGCCGATAATGATCGTTCAGCCCGAAGGCGAGCAGGCGCTGACCCTGGCGCTGCGCCCGGATGAGCAGCGTCACGAGGAGGCCGATGCCACCGCTGTTCATGTATTCGAGACCGCCGAAGTTGAGGACCACGGCGCTCGCTCCATCCGAGACGGCCTCGTTGTATGCGCCCATCAGGATGAGCTCGCCCCCTGCGTTTACTTCGCCCTCGATATCGATCACGCTGGTTGTCGGGTTGGGTTTGCGGACGTTCATCGCGATTCTGGATTCTGGCATCTCCGTCCTCCCCGTGACTCATGCTGCCGAGGTTGCCTCGGCGACCGCGCTCGCTTCATCGTCGTGAAGGCTCATGAAGTCGGCGAGCCGTGTGATCTGAAAGATGTGCCGATAGTGCTCACCGAGGCCGCAGACCAGCACCCGCTGTCGCATCTTTCGTGCTTGAGCCAGTATCGCGACGATGAGGGCAATGCCCGTACTGTTGATATAGGTGGTTTCTCGGAAGTTGAGTAGGACGCTCTTCGAGCTGTCGCGGCTCGCCTGATGATAGGCCGCGGTGAGCGCCTGCTCGGCGACCGCGTTCATCTCGCCCTTGAGGTCGATCACGGACACGCCGTCGACGTGTCGAACACTCGCCTCGAAGATCTCAGGCATCGTCATCTCCTCCGCGGTGGAGCACAAGCTCGATGGTGTGCAGTTTCCCGTCGCTCGTCCTCCGCACGTCGTCAACCATGCTCTTCATGAGCAAGAAACCCCAGCCTCGCGGACTCTGCTCGCCGGCGAGCTTCGCATCTAGATCGGGAGCCTGCGGCTCCTGTATCTCCTGGTCACCACCGTGGTCGGTCACCTCGACCGAGACCTGCGTCCGGCTCGCGCGGACGCGGATCGAGACGGGGAGCTCCGGCTGGTAGTGATTGCCGTGCTCCATGGCGTTCATCGCCGCCTCGCCCACGGCGGTCTTGAGGCGTTCAAGGCGACCAGTGGAGAGATCGAGGGGCTGCACCGAGGCCGCCACACGGTCGATGGCGATCCGCTCGTTCCCCGGCTTGCTCGCCACCGTGAACGCGGCGAGGACCTCGTTGCCAACGTCGCGAGCAGAAGAGGTCTCTGCAGCCGCCTCGCGCGCGAGGGTGACGAGCGTCACGTCGTCCTCCTGCTCGCGACCGCCGCCCACAAAACCGGTCATCTCGGCCATGAGCACGTTGATCACGTCTGTGCCGGGCGCGCAGCCGCCGACGATCCCCATGAGACGCGGGAACCCGAACATATCTCCCGCCCCGTTGTGCGCCTCAGCCAGGCCGTCGCTATGGAAGAGGACGCTGTCGCCCGATCCGATGACGATCTCCCTCTCCTCGTAGGCCATCCCAGGCATGAGGCCAAGGGGCATGCCGGTCGCCCGGAGCTCCAGCACGCCAGAGCTCGTGCGCATGTACGGAAGGTTGTGGCCGGCGTTGGCGTAGCCGAGACGGCCCGTGAATGGATCGAGCACGGCGAAGAGGCACGTCGCGAACATGTTTCGCGGGATGTCGGGACACAACAGCTCGTTCGCTCGCCTCAGGACATCCCCGGGCGAGGACGATCCACGTGCGGCTGCCCGGAGGATGCTGCGCGTCGCGGACATCACGAGCGCGGCCGGAACGCCCTTGTCGGTCACGTCCCCGATCACGAGTCCCAGGCGGCCATCGTCGAGCGGGATGAAGTCGTAGAAGTCGCCGCCGACCTCGCGCGCGGGCCCATAGTGGGCGGCGATCCGCCAGCCCGGCAGATTCGGCGACTCCCTCGGCAGGAAGCTCTGCTGGATGATCTGCGCGACCCGCAGCTCCTGCTCGAAGCGCTCGCGCCTCCGCGCCTCCGCTTCCTGGCGGCGGACCAGCTGCGCCACCTGCACGGCCGGTGCCACGTGCCCGGCCAGGTTCTCCAGCAGCCTGCGGTCGTCGCTGGAGTAGTCTTGATCGCTCAGTCGGACACCAAGGTTGAGCAGCCCGATGAGCTCACCCTGGCTGACCAGCGGCACGACCAGCTTGATGCCGGCGCCCCGGAGCGCCTGCAGACCTGGAGAGTCCAGCGAAAGGATGTCGATGTCGACGGCGCCGACGCTGCTCTGGAAATAGGCAACGAGTGGATCGTTCGGCGCGATCTCCACTGGATCGGCCAGTGCCAGGCTCGAGCCAGCCTTCGCCGCGACGTGCGACGGCGCATCCTGCTCCCGCCTGAACAGCTGACTGACGGCCCTCAAGATCGTGCTCATCTCGACTCCTTTGTACCACGCGGGCGTTCCGAGATCGTTACGAAACCTGCCGCCCCGCTGACTTGGCGACGACGCCTTTGTTTCATGCAGGGTTCGCGCAGGAGGCTGAGTCGGCATCGAGTCATCCGGCGCCTCCGTTTGCCTGCGCGGCAAGGTGCGCTGCCAAAGCATCGAGCCCCTTCGCGATTCCGCCGACTCCGATTCCGTGAGCCTCCTCGATCCGCCGCGCGAACTCGGCCGTCTGGCGTAGCCGCTCTTCGAGCAGCAACCAGGCGGCGTGCCGGTTCGGCAGGAGATATCCGCTGCTATAGAACAGCTCGAACGTCGGGGCCCCGGTGGCGCCAGGATGGCTCGGGCCAAACGGCAACCGGGTCAGGAGCAATCCCAGAGGCCGAATGGCCTGGAACATGAGGCGCACTGGGAGATCGGCGAGCGTCGCGAGCTGCTCGCTGGTCTCATCCGTATGCGCAAAAAAGCGCGTCATGGTCAACAAGACGATCTCATTGACGACATTGAAAAGGTCCGCCACCTGAGCTGTGGCAGGATCGCTGATGACGGGTAGATCCGTGCCAACCTGGGGACGGACCGTCCCTGGAACGACGGGGCGCGCGGGCTCGAAGTCCGGATCAACCTGACGGACGGCACGAAGCTCGTCGAAGACCTGCATGAAGCGGCCGAAGTGCGCATCCTTCCAGTCTCCACGTGCACCCTCACCCTGCTCAACGATCGTGCTGACGGCACGGTGCGCGGAGTCCAAGTCAACGACCGGAATGAGCTTCGGCCACCCGAAGTGTTCTTCTGTCGCCTGTGCTGACGGCGGACCCGCAAACAGCCGATCCTCGCCCAGCTTGGCGGTCAGCCAGGCGAACCCGATGTCGATCGCGCGATAGAGATGTCCGACGGTCGCGTAGTGCTGGGGAAGTGGGACGATGTCCTCGTCACCCACGAGGGGACGCGCATGACCACCCGCAGGGAGCCCGTCGACATCCTCGAAGGGCATGCCCTCCGGCCGCTCGAGGAAAAGGAAGTGTCGGAGCGCCCGTTCACCGAACGGAATGAGCGCAATTTGAACGTCGGCCGGAAAGCTGTCGGGAGGCGTTGGGATGTTCGGCCGCGCCAGCATTGGCCCGGCACCGATGTCGGTCAGCAGGTTCTGGACGAGCGCGAGGTGGAGCATCTCCTCGCGTGCGACCTGAAAAAGAGTGCTCCGCCACTGACCAACGGCCTCAGCCTGCACTGACGTGAGGCCCTCGCCCGTTCCTTCTTTCATCGAGGAGGCAGCGAACAGATACTGGCACATGATGGCATGCTCGAGTTGGGCCGCCTCGCGGAGGAGGAGCATGAGCTGTTGGCGATGTTCCACGACGATCGGTCGCTCCGGAGCCGCCAACCCCTCCGTGCTCGGCATAGGCCCGATGGCCAGCTCATCCGCAGTCAACGACGCACCTCCGGATCCCGCAGCCACAGCGACGCTCTGGCCGGCTCCATCGTCTCATCCACGATCGCGAGCAGATCGTACCGGAGCGTGTCCAGATCGATCTGCTCGCGAAGCCGCGCGCTGAATGCGTCAATCGTGCGAGCGGCGTCGTACGTCCGGCGATTGAAGCGGCGATCGACCGCCGCCTGCACCCAGCGTCGCACCGGCAAGAATAAGGCCGCGACAACCAGGGTCGTCACGACGATCGCCGCGTCGTTGCTGCCGGTGATGGGACGGAGCAGCGCCTGCAGCCCAACCACGAGAGCGACGTAGGTCGCGCCCAGACCTGCCGTGAGCAGCGCGTAGGTCAGCGTGCGGTTGATGATCCGATCGATCTCGTAGAGACGGTAGCGCAACACTGCGGTCCCGATCGCCAGTGGCGGCGCGCTCATCGCGAGCACCGTTGCGACGTTCTCGATGGCCTTTCCCGCCACCCCGGAAGCCGCGATCACCGCGCCCGAGACCAGCAGGACGATCATAATGAGCGCACCGAGCGCGAACGACCGCATCTGCAGTCGCTCGATGCCGCGCGATCGCC